>NZ_JBQEMS010000002.1:0-343010 GCF_052044265.1 Sinorhizobium sp. 22678 | reverse complement strand
GCGCCGCGGCAAGTGGACTGTTGACTTCGATCTGCCCGCTGACCGGCACGGTGAATGGCGAACCGTCCTTTTCGACGAAACGCCAGCTCGAATAGGACCGGCCGTTGGTGTCGAGGATGCACGGCAGCTTGGAAAGTTCACTCGGATGCGCGAGGGCGCCGGCCTTGGCCATGAAATCCGGCGAGGCGCAGACCAGCACCTGGAAGTCGTCGAGCTTGCGGGCGATCAGCGTCGAGTCCTCGAGCCGGGTGATTCGGATGGCGACGTCGAATCCTTCCTCGACGAGGTCGATGAACCGGTCGTCCGAGACGATGTCGAGCGACAGTTCGGGATGCTCCTTGCCGAAGTCGATCAGGGACTGGCCGATATCCGCATCGACGAAAGTCCTCGGCACGGTGATTCGCAATCGGCCCTTGAGGTCGGAATTGTTGGCACGCACGAGATCGGCGAGGTTGTCGATCTCCTTCAGGATTTCCGATGCGCTGCGATAATAGGTGTGGCCGGCCTCGGTCAGCGAGAACTGGCGCGTCGTGCGGTTCAACAGCAGCGCGCCGAGCTCGTCCTCGAGTTCGCGTACATATTTCGACAGCAGCGCCTTGGATTTGCCGATGCGCCGGGCCGCGGCCGAAAAGCCTTCCGCGTCCACGACATCGATGAAGGCGCGGATGCGGGTCAAGGTATCCATAGTTCGTCTTTCTCTGGCGTGCAGGCGAAAACGCGCATGGGTAGGCGGGTCTCGGTTCCCGCACGCACGCACGGCCTGCTGCGATCGTTCAGCCAAAGTGAACACTGGCGCCGTTGCCCGGTCCAGAAAAAATTAGCGGCGAGATGGAAAAACCTCTTGATTACGACGATGATTTTTCTTACCTACGCCTTGCCCAAAGTCGCACGTGCCTGTGGGTGTCCGCCGACCCTCGATTAGGTGAGGTTATCGGTAAGGTACCTGGAACTAACCCCTCCAGTCGCTATTCCGGCCAACCGGGAAATGCGAGGACATCTTGAAGCAACGACGGTGCGGGCCTTTCTGGTGTCTGCCGGCTTTCCAACAGCCGGGGTTACTGAAGAGGCACACCTTCATTGCCGGAAGTGCGGTTGGGTTATTCCCTCCAATCCATGGCAGACAAAGCCGAATCCTAGCCTTTGCGGGCTTTGATTCACATTCGCGCATCGAGCGCATGCATGGTTCCGGGGTCTCCACCGGCTGGTTCCAGTGCAGGCGTGCGTATGCCCTTTGTCCTCCACAAATGTGGAGTCTAATGGATCGGGGAATATGGCCATGACCACCGCACGTATCATCGACTTCCTCAACACCCGACGACCCGAAGGTCCTTGCCTCGTTGTCGACCTCGACGTCGTGCGCGACAATTTCAAGGCCTTCCGTCATGCGCTGCCCGACAGCGCGATCTACTATGCCGTGAAGGCAAATCCGGCGCCGGAAGTCCTGCGTCTTCTCGCCGGCCTCGGCTCCAACTTCGATTGCGCGTCGGTCGCCGAGATCGAAATGGCGCTCGATGCAGGCGCGACGCCGAACCGCATCTCCTATGGCAACACCATCAAGAAGGAGCGGGACGTTGCGCGCGCCCATGCGCTGGGCATCAGCCTCTTTGCGGTGGACAGCCACGAAGAGGTCGAGAAGATCGCGCGCGCCGCTCCCGGCGCCCGTGTCTTCTGCCGCGTGCTCACCGATGGCGAAGGCGCCGAATGGCCGCTGTCGCGCAAGTTCGGCTGCGTGCCGCAGATGGCGGTCGACGTGCTCGTCTATGCGCACCAGCTCGGGCTCGTTTCCTACGGCGTCTCGTTCCATGTCGGCTCGCAGATGACGAAGCTCGACGCATGGGATGCGGCTCTTGCCGATGCCAAGCGTGTCTTCGTCCAGCTTGCCAAGCAGGGCATCGAGCTCAAGATGGTCAACATGGGCGGCGGCTTCCCGACGAAGTACCTCAGGGACGTTCCGTCGGCCGAAGCCTATGGCCAGGCGATCTTCGGCGCGCTGAAGAAGCACTTCGGCAACAACATTCCGGAGACGATCATCGAGCCGGGCCGCGGCATGGTGGGAAATGCCGGCGTGATCAAGGCGGAAGTCGTTCTCGTGTCGAAGAAGTCGGACAACGACAGCCACCGTTGGGTCTTCCTCGACATCGGCAAGTTCGGCGGTCTCGCCGAGACGATGGACGAGGCGATCCGCTATCCGATCCGTACGGCCCGCGATGCCGATGCGATGGAACCCTGCGTGCTCGCCGGCCCGACCTGCGACTCGGCCGACGTGCTCTATGAGAAGAACATGTATCCGCTGCCGATCTCGCTGACGATCGGCGACGAGGTTCTGATCGAAGGCACGGGTGCCTACACGACGACCTACTCGGCCGTCGCCTTCAACGGCTTCGAGCCTCTGAAGGCCTATGTCATCTGATCCTGCTCGCTCCCGCTCAAGCGGGAGCGGCTTTCACAATTCATGTCCGGTCCGCCTGAAGCGGTTTTGATGACGGGACGCCCAGATGGCCGCTGTTGTTGATTCCCTGCGCGCGTTCTTCGCGCCAACCACCTTTATAATCGACTCGGAAAACCCGGGCGATGTCGTTGCGCGCGAGAACCTGCTCGACCGTGCCATGGGCGCGGGTCGCCGCAGGAAATCGTCGGAGAAGCTGCGCCGCGGCCGCGTGCCTGCCGAGGGCCTTGCCCTTGTCGCGCGGGATGCGGACGGTCACGTCATCGGCACCGTGCGCCTCTGGAACGTCGAGGCCGGCGTCAACCGCGAGGGCCAGGCGGTGCCGGCGCTGCTGCTCGGCCCGCTTGCGGTCGATCCGGCGCATGAGGGCAAAGGTATCGGCGGCATGCTGATGCGCGCGGCGATCCAGGAAGCCAAGAACCGCGGCCATGGCGCTGTCCTGCTCGTCGGCGACGCCGCCTATTACGAACGTTTCGGCTTCTTCGCGCAGCGCGCGCAGCATCTCGTGATGCCCGGTCCTTTCGAACGCAACCGCTTCCTGGCGCTCGAACTCAAGGAAGGCTGGCTCGACGGTGCTGCCGGGATGCTGGTTCCAAGCGGCCGGAAACTCGCTTTGCCGCCGCTTCGCCGCGCGGCCTGAATTTCTTCCGCCTCCCACCCTGCGGAGGTGGATTATCAGCAGCGCTCCTGCCGCCTTTCGCGGCGGGAGCGCTGTGAGACGCTTCAGAGCACTTCCAGGAAAGTGTGTAACGGTTTTCCGTCCGGAAGTGCGTTGGATCAAACGGTTGAAGCATTTCAGTGTTTCTATGAAACGGTGAAATGCTCCAAAGCACGGCCATTCCCTTCGAATGACCATGCCACACGTTGTGCCGAAGCCTTCTAATTCGCAGCGCGGCGATAGAGTGCCAGAGATCCGGCGAGCGCCAGCAGTGCGCCGCCGCAGATGCGGTCGAGCCAGATCGCGCCGGAGCGCCTCATGAAGCGTATCGCCTGCGACCCGAGCAGGGCATAACCGAACATCACCATGAAATCGATCGACGCGAAGACGATGGCCAGCATGGCGTATTGCGGCGCCTGTGGCAGGGCGGGAACGATGAATTGCGGCAGAAAGGCCGAAAAGAACAGATAGCCCTTGGGATTGGTGACGGCCACGAGGAGGCTCTTGGCGAAGATGGAGCGCGTCGCCCCGGCATCCATAGCCTGCGACGCTTGCGGCGGGAGTTCCAGCGTCCCGCGCGATCGCAGCAGCATGACGCCGAGATAGGCGAGATAGGCGGCGCCCAGCCATTTGATCACGGAGAACCAGAATTCCGACGCTGCGAGCAGTGCGCCAAGCCCGAGTGCGACCGCGCCGATCAGCACGAAATCCGAGAGCATCGCGCCGATCATTCCTGCCGTTGCCCGTTTCACGCCATAACGCGAACCATTGGTGAGGGCGAGAAGCACGGTCGGTCCAGGCGTTGCAATGCCGATGAAGGCGACAAGCGCGAATGC
This sequence comes from Sinorhizobium sp. 22678, assembly GCF_052044265.1. Taxonomy (NCBI): domain Bacteria; kingdom Pseudomonadati; phylum Pseudomonadota; class Alphaproteobacteria; order Hyphomicrobiales; family Rhizobiaceae; genus Sinorhizobium; species Sinorhizobium sp. 22678. Next base: position 339,070 of record NZ_JBQEMS010000002.1, on the reverse strand, counting down.
GAGAATGGTGACTTCGCTCATGATGTGCTCCCCGGATCACTTTTCCTCATCCGCTCTTGGCGACGCCAAGTCGTCCCATGGCGGTCGCTTGCGTGCAAGTGGCATCGCCGGCGGCCCCGCGCGTTTGACAGCCTGCGTCGTTTCCCCTATTTCAGGCGCCGGGCGAGGGCCCCTGCCGTCCGCGAGCGTCAAGCTTCGGTGAAGTCTCTCTTTTCGACACGGTCACGCCGCGCGGCATGCTACCGATGGCAATGCGGACACCCATCCCGGAAATGCATGCCGTAACAGGAGACCCTGTCATGACGCATGAATTACGAAGCCTTCCCTCGCTCGATGCGCTGAAGGACCAGGCCAGACGCCTGAGATCGCGGCTTGTGTCGGAGGGTGACGAAGTCACCCACTCCAAGTCGCTCGAGCTGATCGCCGCCCAGTATGGCTATCGCGATTGGAACACGCTGCACGCGGCTGTCGGCAACCGACCTGCTTTCAATCCATGGATGCTCGGGGCGCGGGTCAAAGGCCGTTATCTCGGCCAGCCTTTCGAAGCGGAAGTCCTCTCGGCCCAGGCGATCGGCGCGAAGCCGGGACGTTATCGCCTGACGTTCAAGTTCGACGAGCCTGTCGACGTCGTCACGTTCGAGAGCTTCTCCGCCTTCCGCCAGCGGGTCACCGCCACCATCGATGAGAGCGGGCGGACCGTCGAGACGACATCGGACGGGCGGCCGCATCTGGAACTGGAATGGTGAGAACAGGCGGAGCCGGCCCCATCCGGCTACCCCGCCTTTCGCCGCAGCGGGGGCATGCATTCACCCCCGCTACCCGGCGATATCCACCACACCGCAATCGCCCGCCGCCGATCCAAAAGCGAGTTGGCGGCCGCTCTTGTTCCAGGCCATGGCGGTGATCGCGCCATTGCCCGGGCGACGCAACAGGACTTCCTTGCTGTCCGCGAAGCGGGCGGCAAGGATCATGCCGTCCTCATAGCCGATGGCGACGATATCGTCCGCCGGGTGGCAGGCGACCGTCGTCACCATGATGTTGGCGCGGGTGCCGAGCTCGAGCGGCGCCTTGCCCATCGGCCCGTCCTTGCCCTGAAATGGCCAGACGATCGCCGCCGGCGCCCCGGACGATGCGAGCCACTTGCCCTTCGCTGACCAGGAAAGCGACTTCACCTTGGCCGGATAGCCGGTCATGCGCATGTGGCGCGCCTCGGCGCCGGGCTTCGCGTCGAGCTTCCAGCCATGCAGCGCATTTTCCTGCATTGCGGTGACGACGAAGCGTCCGTCGGGAGAGAAGGTGACGGCGGTGTGGGCGCCCTTCCATTCGAGATCGACCGGCTGGCCTGCCATGGCCACCCAGTGCAGCGAGACGCCGTTGTAGCGCGCGGAGGCGATCCTCAGGCCCTTGGGTGCGAAGGCGATGCCTTCGACGGTCCGCTGCTCGGGAAAGTCCCTGGTGGTACCGTCGGAAAGGCGGACATGCGCCGTTTTGCCGTAGGCGTAAGCGACCGCACCCTGCGGTCCCGCCGCAACTTGCGAGATCCATTTGCGACCCGTGTCGGCAACGAGGCTCGCCGTCCCGTCTGCCGAAATGCGCATTACCTTGCCGTCTTCGCCGCCGGTCAGCAGCGTGTCGTTCGCCTCGTCGACAACGAGGGACAGCAGCCCGTCATGTGCTTCGGTCGTCTTGTGGCCGTGATCGAGCCGGTGGATCGTGCCGGCGGCCCCGGCGAAGAAGGGAACATCCTTGAGGAAAGCCACGCCGACGACGTGACCTTCGAGATCGAGCGGAGCGACGGTCGGCATCAGTTTGACGGACTTTCTGTTTTCAGCATGGACTTATCCGGGATCATGCCGGGACTTCGCAGGCCTTGAAGGTGCGCTCGATCTTCTCGCGGTCGAGATCGCGGCCGATGAAGACGAGCCTGCTTTCACGCTTCTCGCCGTCTTTCCACGGGCGCTGGTGATCGCCTTCGATGATCATGTGAACGCCTTGGACGACATAGCGCTCCGCGTCGCCGGCGAAGGCGATGATGCCCTTGAGGCGCAGGATGTTCGGACCGTCGGTCTGGGTGATCTTCTGGATCCAGGGGAAGAAGCGATCCGGATTCATTTCGCCCCCGCGCAGCGAAATCGACTGCACCGTCACGTCATGGATCGGCGAGGGGCCGTCGTGATGGTGATGGTGGTGGTGGTCGTGATCATGCTCATGATCATGATCATGATCATGATGGTGGTGATCATGATGGTGATGATCGTGGTCGCAATCGGGACCGCAGACGTGGTCGTGATCGTCCTGATCGAGGAAGTGGGGATCGTTTTCGAGCGCCCTGTCGAGATTGAAGGCACCCTGGTCGAGCACCTTTCCGAGGTCGATCTCGGAGCGCTGCGTGCGATAGATGCGGGCGGACGGATTGATGACGCGCACGGTTGCCTCGACGCGCTCCAGTTCCTCCGGCGTCACGAGGTCGGTCTTGTTGAGAAGCACCACATCGGCGAAGGCGATCTGGTCCTCGGCCTCGCGGCTGTCCTTCAGACGCAGCGGCAGGTGCTTGGCGTCGACGAGCGCCACGACCGCGTCCAGTTCCGTCTTGGCGCGAACGTCGTCATCCATGAAGAAGGTCTGCGCGACCGGCACCGGGTCGGCAAGGCCGGTGGTCTCGACGATGATCGCGTCGAAGCGCCCGGGACGGCGCATCAGTCCTTCGACGACCCGGATCAAGTCGCCTCGAACGGTGCAGCAGACGCAGCCATTGTTCATCTCGTAGATTTCCTCGTCGGACTCGACGATCAGGTCGTTATCGATGCCGATCTCGCCGAATTCGTTGACGATGACCGCATATTTGCGGCCATGATTCTCGCTGAGGATGCGGTTCAGAAGCGTCGTCTTGCCGGAGCCGAGATAGCCCGTGAGCACGGTGACGGGGATCGGCTTCAGCGCGGATGTTTCGGTCATGGGAACCTCGAGGGTTGGCGATGCGCCGCGGGCATCGATGGCTGGGTTCTCATATAAGAGATGAGGTGGCGATGCGCAAATACAGACCTGTGTCGCGATCGACGCGAAAGAAAAAATCAGTCGAGCTCGCCGGCATCGAAGGCGTTCACATCCTCGAGCAGTTCGATGATGCCTTTCGCAGCATGCGCAAGCAGCGCTTCGCCGCGCTCGGCGGTGGCGGCGGCGGCATTGCCGGCGACGCCGTCCGGGCTCAGATCCGACATCTTCCAGCCGAAGGCGTGCGGGCCGTAGGCGCGCAAATGCTTGAAAGAACGCGCGAACTCGCTCTGGCGCGAGGGGAAGTCGCGGGTCTTCGCCATGTCCACCTTGTCCGGATGGAGCGCCAGCATGACCGAGGTCTCGATATCGCCGCCATGGATGTCGACTGCCTTGTCCTCGGCGCCGATCCAGCCGTCCGGCTGTCCGAAGCGTGTCCAGCTCGTCGCCACGGCGAGCATCCCGAAGCGTATCCGCGCCTCCGTCGCTACGATGGTCATCAGGGGCGAATTGCCGCCATGTGCGTTCAGCATCACGAATTTGCGGATGCCGAGTCCGGCGAGGTCCTCGGCGATGCCGAGCCAACGTTCGACCGCCTCGTCATAGGCGAGCGTTCGGGTGCCGGGCACGTCCATGTGTTCGATCGAATAGCCGACCGGTTCGACAGGCAGGAAGGTCACGGGCAGGGCTTGGGGGAGTGCGGCGATAACGCGTTCGACGATGCCCGCCGCAATCAGCCGGTCCGTTTCGAATGGGAGATGCGGCCCGTGTTGTTCATGTGCGCCGAGCGGGAGCACCGCGATCCAGTCCCGCCGCTCGACAGGTTCGAGTGCGGCGGAATTGTCGGTCCATCGGGGCTTCGGCAGCGACATTTCTACTCGGACCTCGGCGTGGTTTGTCGTAAAATCGTTATTTGAGTCATACAGTTCGTAAACTCAAGCCTTATTGCTATAAGTGTAGTGTAGGGGATTCGGCGGGAGGTCCAATGGGCAAGAAGAGCAAAGCCGAAAGGAAGGGCAAGAACGGCAAGAAGAAGGACGAGATCGTCGCCGAGGCGAACGATCACGATCTGGCTTCGGTTCTCGTCCAGGCGGCCCGCTCGATGCGCACCGTACTCTCTCGCAACCTCGTCGCGAGCGGCCTTTATGCCGGGCAGGACGGCGTCATGCTCGCCCTTGCCGAAACCGACGGGCTCACGGCCGGGGCGCTGGCGGGCAAGCTCGGGGTCAAGGCACCGACGATGACGCGCACGATCGGCCGCATGGAAGCGCAAGGCTTCCTCGAACGCCGGCCGGACAGGGACGATGCCCGGCTGACCAAGGTCTATCTGACAGAGCTCGGCCGTGATCGCCTGCAGATCATCGCGGAAGCGGGCCAGCATTCCGAGAAGCTCGCAACACGCGGTTTGACCGACAAGCAGGTACGCACTCTCATGAAGCTCCTGCGCGCTGTCGACAGCAATCTGCAGGCCGCCAGAGCTGCGGATTGAGCCGCGGTGTGAGAACCGGGCGGCTTGAACTTCCCGATTGCAGCGATATTTTAAACAGTTTAAAGGAATTTAAACTGGCTGACGGCAGCGACTGCAACGGGGGATATGGTGGCGCAAAAGGTCAAGCTTTCGACAATCGCGGAAACACTCGGCCTTTCGACGGCGACGGTATCCCTGGCATTGCGCGACAGCCCGCTGGTGGCGGCGGTCACCCGCGACAAGATCAAGGAGCAGGCGCGCGCACTCGGCTATATCTACAACCGCCGTGCCGCAAGTCTCAGGACGTCGCGCTCGGGCATCATCGGTGTCGTCGTGCACGACATCATGAACCCGTTCTACGGTGAGATCCTCAAGGCGATCGAGGCTGAGCTCGATCGCGACAAGCAAACCTTCATTCTGTCCAACCACTACGATTCCGTCGAAAAGCAGCGGGATTTCATCGAGACGCTGCTGCAGCTCGGCGGCGACGGCGTCATCATGTCGCCCGCCATCGGCACGCCGCCGCAGGATATTCAGCTTGCCGAGGACAACGGCATGCCGGCGATCCTGATCGCCCGCTCGATCGAGGGGCTCGACGTCCCGATCTTCCGCGGCGACGACGCCTATGGCATTTCGCTCGCGACCAATCACCTCATCGGGCTCGGCCATCGCTGCGTCGCGATGGTCGGGGGAACCGACCAGACCTCCACCGGCCGCGACCGTTATCAGGGTTACGTCAATGCGCTTCGCAAGGCGAATATCGAGGTCGATCCGGACCTGCGCATCCCGGGGCCGCGCTCCAAGCAGGGCGGTTTCGAGGCCGCCGTGCATCTCCTCTCACTGCCGCAGAAGCCGACCGCGGTCGTCTGCTGGAACGATCTGGTCGCCATCGGGATGATGAACGGCATTGCCCGCGCCGGCCTCGTGCCGGGCGTCGACATCTCGGTCACCGGCTACGACGACCTCGAGGAAGCGTCGATCGCGACGCCCGCGCTGACGACCGTCTGGAACGGCCAGGCGGAGGTGGGCCGCAGCGCTGCGCGCGCGCTCCTCGACAAGCTTTCCGGCAGCCATGAACCGGACGGCATCCATCTGATCAAGCCGGAAATGCGCATCCGCCAGTCGACCGGCCCGCTGCGGGTAACGGCTTGATCGATTCCTCCGCGTCTGAACAGGATGCGTGAGTGTTCGCCCGCATTCCCGCTATGTCCGGAAAGGAAACCCGATGAGTCGTCCCAGAATTCTCGTGCCCGGCAAGATCAACCCGAGGGTCCTCGAACGATTGCCGGAAATGTTCGAGACCGTGTGCATCGAGCGCGCCGATGCGGCTCTCGTGACAGCCGACATGCGCGACGTTTCCGGCATCGCCGTTTCGGGCAAGCTGCCGGTGCCGCTGATGGATGCATTCCCCAGCCTCGAGATCGTTGCGAATTTCGGCGTCGGCTACGACGGCGTCGATGTCTCGCGCGCAGCAGCCCGAGGGATTGTCGTCACCAATACGCCTGATGTCCTGACGGAGGAAGTCGCCGACACGGCCATCGGCCTCCTCCTCAACACGCTGCGCCTCCTGCCGCAGGCCGAGCAATGGCTGCGCCAGGGTCGCTGGGCGCGCGAGGGCGCCTTCCCGCTATCGCCGCTATCGCTCCGCGGCCGTACGGTCGGGCTGTTCGGCCTCGGCCGGATCGGCCTTGCGATCGCACGGCGGCTCGAAGCCTTCGGCGTCTCGATCGCCTACCACACGCGAACGCCGCGCGAAGGGCTCGCTTTCACCTATCATCCGACCCTTTCGGGTATGGCCGAGGCCGTCGACACGCTCATCGTCATCGTACCCGGGACGGCGAGCACGCTGAGGGCTGTCGATGTGGATGTCCTTTCGGCGCTCGGCCCGAAGGGCGTGCTGATCAATGTCGGCCGGGGATCGACCGTGGACGAGGCGGCGCTCATCGCCGCGCTTCGGAACGGCACCATTGCCGGAGCCGGCCTCGACGTCTTCGAAAACGAGCCGCATGTTCCCGAAGCGCTCCTTTCGTTTCCGAATGTCTCTCTGCTGCCGCATGTGGCGTCGGCGTCGGTCGTCACGCGCAACGCGATGTCCGATCTCGTGGTCGACAATCTGAAGGCATGGTTCTCGACCGGCGAGGCTTTGACGCCGGTCGTCGAGACGCCGTTCCGGCGTAGAGTGGTCTAACCTAACTGGCCTTGCTCTCACGATAGGCGCGCGCGGCATCTCCGAAGGCCTTGAACAGGGCGGCTGACGGGGCGTCGGTCCGCACCCAGTATTCGGGATGCCACTGCACGCCGACGGCGAAGGCCTTGGCGCCGATGACCGAGACCGCCTCGATGGTCCCGTCGTCGGCCACGGCTTCGACTGCGAGGCGCGGAGCGGCGGCGCCGATCGCCTGGCGATGCAGCGAATTGACCCTTACGCGGCCGGTGCCGAGGACCGGAGCAAGGCAGCTTCCTTCCTTCACGACCACATCCTGGCGAATGCCATAGGCGACATCGAGATCCGGAACTTCCGGCTTGCGATGGTCCCAGATGCCGGGCTGCTCCTGGATCTCGCTCGCAAGCGTGCCGCCAAGCGCGACATTGAGCTCCTGTATGCCGCGGCAGATCGCGAACAGCGGGACGCCGCGATCGATTGCGCGGCGGATCAGCGGCAGGCTGGTCGCATCGCGGCCCGGGTCGAAAGGCCCGTCCGCTTCGGTCGCCTCCCTGCCATAGAGCGAAGGGTGGACGTTGGAGCGAGCGCCGCTGGCGAGCACCCCGTCGACGCGGTCGAGAATCTCGTCCACATCGTTCCCGGCCTGCAGTGCGGGAACGAGAAACACCATCAGCCCGGCGCCCTCGACCGCCGCGCGGACATATTGGTGGGCGGCAACATGCCAGACATTGCCGTCGAATTCGCGGAAATCGCAGGGGATGGCAACGACAGGTTTCGACATCGTCAGACTCCGGTTATTATCCGCAAAAGCCATGCCGCCAGAACCTTTAAAAAGTCAACGGGGAGACGCGCGGTACTCCCTCGTCTCCGGCGGAACGGCTTGGGCAATGGACAGACGAGCCTGCGCACTTCCGACGGACCGCCATGCACTTTTCCTGAAAGTGCTCATTCGATTATGCCGCAGGCTTGCGGGGCGGTTTTCGTTGCGAAGGGCCGGCGCATTGTGTATGCGGAGCTAAAGGAACCGGTTGCGCCTCGCGGGCAAGCGGTCATGGGTGGATAAGACAGGGCCGCCATCGGCGGCGCCGCAGAATTTTGGAGAATTGGACGATGGCAGAGCATCATTCGGGACCGGTCGAAACGGGCGCTCCGATGGACTATTCCGAGCACGAGAAGACATATGATTTCTTCATCAGCGCCACGAAATACGGCACTCTGTTTTGCGTCGCGCTGCTGATTGCGATGGCAGCTGCTTTCTTTACGACGATGGGCTTCTTCAGCTCGCTTGTTCTTTTCATTCTCATCAACGTCGCCGGTTACTTCTTTCTTCGCTGACCGGCGTCGCTGATCCGTCCCGCCGAAGATGGGGAGGGGTCCCCATCTTTGTCGCGGGCCCATCGCGTTTTTCCCGCACCACGTGGGAGTATCGTCTCGGCGGCGGATGTTTCCGCCCCCGCAGGAGGAGTTTCTGTCGCTGCGACGACGCCCCGTAAGGTGCACTAAGGTCGCTGTAGCGCATCGAGGTGCCGCATGGTTCTCTTCCGAAATCGGCTCGATTCGGGGACCGTGTGAGTGAAGAGGCGGCGTGCAATGCTGTCGTCTGGAGGACAACGTCCGCAACCCGGCCAGCCGGGGCGGACCGGGGAGGGGGATTTGTGAGCGAGATCGTCTTTATCGCCAAGGAATCGGATCCGAACGAGGGACGCGTTGCCGGCTCCGTCGAGAGCGTGAAAAAACTGAAGGCGCTTGGCTTCGACGTGGTTGTCGAAGCGGGTGCGGGCCTCAGTTCACGCATACCAGATCAGGAATACGAGAAGGCCGGTGCGCGGATCGGTACGGCGGCGGATGCGAAAACCGCCGACGTGGTCCTCAAGGTCCGTCGGCCGACTGCGCAGGAGATTTCCGGCTACCGGTCGGGCGCTGTCGTCATCGCCATCATGGATCCCTACGGTAACGAGGAAGCGATATCGGCCATGGCCGGCGCGGGCCTCACGACCTTCGCCATGGAGCTGATGCCGCGTATCACCCGCGCCCAATCCATGGACGTGCTTTCCAGCCAGGCAAACCTTGCCGGTTATCAGGCGGTGATCGACGCCGCGTACGAATATGACCGCGCGCTGCCGATGATGATGACCGCGGCCGGCACCGTACCGGCGGCCAAGGTCTTCGTCATGGGCGCAGGCGTTGCCGGCCTGCAGGCGATCGCTACCGCCCGCCGCCTGGGCGCGGTCGTCTCGGCGACGGACGTTCGCCCCGCCGCCAAGGAGCAGGTAGCCTCCCTCGGCGCCAAGTTCATCGCCGTCGAGGATGAGGAGTTCAAGGCGGCCGAGACCGCCGGCGGCTATGCCAAGGAAATGTCTGGGGAGTATCAGGCCAAGCAGGCCGCGCTCGTCGCCGAGCACATTGCCAAGCAGGACATCGTCATCACCACGGCGCTGATCCCCGGCCGCCCGGCGCCGCGGCTCGTTAGCCGCGAGATGCTCGATTCCATGAAACCCGGATCGGTCGTCGTCGACCTTGCAGTCGAGCGCGGCGGCAACGTCGAAGGAGCCGAAGCCGGCAAGGTGACGGAGGTCGGGGGCATCAGGATCGTCGGCCATCTGAACGTGGCGGGCCGCATCGCCGCTTCCGCCTCGTTGCTCTATGCCAAGAACCTCGTCACCTTCCTGGAGACGATGGTCTCGAAGGAGACGAAGGCGCTGGCACTGAACATGGAGGACGAGCTCGTCAAGGCCACGGCGCTGACCCATGGAGGGGCAGTCGTGCACCCGGCCTTCGGCGGTGTCATGAGGGGGGAGAAGTAAGATGGCGAACGAACTTCTGGACAAGGCACTGACCGATCTGGAACGGGCGGTCGAGGCGGTGAAGACCGCCGCCGAATACGTGCCCGATGCGGCCGGAGCGGTGGCGCATGGCGCGACCGGCGGCGCGATCGATCCCTTCGTCTTCCGCCTCGCGATCTTCGTGCTGGCGATCTTCGTGGGCTATTACGTGGTCTGGTCGGTGACGCCGGCGCTGCATACGCCCCTGATGGCGGTGACCAATGCGATCTCGTCGGTAATCGTCGTCGGCGCCTTGCTTGCGGTCGGGATTTCCGCCTCGGGGCTTGCCACCGGCTTCGGCTTCGTCGCACTGGTGCTTGCTTCGGTGAACATCTTCGGCGGCTTCCTGGTCACCCAGCGCATGCTCGCCATGTACAAGAAAAAAGAAAAGTGAGGCGGGCCGATGAACGCTAATTTCGCTGCCTTCCTCTATCTCGTCTCGGGCGTGCTCTTCATCATGGCGCTGCGCGGCCTGTCGCATCCGACCACCAGCCGCAAGGGCAATACCTACGGCATGGTCGGCATGGGCATCGCGATCGTCACGACGCTGTTCCTGGCACAGCCGTCGATCGGCGGGTTTCTCCTGATCGTCGTAGGTCTGGCCGCCGGCGGCGGTGCCGGCGCCTATATCGCAAAGCGCATCCCGATGACGGCGATGCCGCAGCTCGTGGCCGGCTTTCACTCGCTCGTCGGTCTCGCTGCCGTTCTGGTGGCGGCCGCCGCACTCTATGCCCCGTCCTCCTTCGGTATCGGTGAGGTCGGCTCGATCCACGCCCAGGCGCTGGTCGAAATGGCGCTCGGCGTGGCGATCGGCGCCGTCACGTTCACGGGCTCGATCATCGCCTTCCTGAAGCTCGACGGCCGCATGTCCGGCAAGCCTATCCTTCTGCCCTACCGCCACGCGATCAATCTCGCGATTGCCGCACTCGTCGTCTTCTTCATCGTCGGGTTGGCGCTCAGTGAAAGCCATTTCGATTTCTGGGCGATTGTCGCCCTGTCGCTGGCGCTCGGCGTGCTGATCATCGTTCCGATCGGCGGCGCGGATATGCCGGTCGTCGTGTCGATGCTGAACTCCTATTCCGGCTGGGCCGCGGCCGGCATCGGCTTTACCCTCGGCAACCTGGCGCTCATCATAACCGGGGCGCTCGTCGGCTCGTCGGGCGCGATCCTCTCCTACATCATGTGCAAGGGCATGAACCGGTCCTTCATCTCGGTGATCCTGGGCGGCTTCGGCGGCGAGACGGCGGCTGCCGGCGGCGACGACGGGGTCCAGAGGACGGTGAAACAGGGCTCGGCCGACGACGCCGCCTTCCTGATGCAGAACGCCTCTAAGGTGATCATCGTGCCGGGCTACGGCATGGCAGTCGCCCAGGCACAGCACGCGCTCCGGGAGCTTGCCGACAAGCTCAAGGAGAACGGCGTCGAGGTGAAATACGCGATCCACCCGGTCGCCGGCCGCATGCCGGGCCATATGAACGTGCTGCTCGCCGAAGCGAATGTCCCCTATGACGAGGTGTTCGAACTCGAGGACATCAATTCGGAATTTGCCCAGGCCGACGTCGCCTATGTCATCGGTGCCAACGACGTCACCAATCCGGCGGCCCGGGACGACAAGTCCTCGCCGATCTACGGCATGCCGATCCTGGACGTCGACAAGGCCAAGACCTGCCTCTTCGTCAAACGCTCGCTCGGCTCCGGCTATGCCGGCATCGACAACACGCTGTTCTACAAGGACGGCACGATGATGCTGCTCGGCGACGCCAAGAAGATGACCGAGGAGATCGTCAAGGCGATCAATCACTGAGGGTATCGGCTCCATTTAACTGGAGGCGATCTCCGGATCCCAGGTGAAGAGCTCCTTCGCCCTGGCGATGCCGCGCAACGCGAAGCGCCCGAGCGAAACGGCATTTGCCCGATGCTCGGGCGGACAGGCGGCGATGAATTCCGAAGACATGATCACGTGCCGCTCGACGGAGCGGCACATGGCGGAGATACGGCTCACCTCGTTGACGGCCGGTCCGACGACGGTGAAATCCAGCCGGTTCTGGCTGCCGATATTGCCGTAAAAGACCTCGCCGATATGCAGGCCCAGATAGACGTCGGTAGTCGGCTTCCCCTCGTCGAGCCGCCTTGCGTTCAATTCCGCGAGCATGACCCGCAGCTGACGCTCCGCCGCGATGGCGGCGGCGCAGGCCTCGGCCGGTTTGCGGCCGTTGAAGATGGCAAGCACTCCGTCGCCGATAAGCTTCAATACGCTGCCGCCATGATCGTGGACGGCGGTGATCACCATGCCGGAATAGTCGTTCAGAAAGGGGATGACATCCTCCGGCGCGACGCTGTCGGCTATGCGCGTGTAGTTCCTCAGATCGGAGAACCACATGACTGCTTCGATCCGCTCGGCCGAGCCCCGTTCGATGCTGCCCTCGACGACGCGGCGGCCGGCGTCGGGGCCGAGATAGACATCCGCAAGCGTCCCGATGATGCGCATGCACGAGGCTGCCTTCACCGCGAGCGCAAGGGTGGGTAGCAACACTCTCAGTGCCGCGATGTCCTCCTCACGGAAGCCGGCCTGCTTCTTTGTGGTCCAATAGGAGTACAGGCAATCCATCTGCCCTATGCGGCCGCGGTCGGTGAAGTGATGAATCATGCTGACGCAGTCGGTGTGGCCCTCTGCCTTGAGCGTGTCGAGCATGGTGAAGGGAATATGCTTCTCTCCGGCAAGGCGGGTGCGGCGCTCGGTTTCATTGTTCTTGAGCATTTGGAAGAAGACGGAACGCTGCCAGTTGGTCTGGGCTTCGCCGCCGCTGGTCGAGCCGTATTGCACGACCTCGGGAACCTCGCCGCTTTCGCTGTTCCACTGGAAGGCGCGTCCCTCGAACTCCGGGTGCAGCGTATCGATGATGCCGAGCGCACGATCTATGGGCAGGCCCGCGGCGTGGCACCGTTCACAGAAGCCGGCAAGAAGGTCCTGCTCCTTCAGGCCTCGAATTCCCTCGTCCGACATCCACACAACGATGTCGCGGATCAGCTGTTCCTTCATCCTGCATCCCGTCGTGCCGGCGTTACCGCGTCCGGCAACGATCATCACCATCACAGTGCAGCGACTTGCGGCGCCGCGCAAGGTGGGCCGTGCGGATCACGCAATGTGGCGCGGACGGGGAAGGGAGAAGAGACGGCCTCACCGCTCGCCCCGCGATCAACCGGCCGGCGCCAGGACCAGATGATCCACGCCAAGGGCGACATTCAGGCCCTCTTGCACCTGGACATTGACCGGTTGCAGCATGAAAGCCTTGTTCGTGCCGCCGGCAATGACCTTCGCTCCGCCACCGACAGCGAAGCTCGCATCGGCGCCGACGCCGACATATTCGCCAGCCAGTGCATATTCGTTCAGCGGAGTGCCGGTTTTCGCCAGCACGTCCCAGATCATGACGGTTTTGCCGGTGGAGCCGATGTCCAGGCCGATCTTGGTGATCTTGCCCGCGTAGACTCCTCCAGGCGAGCCATCCGCCGGCGAGAAGGTGCACATCAGGTTCTTGGTGGAGGTGACGATCAGCCCGGTGCCGCCTTCCGAGCCGCATGTGAGACGCCCGAGCGTGACGTAATTCTGGGCGCTGGCAGCTCCGGTGAGCGCCGCAAAGGCGATTGCCGTAATGAGGGTCTGTCGAATCATGGCTCGGATCTCCGTGCTGGACCGTTTCACTGTTCATTCCAACTGTGAAACGCTCTAAACCCGCTGAAACCAGGCGCTTCCGGACGGAAAACCGCTACACACTTTTCCTGGAAGTGCTCTGGTCCAACGCACTTCCGGACGGAAAACCGTTACACACTTTTCCTGGAAGTGCTTCTAGGCCATGGTCAAACGGATTGAATTCAGGATGGTTCCGCGACCCTGTTCGGCTTTGATGAAACGACGACGCCCGCGACAGGCGCGGGCGTCTGATGTCTAACGGAGAATGGGCGACGTCAGGACATCGCCTTGGCGCGGGCAAGGCCGGCACGCGCCGGCTCGTATTTGGGATCGAGCGACAAGGCATGCGAATAGGACTTCGCCGCCTTGGCCTTGTCACCGCGTCGCTCGTAGATCAGCGCCTGGTTTGCCCAGGACTCCGCCAGCTTGCCATTCAGGTTGATGGCCGTGTTGAAGTCGGAGAAGGCATTGTCGTCGTCGCCCTGGGCCACATAGGAGATGCCGCGGCCGTTATAGGGTTCGGGTGAGCTCGGCGAGAGCGAGATTGCCTTGGAGAAATCTTCGATAGCCTGCGCGTGCTGGTTGCGCGCCTGATAGATCAGGCCACGATTGTGGTAGGCGCGGGGGTCCGCCGTATCGAGTTCGATCGCCTTGTTGAAGTCGTTGAAAGCGGCGTCGAGCTGGTTCGCCTGACGGTAGAGATTGCCGCGGCCGATATAGGCGACATCGTAATTCGGATTGATCTGCAGCGCTGCATTGTAATCGGCAAGAGCGGCCTGCTGGTTGCCCAGGTTGCGCTGAACCAGCGCCCTGTTGGCATAGGCCTGATGGAAGCGCGGGTTGAGCTGGATCGCCTGGTCGAAATCGGCGACCGCGCGGCGGAATTCGCCGGCGCGCCCGTAGGCCGAGCCGCGCACATTGTAGCCCTCGGGGTCGCTCGGATTGGACGCGATGACGCTCGAGAGCGAGGCGATGTTTTCTTCCGAGCCCTGTGCCCGTTCGACACGGAACATCGATTCGGGCTTGTCGGTCTGGCATCCTGCGATGAGCAGGGCCGAGCCGAGCACGAGAAAGGCGGCAAGCTTCGGCTTGCGCTGGTGGCGGCGGTTCGCCTCCTCGGTGATGAGGCCGGAGACGTCCGCAGTCATGGCAGCAAGTGTCAAAGTCGATCCCTCAATGCGACAAGGCCCGAAAGCCATCGGCTTTCCGTTTACAGAGCACGCAAGTGCGGCGGCTGACCGTCGCCAGCTGTCACGCTAGACTGTCGACGGACTGGGTGTCCATACCAAAATGGCGGCGGCGATCCCTCGCCTCCGCCACTTGCATTGGAAAGCGTCGAAAAAAAGACGATCAGCGGGCCACGAGGCCTTCGCGCTGCGCCCGCTTGCGGGCCAGCTTGCGAACGCGGCGGACGGCTTCTGCCTTTTCGCGCGCACGCTTCTGGGACGGCTTTTCGTAGAAGTCACGCATCTTCATTTCGCGGAAAATGCCTTCGCGCTGCATCTTTTTCTTAAGAGCGCGGAGCGCCTGATCGACATTGTTATCGCGGACAAGTACCTGCACGTGAATCCCGTTCCTTTGCTTCGAGTTGGCAAGCCTCACCATCAGGTTTGGAGAGGCAATAAATTTGCGTTCGCTGGGCGAGAACCCTACGATTGAAAGAGCGGATAACAGATCGCGTGCCGAAAGTCCAGCGGCGAGAGAAAGCGCGTGGGGAAAAAGCGCCAATACCTCTGCGGCGGCGGGCCGTCGATGTCGCAAGACCGCGCAAGTCCGCCTGATCGCGTCGCAAAAGAAACGTTGCGTGGTCCTCGGATTTGCGATTTCTAACGCCAACGAACGTTACCGGGTTCATGGAGTAGCAGGCTGATGCGCAAATATTCTGTTTTTGCCGTGGCGCGCGAGGCGCTGCGCGGCCACAAAGGGTGGGGCCCGCACTGGGCTTCGCCTGAGCCGCGCAAGCAATATGACGCAATCATCATCGGCGGCGGCGGTCACGGCCTCGGCGCCGCCTATTATCTCGCCAAAGAGCACGGCATCACCAACGTCGCCGTGCTCGAGAAGGGCTGGATCGGCGGCGGCAACACCGGCCGCAACACGACGATCATCCGGTCCAACTATCTCTATGAAGAGAGCATGGACATCTACGAGCATTCGCTGAAGCTCTGGGAAAACCTGTCGCAGGACTTGAACTACAACGTCATGTATTCGCCGCGCGGCGTGATGATGCTGTCGCACAACATCCATGACCAGCAGTCTTTCAAGCGTCACATCAATGCCAACCGGCTCTACGGCATCGACAACGAATGGCTGACGCCGGAGCAGGCCAAGGCCTACTGCCCGCCGCTCGACATAGCGAAGACTGCCCGCTACCCGATCAACGGCGCGGCACTGCAGCGCCGCGGCGGCACTGCGCGCCACGATGCGGTCGCCTGGGGCTATGCGCGCGCGGCCTCGGATCGCGGCGTCCACATCATCCAGAATTGCGAAGTGACCGGCATCCGCCGCGACGAAACCGGCCGCGTGACCGGCGTCGATACCAACCGCGGCTTCATCGGTGCGAAGAAGGTCGGCATCTCCGCTGCGGGCCACTCGTCGGTCCTGATGCAGATGGCGGATGTGCGCGTGCCGCTGCAGAGCCAGCCGCTGCAGGCGCTCGTCTCCGAGCCCTTGAAGCCGATCTTCCCCTGCGTTGTCATGTCGAACTCCGTGCATGCCTATATCTCGCAGTCGGACAAGGGCGAGTTCGTCATCGGCGCCGGCACCGACCAGTACAATTCCTACTCGCAGACCGGCGGCCTGCAGATCATCACGCATACGCTGGATGCGATCTGCGAACTTTTCCCGATGTTCCGCCGCGTCAAGATGATGCGGCAATGGGGCGGCATCGTCGACGTCACCCAGGATCGTTCGCCGATCCAGGGCGTGACGCCGGTGCCCGGGCTCTACCTCAATGCCGGCTGGGGGACGGGCGGCTTCAAGGCGACGCCGGGTTCGGCCAATCTCTTTGCCCATCTCATCGCGCGCGGCGAGCCGCACCGGCTTGCCGCGGGGCTCACGCTCGAGCGCTTCCGCACCGGGCGGCTCATCGACGAGGCGGCCGCGGCCGCCGTTGCGCACTAAAGCATGATCCGACGGAGCGAAGGTCGATAGGATTACGCTTCAGAGAAAGAACGGAGAGCGGCCTTGCGCCTTCCAAGGAAGGCGCGGCGCTCTGATCGAGGACATTCCAGATGCTTCTGATTTACTGCCCCTATTGCGAGGAAGAGCGCTCGGAGCTCGAATTCCGCAATGCCGGCGATGCCCACATCGTCAGACCGGCCAACATCGCCGAGATCAGCGACGAGGAGTTCGAGGAGTACTTCTTCCTCCGTCAGAATCCGAAAGGGCTGATCTATGAAAGGTGGCGGCATATCCACGGCTGCGGTCGCTTCTTCAATGCGGCTCGCGATACGGTGAGCGACCGCTTCCACGTGACCTACAAGGCCGGTGAGCCGAAGCCCGATCTCAACGCCGAGCCGAAGACGAGCGAAACGGTCGAGACCTACGAGGCGCTGGAAGGAGTGGCAGAATGACCGGGGTCAATCGAATTTCGGGCGCCGGGCGCCTGACGCCGGCGCGCACCGCCCGCTTCACCTTCGACGGCCGGACGCTGACGGCGCTCGAGGGCGACACCATCGCCTCCGCGCTCATCGCCAACGACATCCATCTCGTCGGCCGGTCGTTCAAATATCACCGCCCGCGCGGCATCCTTTCGGCAGGCGCCGAAGAACCGAATGCGCTGCTCGACGTTTCGCGCGATGCCGCGCGCCGGCAGCCGAACGTGCGAGCCACCGTGCAGGAAGTCTTCGACGGCATGAAGGTGTCGTCGCAGAACCGTTGGCCGTCGCTCGCGTTCGACGTCGGCGGCTTTAACGATCTGTTGTCGCCCTTCTTCGCGGCGGGCTTCTACTACAAGACCTTCATGTGGCCGAAGGCCGCCTGGCACAAGATCTACGAGCCCTTCATCCGCCGTGCCGCCGGTCTTGGCGTGGCGCCCACGGAGACCGATCCGGACCATTATGCAAGCCGCTACGTCCATTGCGACGTGCTGGTGGTCGGCGCCGGCGCTGCCGGACTTGCGGCCGCACTCGCGGCCGCGAATGCCGGTGCGAAGGTGATCCTGTGTGACGAACAGCCTGAAGTCGGCGGAGCCCTGCATTACGACAGCGGCACCGTGATCGAGGGCCAGCCCGGCTATGACTGGGCGCTGGCGACGGGCAAGGCGCTTGCGGCGATGGACAATGTCACGCTGCTGACCCGCACGACGGCCTTCGGTTACTACAACCACAATTTCGTCGGCCTCGTCGAACGCGTGACCGATCACCTCCCGGCCCCCGACAAGGGGCTTCCGCGCGAGCGTCTATGGCAGGTGCGCGCGAAGAAGGTGATCCTCGCCAATGGCGCGATTGAGCGCCACATGGTCTTCGCCAACAACGACCGCCCTGGAATCATGCTGGCCTCGGCCGGCCGCACCTATCTCAACCATTTCGGCGTCGCGGTCGGCAAGAAGGTGGGCATCTACACGGCCCATGATTCCGCCTATGAGGCGGCCTTCGACCTGAGGAAGGCCGGCGTCGACGTCGCCGTGATCGTCGACTGCCGCGACAGGCCGGGCGACATGGTGCTCGCCGAAGCCCGCAGCCTCGGCATCGAGGTATTGAGCGGCCACTCGGTCGTCAATACCGCCGGCAAGCTCAGGATTGCATCCATGAGTGTGGCTCGCAACGGCGGCGGAGCATCGCGCAAGATCGCGGTCGACGCCCTGCTCGTCTCGGCCGGTTGGACCCCCTCGGTGCATCTCTTCTCCCAGTCGCGGGGCAAGGTGACGTTCGACGCGGCGACGGAGCGGTTCCTGCCGGGAACCTATGCACAGGAATGCCTCTCCGTCGGCGCCTGCAATGGCACGGACGACCTGCAGGCGACGATCGACGAGGCACTCGCCGCCGGTGAACTGGCGGCCCGTGCCGCGGGTGCGGAAGGCGGCGGTCAGGTCGCGCTCTCCGGCCGCAACGCTTTCGAATGGACTGGCGGCATGATCGGCGCGGCGGAAGGCGCGGGGCGAGACACGACAGTCAAGGCCTTCATCGACTTCCAGCACGACGTCTGCGCCAAGGATATCCGGCTCGCCGTGCGCGAAGGGATGCATTCGATCGAGCACATCAAGCGCTTCACCACCAATGGCATGGCGTCCGACCAGGGCAAGCTTTCCAACATGCACGGGCTGGCGATCGCGGCGGAAGCGCTCGGCAAGGAAATCCCGCAGGTGGGGCTCACGACCTTCCGCCAGCCCTATACGCCGGTGACCTTCGGAGCGATCGTCAGCCACTCGCGCGGAAACCTCTTCGATCCGGCCCGCAAGACGCCGATCCATGCCTGGGAGGAGGCGCATGGCGCCGAATTCGAGGATGTGGGCAACTGGAAGCGTGCCTGGTTCTATCCGCAAGCGGGCGAAAACATGCACGAGGCGGTCGCGCGCGAGTGCAAGACGGTTCGCGACGTGGCCGGCGTCTTCGACGCATCGACCCTCGGCAAGATCGAAGTGGTCGGCCCCGATGCCGCCAAGTTCCTGAACCTCATGTACACCAACGCCTGGGACAACCTGAAGCCCGGCCGCTGCCGCTACGGGATCATGCTGCGCGACGACGGCTTCGTCTATGACGACGGTGTCGTCGGCCGGCTTGCCGACGATCGCTTCCATGTGACGACGACGACCGGCGGCGCGCCGCGCGTCCTCCACCACATGGAGGACTATCTCCAGACGGAGTTCCCGCATCTGAAGGTGTGGCTGACGTCGACGACCGAGCAATGGGCCGTCATCGCGGTCCAGGGTCCGAAGGCGCGCGAGATCATCGCGCCGCTCGTCGAGGGCATCGATCTCTCGAACGAAGCCTTCCCCCATATGAGCGTTGCCGAAGGCAGCATATGCGGTGTGCCGACCAGGCTCTTCCGCATGTCGTTCACCGGCGAACTCGGCTTCGAGGTCAACGTACCGGCCGACTACGGCCAAGCCGTGTGGGAGGCGATCTGGGCTCGGGCCGAGCCGATGGGCGCCTGCGCCTACGGCACCGAGACCATGCACGTGCTGCGCGCCGAAAAAGGCTACATCATCGTCGGCCAGGACACGGACGGAACCCTCACGCCGGACGATGCCGGCCTTTCCTGGGCGGTATCGAAGAAGAAACAGGACTTCGTCGGCATTCGCGGCATGAAGCGGCCCGACCTCGTCAAGGAAGGCCGCAAGCAGCTCGTCGGCCTCCTCACGAAGGACCCGCAGGTGGTGCTGGAGGAAGGGGCGCAGATCGTTGCCGATCCGAACGAAGCCAAGCCGATGACGATGCTCGGTCATGTGACCTCGTCCTACTGGTCGCCGAACTGCGGCCGCTCGATCGCGCTCGCGGTCGTCGCCGGCGGCCGCGCACGCCTCGGGCAGACGCTCTACGTGCCGATGGCCGACCGCACGATCGCCGTCGAGGTGAGCGACATGGTGTTCTTTGACAAGGAAGGAGGTCGCCTCCATGGCTGACCACGCAATCGCTACACGCAAAGCTCCGCTTGCCGGCCGCCGTGGCGGCTCGCCGGCGGCGATCCTTACCCCTGCGGAACCCGCTTCGCGGATATCGCTGCGCGCCGGCGCCGACGCGGTTCCCGCACTCTCGGCAGCTCTCGGCGTGACCATTCCCGTGCGGCCGAAGACGTCCGCCTCGACCGGCCGGCGTCATGTCCTTTGGCTCGGTCCCGATGAGTGGCTGGTGATCGACGAGGACGGCGCCGACCTGATGGCGGCGGCCGCATCGAGCGGGACCGTGCATTCGGCCGTCGACGTTTCGCACCGGAACACTGCCGTCAACGTCAGCGGGGCGGGCGCGGAAGCGGCGATCAACAGCGGCTGCCCGCAGGACCTGTCGCTCGCGATTTTCCCCGTCGGTGCCTGCTCTCGCACGATCTTCGGCAAGGCGGAAATCGTTCTTTTCCGAACCGCCGAGGATACGTTCCGCGTCGAGTGCTGGCGGTCGTTCTCGTCCTTCGTGTTTGGGCTGCTGGCCGAAGGCGCGGAAGACGCCGGGCACTGAGGAGGCAATTTCCGGCCCCTCATCCGGCCTGCCGGCCACCCTATCCCCGCCGGGCGAAGGTGACTCGCGGCAAGCTCCAGTCCTCTTCGCCGCCCTGGAAAGAGGGCGAGGCGGTGCCCGCATGTTCCTTCTCCCCGTAAAACGGGGAGAAGGTTGCGGCAGCCGGATGAGGGCCATTTCCTCCTCAGGAGCGATCGCGCTAAGTTCTGCCGGTCGAACCGGGATTCGGGAACGGGAGGAGCGACCTTGAAGACGCGTGCGGCGGTGCTGAGGAAGTCACCGGTCGGAAGGCCTTATGCCCATACGAGGCCGCTCTCGATCGAAACGATCGATCTCGATCCGCCGGGACCGGACGAGTTGCTGGTGAGGATCGGCGCCGCCGGACTCTGCCACTCCGACCTCTCGGTCATCAACGGCGACAGGCCGCGGCCGGTGCCGATGGCGCTCGGCCACGAAGCCGCCGGCACCGTGGAAGCGGTCGGAAGCGGCGTAGGTGACATCGTCCCGGGAGACCGGGTGGTGATGAGCTTCATGCCGAGCTGCGGCCATTGCCTCCCCTGCGCGGAAGGCCGGCCGGCGCTATGCGTTCCCGGAGCGGAAGCAAACGGCAAGGGCACGCTGCTTTCGGGGGAACGCCGGCTGCATTGCGGCGAAGTCCCCGTGAACCATCACCTCGGCGTCTCCGGATTTGCCGATTATGCGGTGGTTTCGCGCCATTCCGCGGTCAAGATCGAGACGGACCTGCCGATGGTAGAGGCGGCGCTGTTCGGCTGTGCGGTGCTGACCGGCGTCGGAGCGGTCGTCAATACGTGCCGGGTTCGGCCGGGCGAATCCGTTGCCGTCATCGGGCTGGGCGGGGTGGGATTGGCAGCCCTTCTGGGTGCCGTTGCCGCCGGCGCCCAGCGCGTCGTCGCGATCGATCTCGCCGAGGACAAGCTGAAGCTTGCCCGCTCGCTGGGCGCGACGGACACGTTCCTTGCAGCCGATCCGGATGTGGCCGAGACTGTCCGACAGGCGACCCGCGGCGGCGTCGACCATGCGGTCGAGGCCGCGGGCTCCGTAAAAGCCTTCGAGCTCGCCTATCGAATTACGCGGCGAGGCGGGCTGACGGTTTCCGCAGGGCTCGCCCATCCTTCAAGCCAGATAGCCATCCCCGCGGTGAGCCTGGTTGCGGAAGAGCGTAGCGTGCGCGGCAGTTACATGGGAAGCTGCGTGCCCTCCCGCGATATCCCGCGTTTCATTGCGCTCTACGAACGCGGCAGGCTGCCGGTCGACCGGCTGCTGTCGAGCACCGGACCGCTGGAGGAGATCAACGAGGCATTCGATCTTCTCGACCAGGGCCGCGTGATACGCCACGTGATCACGTTCTGATACGGCCGCCACACGGTCAGCCGTCCGCCGGCCATCCCTGCCAGGCGATCCAGCGTCCGTGGAAGTCGGCGCGGCCGACGAGATGCCTTTCGCCCTTCGGCCAAATCTGCAATGACAATGCGGCACCCGGCGACTGTCCGTCGGCTTCCATCTGCAAACGGGCAAGCGGGGCCTCGGATGTCGCGGTCGCCCCGGCGGCAGCGATCAGGGCCTCGCCCGTTTCCCGCGCAGCTTCCGGCAGATACTGCCAGGCGATCGAGTGATAGACGACGTGGACAGCGCCCGGATGGACGTGCGCCAGCCGTGTTTTCAGCCAGTCGATCGCGTCCGCCTGCTCGACAAGGCTCCTTTGGGAGGCGGCAAGCTCCAGCGCCTGCCGCGTGCGGTCGATCCGGTCTTGCTGATCGGCCCAGACGTAGGAGAGGAGCCGTAGCCGATCCTCGCTATCGGCCGGATCGAGGGGGTTGATGTCGCAGCCGGCGCGTTCGATCACTTCGACGGGTCGCAGAGGCGGCGCTGCTCCCGACCACTCGGGGGCTATGCTCACGGGGCTGGCTGCATCGCCCCAATGGCTGTTCGCGAGATCGTAGCGGTAGCGGTCCCAATGGAGATTCAAGCCGGCGCTGGCGCCGATCTCGGAAAGGATCAACGGCTTCCCGAAAAGCTGTGCCACGGTGAGGAAACCGGGAAGCAGGGCGCCCGAGCGGCGCACCTCGTTCGTCTGCGGCGCGGAGGTGAGACGATCGAGGACGAAGGGGGCTTCCCGCTCCATAGCCTGAGCGATCGCCTGCCAGAGAGTGTCGTCGTCCGTCCGGTTCGGCGGATAACACGCGCCGAGGGCCGCGCTGCGGCCGGACAGAACCAGCGCGTGCAGAGCACCGGCAAGGCGGAGCGCGACGGAATCGCCCTTCGAAGTCGGGTCGCCGGACCAGCCGAGAACACGCTCGCCTACCCGCGAGTCCGCACCGATCCGGTCGGCGACGAGACGGCAGAGTCGGGCCGTAAATTGCGATCCCAGCTCGTCACAGGACTTCGCCTGGCTGCGGAAGGCATGGCGAACGTGGGTCCCGTCCGGTCTCCCCTCAGACATCGTCCGGCCGATCCTTCGGGTCGAACTGGATGATCGTCTGCCAGGTGGCGGTCAGGGCAGGCTTTCTTTCGCCTTCGATCTCGACAGTGACGTCATAGGTGATCATCAGCATGCCGGCCCCGCGGAAGCGTGCGTCTGCCATGGTGAAGCGGCCGCGCACGCGCGCGCCGCTCTTGACCGGCGCCACGAAGCGCACCTTCTCGAAGCCGTAATTGATGCCCATCGTCTGCTCGCGGATCTTGGGCAGGCAATTGTAGTTCATCGCCGAAAGCAGCGACAGCGAGAGGAAACCATGCGCAATGGTGCCGCCGAAAGGCGTCTCCGCCGCAGCGCGCACCGGGTCGGTATGGATGAACTGGAAGTCACTCGTCGCCTCGGCAAAACGGTCGATCGTCTGCTGCGTCACGGTGATCCAGTCGGAGACGCCGAGCTCCTTGCCGATCAGATCCTTGATATCGGAAAGTGAAATATCCTGCGGCATATGATTTTCCTGAAAATGGGGCCTCCCCGCTGATCTATAGGCCGGCTCGGCAAGGTCTAGCAAGTGGTCCTAAGTCTTGAGATGGTTCACTGTTTTCTTGAAACAGCGAAACCATCCAACTCTCTGGAGCCGGGCACTTCCGGGCAGAAAACCGTTAGACCCTTTTCTTCGGAGCGCTCTCGAAAACCTCGGCGAAAAAGGTGACCGAACGGGCCGGTGCGAGAGAAGGAGCGCTAAGGTCCGAGAGTGCGTCGCGCCATTCGCCCTTAAGGCTCGAAGGCAGGCGGAATGGGTGCGGCGAGTGGCTGCGGTTGATGACCACCGCAAGTCGGGTCGGGCGCCCCTGACGGCGGTCGTCGGTCGCGAGCATCACGACGAGATTGTCGGTTGCGGGGTGCTCCCAATCCTCCACCGTAAGCGGCTCCCCGTCGAGGCGCAGCCAGGCGACGTCGCCGCTGCCGGTGAAGAACCCGGTCTCGCCGAAGACCGAGAAGCGCCGGCGCATGGCGGAAAGCCTGGCGGTATGCTCGACGAGCTTGCCGTCGAGCTTGCTCCAGTCGAGCCAGGTCACGGCATTGTCCTGCGCATAGGCGTTGTTGTTGCCACCCTGGCTGCGCCCGCCTTCATCCCCGGCCGTCAGCATGACTGCGCCGCGCGAGGTGAAGAGCGTGCCGAGGAGCGCCATGACATCGCGTTGCCGGAAGGCGGCGATCTCCGGATCGTCGATCGGACCCTCGGCGCCGTTGTTCCACGAGAAGTTCTCGTCGTGGCCGTCCCGATTGCCTTCACCGTTCGCCTCATTGTGCTTGCGGGCGTAGGAAACGAGATCCATCAGCGTGAAGCCGTCATGGGCGGCGATGAAGTTGACGCTGCGCGTGGCCGTCTCGCCCCAGCGGGAAAAGCTGTCCGAGGAGCCGGCGAGCGCGGTTGCAAGGACGCCGATCGCGTGCCGGTCGCCGCGCCAGTAGCGGCGGATGTCGTCGCGGGCACGGTCGTTCCATTCGAGGAAGGAATGGGGGAAATTGCCGAGCTGGTAGCCGCCGGGGCCGGTGTCCCAGGGCTCGGCGATGAGCACGCGGTCGCAAAGGACGGGGTCGGCGCAGATGGCCGAGAACAGCGCGGCATCGCGGCGGAAGCCGCCCATGTCGCGGCCGAGGATCGATGCGAGGTCGAAGCGGAAGCCGTCGACGCCGGCGGCAAGGACGAAATGGCGCAGGCTGTCGAGGATCAGACGCTGGACGACCGGATGGTCGCAGGCGATCGTGTTGCCGCAGCCGGTGTCGTTGATGAGCTCGCCCGGGTGGCCCGTCGCGTGGCGATAATAGGTCAGGTTGTCGAGCCCGCGCATCGAAAGCGTGGCACCGAAGCGATCGCTCTCTCCGGAGTGGTTGAAGACGAGATCGAGGACGACGCCGATACCGGCCTCGTGCAGGACCTCCACGGTCATGCGCAACTCCTCGATGCCGCCCGGCACCAGGCGTGGATCGAGCGCCATCGGCGTGATCGGATTGTAGCCCCAGCCATTGTGGAGAGCGAGCGGAGGCAGGTGCCGCTCATCGATCCAGGCCGTGATCGGCATGAGTTCGACCGCGGAAACGCCGAGCTTCGTAAGGTGATCGATGACGACGGGTTCGGCGAGAGCAGCCACCGTGCCGCGCTTCCTTTCCGGCACGTCCGGATGAAGGATGGTGAACGGCTTGACTGCAATCTCGTAGATCAGTCCCCCGGTCTGAAATAGCGGCGGCTTCGGCTCCAGCGGTTTTGCCTCGGTCACGATGGCCTTCGGCACGAGGTGCGCCGTCTCTTCGCCGAAGACCGTCAGCCGCTGGTCGTGACGAAAGGGCCGGTCGAGCCTCACCGCATAGGGGTCGACCAGAAGTTTCGACGGATCGAACCAAAGCCCATGGTCCGGCGAGTAGACCCCGTCGGCGCGAATGCCGTAGCGGGTGCCGGCAGCTATGTCGGGCAGCGCGATGCTGTGGACATCGCCCTCGCGCAGCATAGGCAGGCGGCTGAGTTCGGTGTCGCCCGCTTCGTCGAACAGGCAGAGATCGATGCGGGCGGCATTGTGCGACCAGACCGCAAAGCGCCTCCCGTCGGGTGTGCGCGTCACGCCGAGAGGTGAAATTCCGGTCGTCGGCATGGGAGCCTCTTTCGAAGTCTAGTATCGCATGGGCTTGCCACGAGGCGATCTCCCCCCTTGTGGGGGAGATGCCCGGCAGGGCAGAGGGGGGTAAGAGGGGGCGCAGGAAGTGGCGCTTGGTACAGCACCCTCAGGTGATTACGCTCGGTTGGTCGCGGTTGGTACGCTCCTTGATCTCGGCGATCTCGTCGGCAACGGCGATCAGATCGGCAAGCGCTTCCTGCGTATCGAGATCGTGGCGCGCCGGATCCGGCTCGTAGCGTTCGATATAGACGCGCAGCGTCGCCCCCGACGTCCCCGTGCCCGACAGGCGGTAGACGACGCGGGATCCGCCCTCGAAGAGGATGCGGATGCCCTGGTTCTTGCTAACCGATTTGTCGACCGGATCGTGGTAGGAGAAATCGTCGGCAGTCTCGACCGTGAGCGCGCCGAAGCTCTTGCCGGGCAGCGCGGCGAGCTTGTCGCGGAGCGCGGCAACCAGGCCGTTGGCCGCATCGGTGTCGACCTCTTCGTAGTCGTGCCGGGAATAATAGTTGCGGCCGTAGGTCGCCCAGTGCTTGCGGGCGATTTCGAGTGCGCTTTCCTTGCGCGCGGCGAGGATGTTGAGCCAGAGCAGCACGGCCCAGAGCCCGTCCTTTTCGCGTACATGGTTCGATCCGGTGCCGGCGCTTTCCTCGCCACAGATCGTCGCCAAGCCCTCGTCGAGCAGGTTGCCGAAGAATTTCCAGCCGGTCGGCGTCTCATAGATGCCGATGCCGAGCTTTTCGGCGACACGGTCGGCCGCGCCGCTCGTCGGCATGGAGCGAGCGATCCCGGCAAGTCCCTTGGCATAGCCCGGCGCCAGATGCGCATTGGCGGCAAGCATGGCGAGGCTGTCGGACGGAGTGACGAAGATTCCCTTGCCGATGATCAAATTCCGGTCGCCGTCGCCATCGGACGCGGCGCCGAAATCCGGGGCGTCCGGCGCCATCATCGTCTCGTAGAGCGCTCGGGCGTGAACGAGGTTCGGGTCCGGATGATGGCCGCCGAAGTCGGGCAGCGGTATGAAGTTCATGACCGAGCCCTTCGGGGCGCCGAGCCGTTTTTCGATGATCTCCTTGGCATAGGGCCCGGTGACCGCGCTCATCGCGTCGAACACGACACGGAAGCCGCCGGCGATCAGCTTGCGGATCGCATCGAAGTCGAACAGGCTCTCCATCAATTCGGCGTAATCGGCCACGGGATCGATGACCGTCACGGTCATGTCCTCGACCTGCTGGCTGCCTTCGACATCGAGATTGACGTCCGGCGCGTCGGCGATCTTGTAGCTGTCGATCACCTTGCTTCGGGCGAAGATCGCATCCGTCACCTTTTCGGGAGCCGGGCCGCCATTGCCGACATTGTACTTGATGCCGAAATCCTCGGTCGGCCCGCCGGGATTGTGGCTTGCCGAAAGCACGATGCCCCCGAAGGCCTTGTATTTGCGGATGATATTGGATGCGGCTGGCGTCGAGAGGATGCCGCCGCGGCCGACGAGCACGCGGCCGAAGCCGTTCGCCGCCGCCATCTTGACGGCTTTCTGGATGACCTCGCGGTTGTAATAGCGGCCGTCGCCGCCGATCACCAGCGTCTGGCCTTCGAAGCCCTCGAGCGAGTCGAAAATCGACTGGATGAAGTTCTCGGCATAGTTCTTCTGCTGGAATACCGGGACCTTCTTGCGCAGGCCCGAGGTGCCGGGTTTCTGGTCCCCATAGGGGTTGGTCGAGACGGTTCTTGTCATCTGTTTAGCCTTTCGCGAGAAGAGCGGAGTAAAGCGAGACGTAGCGTTCCGCGCTTTTGGCCCAGGAAACGTCGGATTTCATGCCCTGGTTCTGCAGGCGTGCCCAGAGCTTGGGTTCATTGTATGCGCGCAGGACGCGCCGGATCGCAAGTTTTAGCCCGTCGGTGTTCACCGGCAGGAAATGAAAGCCGGTCGCGCACTTCGCCGACAGCGCCGCCTCGTTGGCGTCGATGATCGTGTCGGTGAGACCGCCGGTGCGGGCCACGACCGGAACGCAACCATAGCGCAGGCCATAGAGCTGCGTCAGGCCGCAAGGCTCGAAACGTGACGGAATGAGGATAGCATCGGCGCCTGCCTGCATGAGATGCGACAGCGGCTCGTCATAACCGGTCACCATGCCGATATGTCCGCGGTGGCGCGACGCGGCTGCCATAAGCGCGCTTTCCAGCGCCGGATCGCCGGAGCCGAGCACGACGAGCTTGCCGCCGAGAGCCACGATATCGTCGGCGGCTTCGGCGACGAGGTCCATGCCCTTCTGCCAGGTGAGGCGGCTGATGACGGAGAAGATCGGCCCCGGACCTTTTTCGAGGCCGAAACGCTCTTCCAGCGCCTTGCGGTTGCCGGCGCGCCGTTTGAGCGTGCCGGGCCCGTAATGCGCCGGAAGGTGCGGGTCCGTCTGCGGGTCCCACGTGTCTCCATCGATGCCGTTGACGATGCCCGTCAGGTCCGCGACACGGCTCGACAGGAGCCCGTCAAGACCCATGCCGAATTCGGGCGTCAGGATTTCCTGCGCGTATGAAGGGCTGACCGTCGTGATTGCGCTTGCCGTCTGCAGGCCGCCTTTGAGGAAGCCGACATCTCCATAATATTCGACGAACTGCGTGGAAAAGGCTTCCGGCGGCAGCGCCAGTTCCGGGAACACCGAGGCGCCGAACTGACCCTGAAAGGCGATGTTGTGGATCGTCATCACCGTCGGCAGATCCGGCGCCGGGCCGAAGCGCATATAGACGGGGGTGAGTGCCGTCTGCCAGTCGTGAACGTGAACGATGTCCGGCTTCCAGTTGGAGATGATGCCGTTCCCCGCGATCTCCGCAGCCGCCAGCGACAGTGCGGCGAAGCGTCGGAAATTATCGGGGTAATCCCGCCCGGTCGAATCGAGATAAGGGCCACCGTCCCGGGCATAGAGAGCGGGCTGGTCGAGGACGAGCAGGTCCATTCCGTTGACCTCGGCGGCAAGCACCGTGGCTGGATGGCCGAAGAGGTTGTCGAAGCGGCCGACCGTTTTTTTCTTCTTCAGCTTCTTCAGCACCGAGGGATAGCCGGGCACCAGCGTGCGCGTCCGCACACCATGCGGGAGAAGTGCGGAGGGCAGCGCGCCGACGACATCGGCGAGGCCCCCCGTCTTCACCAGCGGGTAGACTTCGGACGCAACTGACAGGATGTTCATACTCGGCTACATTCCCAGCTTGTCGATCATCGTTTGCGTGATCAGGCAAACGCCGCTCTCCGTGCGGCGGAAGCGTTTAGCGTCGAGCTCCGGATCGTCACCGACGACCAGGCCCTCCGGAATGACGACGCGGCTGTCGATGACGACATTGCGCAGAATCGAATGCCGACCGATCGTCACGTCGGGGAGAACTACGGCATTTTCGAGTCTGGAGTATGAATTCACCCGGACGCCGGTGAACAACAGGCTCCTGTTGAGAGCGGCACCCGAAATGATGCAATCGCCCGATACGAGCGAGGACGTGGCCGAGCCACGGCGGTTCTCGTCGTCATGGACGAATTTGGCCGGCGGCTTGATTTCAGAGAAGGTCCAGATTGGCCAGGTGCTGTCGTAGATGTCGAGCTCGGGCGTGATATGGGTGAGATCGATATTGGCCTGCCAATAGGCGTCGATGGTGCCGACGTCGCGCCAATAGGCCTCGCGCTCGAAGTCGGACCGGACGCAGGAATGGGTGAAGCGGTGGGCCACCGCTTTGCCGTGTTCGACGATGTAGGGAATGATGTCCTTGCCGAAGTCGCGGCTCGATTTGGGATCGGCGGCATCCCGACGCAGCATGTCCATCAGGAATTTCGTGTGGAACACGTAGATGCCCATGGACGCGAGTGCCATGTCCGGATTGCCGGGGATCCCCGGCGGATCGGCCGGCTTCTCGACGAAGGCGATGATGCGGTCCGCATTGTCCACATGCATGACGCCGAAGCCCGTCGCCTCCATGCGCGGCACTTCCAGGCAGCCGACGGTCACGTCGGCGCCCGAATCGACGTGCTGCTGCAGCATCAGTTCGTAGTCCATCTTGTAGACGTGGTCGCCGGCGAGAATCACCATGTATTCGACGCCGTGGTCCTCGATGATGTCGATGTTCTGATAGACCGCGTCGGCGGTGCCTTCGTACCACTGCGTTTCGGAGACACGCTGGCTCGCCGGCAGGATATCGAAGCTCTCGTTACGCTCCGGCCGGAAGAAGTTCCAGCCGCGCTGGAGGTGCCGGATCAACGAGTGGGCCTTGTACTGCGTGGCGACGCCGATGCGCCGGATGCCGGAATTCAGCGCATTTGAAAGCGCGAAATCGATGATCCGCGCCTTTCCGCCGAAATAGACGGCAGGTTTCGCACGCCGGTCGGTGAGTTCCTTGAGCCGGCTGCCGCGGCCGCCGGCGAGAACATAGGCCATGGCATCACGGGCCAGGGGTTGCGTACGTTTTTCCACCATTTTTCCTCCCCAAAATCATTTCGGGGGACTGCTTGGCGTCTCTTCGACGCCTCGCGCCCAAACGATTTCCTCCTGTTCCGCCCGCCGAGCCAGTCCCCGTCGGGCGGGACGCTCTAATCCTGCTCCAGCATCAGCGTCGCCAGAGGCGGCAGCGTGATGGTGGCGATTGTCTCTCCGTTCGCTCTCTTCTCTGCCTGGACGGCGCCGCCGTTGCCCTTGCCACAGCCTCCATAGATTTCCGCGTCGGTGTTGAGCACTTCCTTCCAGCGCCCTGCCACGGGAAGCGGTATGTCGTAATGCTCCCGGTAAACCGGAGTGAAGTTGGTGACGACGGCGACCAGCTTTTCTCCGGGCGCCTTCCTGAGCCAGGCGAAGACGGAATTTTCACGGTCGTCGGCAATCAGCCATTCGAAGCCGTCGCCCTCGCAGTCGCGCGCATGCAGCGCCGGCTTCGAGCGATAGGTGCCGTTCAGGTCGCGCACCAGACGGCGCATCCCCTCATGCAGATTGTATTCAAGCAGATTCCAGTCGAGGCCGCGGTCCTCGGACCACTCGCGCCATTGGGCGAATTCCTGTCCCATGAAAAGGAGCTTCTTACCGGGATAACCCCACATGAAGCCGTAATAGGCCCGGAGATTGGCGAATTTCTGCCAGTCGTCGCCGGCCATCTTGGCGATCAGCGACCCCTTGCCGTGGACGACCTCGTCATGGGACAGCGGCAGCACGAAATTCTCGCTGAAGGCGTAGAGCAGCCCGAAGGTCATGTCGTTGTGGTGGAACTTCCGGTGCACGGGCTCGCGCGAGAGATATTGCAGCGTGTCGTGCATGAAACCCATGTTCCACTTGAAGCCGAAGCCGAGCCCGCCCGCATGCACCGGGTGCGAGACCTTCGGCCAGGAAGTCGATTCCTCGGCGATGGTCAGTACGCCCTGGTGAATGCCGTAGATGCGGGTGTTCAACGTCTGCAGGAAACGCACGGCCTCGAGATTTTCGTTGCCGCCATATTCGTTCGGCACCCATTCGTCATGCTTGCGCGAATAGTCGAGATAGAGCATCGAGGCGACCGCATCGACGCGCAGGCCGTCGACATGGAATTTTTCCGCCCAGTAAAGAGCGTTGTTGACCAGAAAGGCAACGACCTCCTGACGGCCGAAATTGTAGATTGCCGTGTTCCAGTCGGGATGGAAACCCTGGCGCGGATCCGCATGCTCGTAAAGCGCGGTGCCGTCGAACCAGCGAAGCCCGTGTTCGTCGGTCGGAAAATGCGCCGGCACCCAGTCGAGGATGACACCGATCCCGACCTTATGGCAGCCGTTGACAAAACGGGCAAAGCCCTCCGGCTCGCCGAAGCGTGCGGTCGGCGCATAGAGACCCGTGGTCTGATAGCCCCAGGACGGATCATAGGGATATTCCGAAATGGGCAGGAACTCGATGTGCGTGAAGCCCATATCGACGCAATAGGGGATCAGCCTTTCCGCCAGTTCGTCCCAGGTGAGCATGTCGCCATTGTCGCGGCGCTGCCATGAGGCGGCATGGACCTCGTAGATCGAGATCGGCTGGCGGCGCGGATCGATCTCGGCCCAGTGACGACGATGTGCCTCGTCCTCCCAGTCCTGGGCGATCTCGCCTGCGGTCATCGAAGCCGTGTCGGGCCTGAGCTCCGAACGTCGGGCAAAGGGGTCGGCCTTCAACGGCAGCAGCGTGCCATTGCTGTCGACGATTTCGTATTTATAGGGCGTCCCCACGGGCACGCCGGGAATGAAGATCTCCCAGATGCCCGTGTCGGCGCGCAGGCGCATGACGTGTCGGCGTCCGTCCCAGTCGTTGAAACTGCCGACCACGGACACGCGGCGGGCGTTCGGCGCCCAGACGGCGAAGTGAAAGCCCTCGGCGCCGTCATGGCTGATCGGGTGCGCGCCCATCTTGTCGAAGAGGCGAAGATGCGAGCCCTCGCGGATATAGTAGTCGTCCATCGGCCCGAGCACGGGGCCGAAGCTGTACGGGTCGATGACGGTCCACTCGCCGCCGTCGTTGCGGGCGCGGTAGCGGATGGGCTGCTCCTTGCGCAACGCCACCGGACCCTCGAAGAAACCGGCCTCGTCGCGCCGCTCGAGCGTGCCGAGTTCCTTGCCGCTGAGCGTTTCCGCGACCACCGTGTCCGCGCCCGGCACGAAGCACCGGGCGACATAGGTCTTGCCGGCGGCATGAACGCCAAGGACGGCGAAGGGGTTGTTGTGGGTACCGGAAAGTATTGCCGCGATTTCCGGCGCTGGCAG
This sequence comes from Sinorhizobium sp. 22678, assembly GCF_052044265.1. Taxonomy (NCBI): domain Bacteria; kingdom Pseudomonadati; phylum Pseudomonadota; class Alphaproteobacteria; order Hyphomicrobiales; family Rhizobiaceae; genus Sinorhizobium; species Sinorhizobium sp. 22678. The sequence goes on along the minus strand of NZ_JBQEMS010000002.1, from coordinate 306,989 downwards.
CATGCCTGGCGGGGCGGGGGCTGGGTCCTTGCCGGGCGGAACCGTCATCCGGCTCTCCAGATCTCTCCGGCATATTGCCGGATCGTGCGATCGGACGAGAACCAGCCCATGCGGGCGGTGTTGCGGACCGCCTTCGAATACCAGGCGGACGGCGTGGTCCAGAGCTGGTCGATCTCGCGCTGGGCCTTGGCATAGGCCTCGAAATCGGCTGCAACCATGAACCAGTCGTGGTTGTAGAGCCCGTCCACGAGGCCGGAGAAGCGATTGCGGTCGTCGGGCGAGAAGACGCCGGAAGCGATCGCATCGAGCGCCTGCGAGAGTTCGCGCGAATTTTCGATGACGGCGCGCGGATTGTGTCCTTCCGCTCGCGCCTTGCCCACCTCCTCGGCGGTCATGCCGAAGATCTTGATGTTTTCCTCACCGACCCAGTCGCGCATTTCGACATTGGCGCCATCGAGCGTGCCGATGGTCAGCGCTCCGTTTAGCGCGAACTTCATGTTGCCGGTGCCCGAGGCTTCCATGCCCGCCGTCGAGATCTGCTCGGAGAGATCGGCCGCCGGCACCATCACTTCCGCAAGCGACACATTGTAGTTGGGGACGAAGACGACCTTCAGGAGCCCGCGGACGGCCGGATCGTTGTTGATGACGCGGGCGATGTCATTGGCAAGTTTGATGATCAGCTTGGCGTTATGATAACTCGGTGCCGCCTTGCCGGCGAAGAGCTTGACGCGCGGCACCCAGTCGAGCTCGGGATGGGAGCGGATCTGGTCGTAAAGCGCCACGGCTTCGATGAGATTCAGCAGCTGCCGCTTGTATTCGTGGATTCGCTTGATCTGGATGTCGAACATCGCCGAGGGATCGATCCGGATGCCGAGATTCGCCTGGACCAGCTTTGCCAGCCGCACTTTGTTGGCGCGCTTGACGGCTGCAAAGTGCTCCTGGAAATCCGCCTTGTCGGCAAAGGCGTCGAGGGCCTGAAGTGCCTCGGTATTGTCCATGAACTCGTCGCCGATCGCCTCCCGGATCAGGCCGAAAAGACCCGGATTGCACTGCATCAGCCACCGGCGCGGCGTGATGCCGTTGGTCTTGTTGTTGATGCGGTCCGGATAGAGCCCGTGAAGGTCGGCGAAGACCGTTTCCTTCATCAGGTCGGTGTGGAGAGCCGATACGCCGTTGATCGAGTGCGAGCCGACGAAGGCAAGATTGCCCATGCGCACCCGCCGGTCGCCCGTTTCGTCGATCAGCGAGATGTTGCGGATCGCCTCGTCCGTCGCGTGCCTCTCCCGGCGTGCCTCGATCAGGATCTTGGCGTTGATGGCGTAGACGATCTGCATGTGACGCGGCAGCAATCGCTCGAAGAGCGGAACGGGCCAGCTCTCGAGTGCTTCGGGCAGCAGCGTGTGGTTCGTATAGGAGAAGGTCCGCCGAGAAATGTCCCAGGCCTGTTCGAAATCGAGCCCGTGGACATCGGTCAAGAGACGCACCAGCTCGGCGACGGAGACTGCCGGATGCGTATCGTTGAGCTGGATGGCGACGGCGTCCGGCAGCGACGTGAAATCCGGATATTGCTGCAGATGACGGCGCAGGATGTCCTGGAGCGAGGCGGAGGAGAAGAAATATTCCTGCCGGAGCCTCAGTTCCTGGCCGGCCGGGGTGGCGTCGGCCGGATAGAGCACGCGCGTCAGGCTTTCCGCCTTGTTGCTTTCGCGCAGCGCCCCGATATGGTCGCCGGCATTGAAGGCGTCGAGCAGGATGGGGTCGATCGGCTGCGCGGCCCAGAGGCGAAGCGTGTTGACGCGCGTTGCCCGCCATCCCACGGCCGGCGTGTCGAAGGCGGTGGCGATAACGCGCTCGGCCGGCTTCCACACGTAGCGCTGCACTTCCTCGTCGATGTTGACCGTTTCGACGCTGCCGCCGAAACCGATCTCGTAGGAGCTTTCGCGGCGCTCGAATTCCCAGGGGTTGCCGTGAGCGAGCCAGGTCTCCGGCAGTTCGACCTGCCAGCCGTCGGCCATCTGCTGACGGAAAAGGCCGTGCATGTAGCGTATGCCATAGCCGTATGCAGGCACATCGACGGTCGCCATGGATTCCATGAAGCAGGCGGCGAGGCGGCCGAGACCGCCATTGCCGAGCGCCGCATCCGGCTCCAGAGCCGCAACCACGTCGATGTCGACGCCGAGCGAGGCGAGCGCATCGCGCATCTCGTCCATGAGGCCGAGATTCGTCATCGCGTCGCGCATCATACGGCCGATGAGGAACTCGAGCGACATGTAGTAGACGCGCTTGGCGCCGGTCGAATAGGTCTTGCGGGTGGAGTCCATCCATTTGTCGGTGATGCGGTCACGCGCCACGAGGATGGCGGCCGTCAGCCAGTCGTGCGGCTTGGCGACTTTCGGGTCCTTGCCGATGCGGTATTTCAGACGCTCGAGGATCTCGACTGCAAGCTGGCTGGGTTCCGAGGATCTGAGGGCGGGTTGCGGCAGTTCGGTGGTTGAGAGCCGAGTCATCATGAGAACTGTCATACCCTTATTGCATTTCGGAAAGCCCCAGGTCGGAACCGACCAGGTTCAAGGCAATTTATGCATCGATCCGAAGCGCTTGCAACAGGTGTTTTTAAAAGGATTAAAACAGCAGATGCTTGTCAGCCCCCGCTCCCGGCGGCAGTTCAAGCTCAAGGCCGCCCGGCAGGACCGGGCGGCACTTCAGCCGGACTCCCGGGTCATTTCGTCAGGCGGGAAGCCAGTGCAGAGGCGCGTTCACCGATCGCCTTGAAGGCGGCGACCAGATCGGACGCCTCGTCCGCTTCGAAATAATGCGAGGAGGACGAGGCGCAGTATTTCAGCAGCTTCTGGCCGCGGTCCGGCGCCATGAAAGCTACGCTGTAGACCTGAACCTTGCTCGCCTTGGCCGTGTCGCACCATTGTTTGGTGACGGTATCGTCATTGGCGTAGTTGTTTTCGCCGTCGGTCATGAAGACGATGTACTTCGTCGGCACCTGTCCGTTCCTGGCGCCGTGCGCGCTGTCTTCGGTCAAGGCTGTCACCTTCTGGTAGGCGGTCTTGAAGGCGCTGCCGGAGGCAGTTCCGCCCGTTGCCACGAGGGCGTTGACATAGTCGGCTGCACCCTTCGTGCCCCAGGAGAGACCGCTCGCCGTGTCCTGAGCGGAGTTGTAGGAAACCGCGCCGGTACGGACATAGATCGATTCCGGGTCCGCCGTCACAAGCTGGCGAAGGAGGTCGGCGACGGCTGCCTTCAAGGCGTCGACCTTGGTGACGTAGCAGGGGCTGGTCGCCTTCAGGTCCGGATACTTGCTCCAGTTCGCTTCCGTGTAGTTTTGGCATTTCGCCTTTGCCGTGTTGACCGTGTTGGTCTTCCACGCCATCGAACCGGAGCGGTCGAGCACCAGATACATGGACAGGGCGTTCTTGCTCTCCGTAGCGCTCTCGGCGGTCGACTGAGTTTCGATCTCGACCGACTCCTGACCGAGCAAGCGTGTCATCGCATTGAGCTGGAGGCGGTGTTTGTTGGCGACCGTGACCTGGAACGACATCCCCTTCGCGCCGTTCGCCGTCGCGGCGATATTGATCTCCGTCGTGTTGATGTCGTCCCATTGTGGTGCGGCGGCCGCCGGTCCCTCGCTCTCCGAAGCCTGGCGGGTGCCAACCTGCTGTTCCTCGCCCGGCATGTCCGTCGCGGAGGCCACTGCCGTCTGGGTCTTCAGGAACTTGCGTGCGATCGCCTTCGCTTCTTCGATGTCCGGTTTCGCATCGGATACGAGCGCGGAAGCCGCCGCGAGCGCTGCCGCGTCGGTTGCGTCCTGAAGCTGGTTCTTTGTCATCAGCATGTTGGCGACATCGACGGACACTCCGCCCACGGCCAGGAGCAGTGGCGCGAGCAGCGCCGTCATCATTCCGAAATTGCCGCCCCGATCGCGCAGCATCGCCAAGAAGGATCGGCTTATGATTGAACGTCTTCGCATCTGTGAACACCCCAGCAAATACATTGCAAGCCCGAGGCGACAATTAGCGGCGATACCTTGCTCTCAAGTTCAGGAAATCGGTTGAATTTTAGCGAAGCTCCTGAAAAACCCATGGCTACTAATGGAATTTCGCCCGGTGCGGCCGTGCCGAAGCAGGACATATGTGCCGTTTCGGGTCAGCCGACGGGTACGACGTCGACGGCCTGCTCCGTCGTGTGACGGCCGTAGCCCTTCAGCACCCCGATCACAGGGGCGACATCGCCGTAGTCGCGGCCATGGCCGACGACGATGTGGTCGATGCCGGCCGGAATATTGTTGGTAGGATCAAGCTCCATCCAGCCGCCCGTGGTGCCGCACCAGAAGCGGACCCAGGCATGCATCGCGTCGGCGCCTTCCAGCCGGTCCCGGCCCGGCGGCGGCAGGGTTCTCAGGAACCCGCTGACATAGCCGGCGGGGATCCAGAGGCTGCGCAGCGCCACGATCATCACATGGGCGAAGTCCTGGCAGACGCCGCGCTTCAGCTCGAAGGCCTCGCCGGGGGTGGTGCTCACGGTGGTCGCTTCGGGGTCGTAGGCGAAGTCGCGGTGGATGCGATCGCAGACGGCGGCTCCGATCTGCTCGACCGTCATAGCGTTGCCGGCGATCGCGCGGGCATAGGCGGCGATCTCCGGCACGGCGGGAAGGAGCGGGCTCGGACCCAGGAAATGATGCGGGGATTCGGCGTCGACCGACCAGCAGGCGGCAAGCTCGGATGCAAGACTGCCGAGCGGAGGCGAGAGGTCGGCCGTGAGCGCCGGCGCCTCGGCCTGGACAAGCGCCTGCATCCGCATGACGAGATGGTCATGCACGGAGCGGAACAGGATCGACGTCGTGTGATTGGCGAAGAAATCCTTGCCTTCCCGGCGTTCGAAGGGCACCGGCTGGCAAGTCACGGATCCGGCTACAAGACGTTGCCGCCCGGGAATGGATACCGGCAGGACACGTAAGAGATGTCTTCCGCCGCTTACCGGAGCTTCGTAACCGTAGGTGATCTTCAGGTTGATGTCGTAGAGCACGGCAGCCATCTCCTTCAGCCGAGATAGGTCTGCGCCAGCAGTTCGGACAGCCGTTCGAGATCCTGCATCAGGCGCCTGTAGACGGCCATATCCATCTGCTCCGGCGTCATGATCGCAAGCCCGGAATGAAGCCGCATCGTCTCGCGATAGAACGGTGACATCTGCCCGTTGACGAAGGCATTCGGCAGAAGCTCGACCTCTTTCTTGATCTCGTTGAGCTGATAAAGCACCGAGCGCGGATTGAGCGGATCGAGCGCCAGAAGGTCGGTGACCGTCGGTGCCGCCGTGTTGACGTTGTAGCGCCGGCGGTGCGTCATGACGCTGTCGCCGATCTCCAGCAGCATGTCATAGGCGCCGTCGGGAGCCTCCGGCCCGGACATGTGGCCGAGCAGTCCCGTCATATGCAGGCCGCGTTCGAGATAGCGTCCGATCGACAGGAACCGCCATCCCGTGAAGCGATACATGTTTTCGTGCACCAGGCCCGCGAAGCCGGCGAGTTTTCGCAGAAGGACCGTCATCGCGTGCGTGGCGTCGTCGCCCGCCTGAACGGTCGCGTGGAACTTCCGCGCCGTTCTGGAGAGGTCGTTGAGCGCGAGCCACCCGTCCGGCGAGAAGCGGTCGCGGATGTTCCCGGCGCTGAAAAGGGCGCTGTCGATACTGGAAAGCAGGCTGTCCGGTACCGGCTCTCCGGTGTTGATTCCGAGTACGGCGAGGTAGTCGCTCACGTCCTTCAGGAGCGGCATGTTCGCATCGGCGGATTCGGCGAAACGCCCGTGCCAGGCGCGCAGAACCCGAAGGGCGCCTTCCGCCCTTTCTATATAGCGGCCGAGCCAGAAGAGGTTGTCCGCAGCCCGGCTGGGCAGGCTGCCGGGCAGGTTTCGGGTGAAGCTCTCCTCCGCCGGAAGCAAAGTCGTGCGGTCGACGGGCTTGCCGCTCACGATCCAGACGTCGGCGGCAGTGCCGCCGGCCTGCATTGCTATTGCCGCCACGTCATCGCCGGAGCCGATGCGAGCGAAGCCGCCCGGCATGATCTGCCAGCCGTCGCGCGTGCGCGCGGCAAACACCCGGAGGCTCATCGGTCGAGGTGTGAGCCGGCCAAGCACCCAGGCCGGCGTCGTCGACAGCGTAACGGCCTCCTGGCCCACCAGCTTGCCGCCGTCCGCGGCGAGCCATTCGCCGACGGAGGTCCCGGCGCTTTCGCGAAAGGAGGCGCCGAGTACCGACTGGCCTTCGTCGTCGAAGAAGGGCCGCGTCGAATAGGCCGGGCCGATGACCATGCGCTCGATATTGCCGGCGACATGCCGCCGTTCGGCTTCCTGTCCGCACCACCAGGTGGCGATCGACGGCAGCTTCTGCTCCTCGCCGAGCAGATGACGGCAGATCGCCGGCATGAAAGCCAGGAAGGCACGCGTTTCCAGGATACCGGATCCGAGTGCATTGACGATCGAGACGGAGCCGGCCCTCAGCGCCTCGACGATGCCCGGGGTGCCGATATGGGAGGATTGGTTGAGCTCCAGCGGATCGGCAAACGATGCGTCGAGGCGGCGCCAGAGCACACCGACGGGTTTCAGGCCGGCCACCGTGCGCACCATGACCCGTCCTCCGACAACCGTCAGATCCTCGCCCTCGAGCAGCATGAAACCGAGATAGCGGGCAATGTAGGCATGCTCGAAATAGGTCTCGTTGGCGAAGCCCGGCGAGAGCACGGCAATGCGGTCGTCCGCATGCTGCTTGTGCCCCTGCAGCGTGTCGCGGAAGGCGCCGAAGAATCCCGCCAGGCGATGGACATGGCTTTCTGCATAGAGGTCGGAAAAGGCGCGCGTCGTCGCCACCCGGTTCTCGAGCGCAAAGCCGGCGCCGGAGGGCGCCTCGGTCCGGTCGGAAAGCACCCACCAGTTTCCGTCGGGGCCGCGTCCGATCTCGAAGGAGCAGAAGTGCAGAAAATGTCCGTTCGCCGGTTCGAGACCGACCATCGGGCGCAGGAACTCCGGATTGGAAGCGATGAGCGCGGGAGGCAGCAGGCCGGCCCTGACCAACCGGTTCTCGCCATAGACGTCGGCAAGCACCCGCTCGAGCAGTTCGGCCCGCTGGATGAGGCCGGCGGAAACGGTGGCCCATTCCGCCTCGTCGATTAATACGGGAATGTGCGAAAGCGGCCAGCCGCGTTCGGAATTCTCCTTGCCATAGGCACGATAGAAGACTCCGGCATCGCGCAGGTACCGGTCCGCGCGGGCGAAGCGGTTGGCAAGATCCGTCTCGTCCATGCGGCCGAGCGTCGCGACCAGTCGCTGCCATACCGGCCGGACGTTGCCGCGCGCGTCGAGCATTTCGTCGGCGACGCCGGGCAAGGCGCAATAGCCATAGGCCGGGCCGCCCTCGATTCGGCTCATCTGTTCCGGCCCTGCCGCCTGCCTCTTCGTCATTCCAACTCCTGCCGGACGCCCCGCTCGCGCAACATCATCGGCTGAACCGCCGATTCCGATTCGACCATGTATCACAAACATTGAATGTTTCGCTGGCGAAGCTTTCGGCAGATGGCCGGCAGGCCCGTTTGGAGCTGCCGGCTTCGCCGCTTGCGTGCATGTCCCGTTTCTTCAGACGACCGGCGGGTTGATCCGCGCGAAGCCCTCCTGCCGGTAATAGGGGAAGTAAGGGTAGGGGGCGGTCGTCACACTCGCCGCGTCGAGCCGGGCAACCGCCTCGGCGGTGAGCGACCAGCCGACGGCGCCGAGGTTCTGTCTGAGCTGCTCTTCATTGCGCGCGCCGATAATGACACTCGAAACGGTCGGGCGCTGGAGAAGCCAATTGATGGCGATTTGCGGAACGGTCTTGCCGGTTTCCTGCGCGATGGCATGGAGAACCTCAACGACGTCGTAGAGCTTTTCCTCGTCGACCGGCGGCCCGAAGGAGGCGGTGTCGTGTAGGCGGCTGCCCTCGGGCCAGGGCTCGCCGCGGCGGATCTTGCCGGTGAGCCGCCCCCAGCCGAGCGGGCTCCAGACGAGTGCGCCGACGCCCTGATCGAGACCGAGCGGCATCAGTTCCCATTCGTAATCGCGGCCGACCAGCGAATAATAGACCTGGTTGGCGACGTAGCGCGGATATCCGTGGCGGTCGGCGGCGGCGAGGGATTTCATCAGCTGCCAGCCGGAAAAATTGGAAACGCCGACATAGCGCAGCTTGCCCGAGCGCACGAGCGTGTCGAGGGTCGACAGCACCTCTTCGACGGGCGTTCCGGCATCGAAGGCGTGCAGTTGCAGCAGGTCGATATAGTCGGTTCCGAGCCGTTTCAGCGCCTTTTCCACACCGCTGATCAGGCGCGAGCGCGACGAGCCGGCGGCGTTCGGCCCTTCGCCGACAGGAAGCGACAGCTTCGTCGACAGAATGACGTCGTCGCGCCGGCCCTTGATCGCGGCGCCAAGAACCTCTTCCGAAGCGCCGTCGGAATAGACGTCTGCCGTGTCGAAAAGATTGACGCCCGCCTCCAGGCAAATGTCGACGAGGCGGCGCGCCTCGGACGCATCCGTACTGCCCCAGGCGCCGAAGAGCGGCCCTTTGCCGCCGAAGGTGCCCGCTCCGAAGCTGAGGACCGGTACTTTCAGTCCCGAGGAACCAAGCCGTCGATATTCCATAGGTGCAACTCCACTCTTGCTCATGAATCAGTCACATGAAGATGGAGCTGTACTCGCTTTGGATATAGACTGTCGCCGGGAATATTATCTGTGAGCTGAATTCATATGTCGAGACCCTCGGTCAATCGCTCCGGCGAAATGGAGATCTTTGCGAAGGCGGTGGAGCTTGGCGGATTTTCGGCTGCTGCCCGCCATTACCGGATGACGCCTTCGGCCGTCAGCAAGCTCGTGCTGCGCCTCGAGGAGCGGCTTGGCGTGAGGCTGGTGAACCGCTCGACGCGAAAGCTGCAGCTGACGCCGGAGGGACATGCATTCTACGAGCGCACGGTGCGCATCCTCGCCGATATCGACGAGGCGGAGCGATCTGCATCGGCCGGCGAGAGCCCTGTCGGCCGGGTCCGGCTGAACGTCAACGCCTCGTTCGGCACCCACGTCCTGATGCCGCTGGTGCCCGAGTTCCGGGCGCATTTTCCTGCTGTCAGCCTCGACATCGTCATGACCGACGCCGTCGTGGACCTGATGGAGGCGCGCGCCGACGTGGCTGTCCGCACGGGGCCGCTGAAGAGCTCGACGCTGATTGCGCGCAAGCTCGGGGCGACGCGGATGATGATCGTGGCGGCACCGTCCTACATAGAACGGTACGGAATGCCGTCGTCGATCGAGGAGCTCAAGGAGCATGAGCGGCTCGGCTTCTGCTACGCGCGCGCCGTCGACGGCTGGCCGTTGAGGAGAGGCGGGGAAACGGTGGTGCTGCCGGCCTCGGGGGCGGTACAGGTGAGCGATGGCGAGGGGTTGCGCCAATTGGCGCTTGCCGGCGCCGGGCTGGCACGGCTTGCGGAGTTCACCGTAAGGGAAGACGTCAGCGGCCGGCGGCTCGTGCCGGTTCTGGAAGACCTTAATCCGGGCGATCTCGAGGAGGTTCACGCGGTCTATCTCGGCCAGGGCGGCGCTCTGCCCGCGCGCGTCCGCGCCGTCCTCGATTTTCTCGCCCGCCATGCCCGCGTCACGCCGGGGCAGGACGCGGGCAGGCGCCGGACTTCGCCGGTACCGGCACCGGCATGAGATGATCGCCGGAGCAGGACAGCGGCGACGATGTTCGCCGCCTTCCCGCATTTCGAGAGGCGCCAACCTTCAGCGTTTCGGCGCGACCAGCGCGAAGAGCGCCCCTTGAGGGTCGGTGAACTGCGCGATCCACGCTCCGCCGGGCACTTCCATCGGACCCATCAACAGCTTCGCGCCGCCGGATTGCGCCCGGTCGATTGCCGCGTCAATCGCCTCGACATTGAAGTAGTAGAGCCAGAAGGGATTGGGAACCTCTCTCGGTCTGGTCATCATCCCGCCGATCGGCTGACCATTATGGGCGAAGATCTGATAGATGCCCATCTCGCCCATATCCATCGCCTGGTCCTTGGTCCAGCCGAACAGCTTGGAATAGAAGCTGAAGGCCGTGTCGAGGTCGCCGGCCATCAGTTCGTGCCAGCCGATATTGCCGGCAGCCATTTGTTCCATGGCCGGTGGCGGATCGCCGTCGCCCCTGAAGAGGGCGAAGGCGGCGCCGTGCGGGTCGGTCACGATCGCGAAGCGGCCGATATTCGGAATGTCCTCCGGCGCTCGATGGACCGTTCCGCCTTCGGCGGCGAGTTTGGCGGCGGTCTCGTCGACATCGTCGACCGCGATATAGCCGAGCCATGCCGGCGGTATCTGCATGTCGAGCGCACCTTCCGGCATCGTCATGAGACCCGCTACCTGGTGGTCTCCGGCGGAAAAGAGCGTGTAGTTCATGCCGGGCACTCCCGCGTCGCGTGCGCTCCAGCCAACGATGTCCTTGTAGAAGGCTTCCGCCGCCTTCATGTCCGTCGTCATCAGTTCGTACCAGACGAATTTCCCATGCATTGTCGGTCCTCCGGTTGTTCTGGATGTGTCGTTGCGGGTGGCGACGGACGGTCGCGTGGGGGGACGCGAACGCAATCGAAGGCTAGTTCCGGTCCGTCCGCACGCGCTTCATGTCGTTGGTCGACCTGAAATCGTGAACGTGATCGCCTGTAAGTCAGCGCGGAATGCGGGCGGAAAACCGCGCGCACTTTTCCTCGATTCCTCTCTAGCGGCGGCGGTATTCCGCGCGCATCATTTCTTTCCAGTCGCCGCTTTCGGTCTGGACGCGGGCCGTAAGGGTTCGGCTGTTCGCGTCGATGAGCGTTATTCTATCCTGATATCGTGCAGTCTTGCCGGGATTTTCGAAATCGGGGCCTTCACAATTGAGGGCAAGCGTCTTCCCGTCGTCCTCGATCACGCCGTCATAGACCCACATATGCGTCATCATGGATCCTATCCAGGTGCCGAGATAACGCTTGGTGTCGGGATTGTAGCCGAGCGTCATCAAAGTCTGGCCGGGGCTCCCCCCGGGCATGATGCCCTGTCCCTCGCACACGACCCAGAGACCGTGCATCGAGCGGACGTTTTCGATCCAGGGCTGGCTGTCCTCGCCGCTTCCCGTCGAATCCTTTGACGTGACCGTCCACTCGCCGAGCAGCTGTTCCAGCCATCGGTGTTCTTCCTGCGGCTCTATTTTCACGATTCTCTCCCATGGTCGTGCACAGCGTCCCCATCGCGGCGCTGAAACGCCGCTCAGCGGCCGAAGGATCCTTCCGTGCTTCCTTCGTGCTCGCCTCATGCCGGCGCTTGACTAATTATGTTGATATCAACATTACTATTTTATGTCAAAGCCGCTGCCGATACCTTTTTCCACCACGCTCTTCGTCAGGGACACCTGCCTGTGCCTGCATGTCCAGCGCGCCGCCCGGGCGCTCGCCCGCCGGTTCGACGAGGCGCTGAGGCCGCTCGAGATTACCAATGGTCAGTTCTCGCTGATGATGTCGCTCAACCGGCCGGACCCGCCGAGCATGAGCGCGGTTGCCGCCGTGCTCGCCATGGACCGCACGACCTTGACGGCGGCGCTGAAGCCGCTGGAGCGACGGGGCCTTGTAGAGGCGTTCGCCGACCCTGGCGACAGGCGTCTGAAACGCGTGCGGCTGACGGCGGAGGGTGGCCGGCTGCTCGCCGAAGCCCTGCCGATCTGGAAGGCAACCCATGAAGCGCTCGACGAAGGTCTGGGGGAGGGCGGCGCGCAACGTCTGCGGGCAGATCTTCTCGCACTGACCTGATGGAGCCGGCAAGCGCGCCGAAAAATCGCGAGCGGAGGGAGCGCATCATGGAATAAGCGGGGCAACTCGCTCGTCTCTACGCCGCGGAGGAAAAATGGGACGAACCGGAAGAATCGAGGCGGGAACGCGAGCAGCCCTGATCGGGTGTCATGTCGGGTATCATGCGCTCGCGCGTTGAACGGAGACTGGAACCGCATTATGCGCGGCTTTTCGCTTATGCCGTCGCGCTTTCGCGCGATCGCGACGGAGCACAGGATATCTTCCAGGAGTGCATCGCCCGCGCCTTGGATGCGCGAAACGTGCCCGAAACGGAGCCGGCATTTCGCGCATGGCTGTTCTCCATCCTGCGCAACATCTGGATCGATCAGTCCCGTTCTCGCCGCCGCCGGTCCGACCTGGAACAGGAGTTCATCACGGATCTGGTGCCCGCGCCGGTCGCGCCGGAAACCGTGCTGGTCGATGCGTTTTCCGTGCGCCAGGCGTTTACCCGGCTTAGCACGGAACACCGGGAGATACTTGCACTCGTCGATATATCCGGTTTCAGTTACGAGGAAGTGGCAATGATGATCGCCGTGCCCAAGGGTACCGTCATGAGCCGCGTCAGCCGGGCCAGACGGGCACTGGCAGCGCAGCTCGGCGAGGCCAACGTCGTCCAGCTCACCCGGCAACGAGAAGGCCGAAAATGACGGAAAACGAGATCGATCCCGAAATCTTGAGTGCCTATGTCGACGGTGAGCTCGAGCCGGAGGAAGCGTCGCGCGTCGCGCGTCTGATCGCGTCCGACGAGGCCGTCGCGCGGCACGCGGCGAAGCTGTCGGAGGTCAAGGCCGCGGTGGCTGGGATGGCTCCGGAAATCGTCGTGGTCACCGTGCCTCGTCCGCGGCCGGTGAGTAGATGGATGCTGTCGTTTGCTGCGGGTGCGTGCGTCACGCTGCTGGTCTTCGCGGCGACCTGGTTCGGGGGCGCGAGGGCGCCGGGAGGGCCGGTGGATGCGGCGGTTCGCGATGCCGCTCTGGAACATGCTGCATGGGTCGGGGGCTCAATAGCGCCGCCGGTGCTTCCGGCTTCCGCGCCCGCGGACCTGTTTGCACCGGAAATGACCGCAGCCGGCTTGACGCCCGCCTTCGTGCGCGACACGTCCGTGGACGGCAAAGCCGCCCTGCATACGGGGTATGTCGGGCGCTCCGGTTGTCGGCTGAGCCTTTTTCGATTCACTCGCCCCGACGCGAGACAGGAATTCGACTTGTCGAGCGAAGGCGGACTTCTTCACGCCTCCTGGTCGGGCGGCGCCGAAGGCTTCCTGCTCGTCGCCCGAGGCATGGACGAAGCCCGCTTCGCCCTTCTCGCCGGTTCCCTGAAGCTCGCGAGCGAAGGGGAGCGCCAGGGAGGGGGGCTCATCGCCAGCCTCGGGGTGATGCGCCAACCCTGCGTCGGCTGACCGCTCGATAAGTCGCGGCACCGTCGGATTTCGGAAAAATAATCCGACGGAGGGAATTTTCCACGCCGTCACTCGTCTCTTCCGATCATTCGAAGAAGATCGACCGGGCATGCTGCCCTGCGGAAAAGGGAGACGCGACTTGATTGACTTGCTGACCATGAAGCGGCGGAGTTTTCTGACCGGGAGCGCCGGAGCTGTCGTCGCTGCCGGTACCGGTGGGGCTTGCGCAGGCGAAGGAAACGAAGCCTCTGCCCGACTACATTGCCTGGAAAGACGCCGACGCGCTGATCGTTCACAGTGACAAGACGCTGGAGACCAAGCGGAGCGAGTTCGGCACCAGCGTCATCACGCCCGAGGATAAGCTCTACATCCGCAACAACGTCAACACGCCTCCCGAATCGATTCTTGCCGATCGCGACGGATGGAAGGTGGAGATATCAGGCGTAAAGGAGCCGCGGACGCTCACGGTCGCCGAGCTGAAGACTCTGGGCCTGGTGACGGCGGCGACTGTGCTGCAATGTTCGGGCAATGGACGCAAATATTTCAAGGATCAACTGACGGAAGGTCAGAAAATGAGCGGCACGCCCTGGACGGTGGGTGCTGCGGGCTGCGTCATCTGGAGCGGCGTCCCTCTGAAGGCCGTTGTCGAGGCCCTGGGCGGGCCTGCCGAAGGCGCCCGCTTCATCACGGGGACGGGCGGTGAGGAGCTTCCGGCAGGTCTCGACCCCAAGCTTCTGGTGGTCGAGCGCTCGGTCCCGATCTCGAACCTCGATAATGTGATCCTGGCATGGGAGATGAACGGGAGGCCTCTTTCCCTCGCCCACGGCGGCCCGCTGCGCATGGTCGTTCCGGGCTATTCGGGCGTCAACAACATCAAATATGTGAAGACGGTCGCCCTGACCGAGGCAGAGACGGACGCGAAGATCCAGAAGTCCAGCTATCGCCTTCATGCGCTCGGGCAAAAAGGTGCGCCCGACCAGCCATCGGTCTGGGAGCAGCCCGTGAAGTCCTGGATCACCACCGCGCAGGAGGCCGCGAAAGCGGGCCCGGTTCAGATTGCAGGCGTCGCCTTCGGCGGAATGAATGCCTGCAAGAGCGTGGAAGTCTCTGTGGACGGCGGCCAGACGTGGCAGGAAGCCGAGTTCGTCGGACCCGACCTTGGACGTTTCGCCTGGCGCGTCTTCGTCCTCTCGGCCGACCTGGCGCCCGGGACCTACACGCTCGTCAGCCGTGCGACGGATACCGAGGGCAACGTACAGCCCGAGGAAAGCGAAATGAATGGAGGCGGCTACAGCCACAACGGCTGGCGTGCGCCGGGCGTCAAGCTCACCGTCTCCTGATGAAAGGAAGGGTTCCGCTGCGCATGCCGCGGAACCCTGTTTCACGATCTTCCCCTATCAGTTTCGGATCAGAAAATGACCTATGCTTCAAGCCGCCGGATCGCGGCCGTGCTCACCTGCGTAACCATCGGCCTGTCGACGATCACGGCATCCGCCGAAGAAGACAAGCTTGCACTCGGTAAAGAGATATTCCTCGAACGGTCGGAACCGCAGTGTGCGCTCTGTCATACGCTGGCGGATGCGGAGGCCGTCGGGGAAGTTGGACCCAATCTCGATGAACTCGCACCCGACGCGGAGAGGGTGAGCACGGCCGTCATCAACGGCATAGGCCCGATGCCGGCCAACGAAATCCTCACGGACGAAGAAATCGAGGCCGTTGCGCGTTATGTCTCGACGGTTGCCGGAAAGGCCGAGTGATCGGCGTC
Organism: Sinorhizobium sp. 22678; assembly: GCF_052044265.1. NCBI lineage: Bacteria > Pseudomonadati > Pseudomonadota > Alphaproteobacteria > Hyphomicrobiales > Rhizobiaceae > Sinorhizobium > Sinorhizobium sp. 22678. The sequence continues at coordinate 291,962 of NZ_JBQEMS010000002.1, read as the reverse complement.
ATGCGAGCGTTGCTCGTCAAGCAGAGGAGAGTGCGTTGAAGACAAGAATGATGCTTTTGGCGATGTTGGGGGCGGCGTACGCAGGTCAGGTACAGGCCGAGGAATTTCGCATCGAAATGCTGAACAAGGCCGCCGACGGCCGGATAATGGCATTCGAGCCCGCAGTCGTGCGTGCCCAGCCCGGAGACACCATCACCTTCGTGGCGACGAACAAGGGGCACAATTCAGCTCTGATGAAGGGCGGTGCGCCGGAAGGGGCAGAGAGCTGGAAGGGCAAGATCAACGAAGAGGTCAGCGTGACGCTGAGCGAGCCCGGTGTCTACATGTATCAATGCACGCCGCATCTGGGCATGGGCATGATCGGCGCCATCGTGGTCGGAGAGCCGACGAACCTCGAAGCGGTCAAGGGCATCAAGTATCCCGGAAAATCGAAGGCAGCCGCGGAGGAGATCTTCGCGGAAATCGAGCGCGGCGGCTGACGGACGGTTGCTTGCGCTTGTAGCGGGATGAGGAAAATTGCTTGCGGTTTTCCGTCCGCATCCCGCGTCTTCTTGGAATCGATCACGTTCATGATTTCAGATCGGCCCGACCTGAGATCATTGTGATTTCGTGTTTTCCTGATTTCTGTGCTTGTCACAAGGACCAGCAGCGCTACGCCCGTGGCGCGGGAGTTCTTTCCAGCCCAAGGACTTGGGCTGGCTGGATTCCGGTGACAGGCACGGGAACGAGGAGCGGAAGGGTAGCGTAGCGATAGCCGGCGACACCGCCGCTGCCGTCTTCGTTTGCAACAACCGTTTTGCCGGCGGCGCTTACGGCGGGGCCGCCGCACCGCGCTCGCGGAAGAGCGCGATGATTTCTCCGACGAGCACTGTCGCCCGCCGCAGCTTTTCCTCTCCGACTTCGCTGCCAAGCTCATTCGCCCAGACGGTCTGGCGTGCGGTGATCTCGGCGAGGACCGTCTCGCCCCGCGGCGTGAGCACAATCAGCTTCGCGCGCTGATGTGCGGGATTGTCCCGGTACTCTATCAAACCCTCGGCTTTCAGAATGTCGGCAATGCGCTGTACCCCCTGCCGGGCGAGCCCGAGTGCACGCGCGGTATCGGCAACCGACATGGCAGCATGTCGAGCCGCGGCCAGAACCTGCCAGCGGGCGCTGCTCTGGCCGGATGGTTGCGCGAGCCTATCTCCTTCGGAGGTCAGATGTCCGGCGAGGCGAAGGACCGAGATGGCGAACTCTGCGAAGGCGTCGCCGGGCGGTGTACGAGAGCTTGGATTCATATTGACAACATATTGTCGTTCCGCTTAGATGACAACATGTTGTCACTATGCTCGATGCTTGGCAAGCCTGCGATCATTGAACATCAAGGAATGTCTCGAACATTTAGATCCAAACGGGGAGAAACGAGGATGCAAAAGACCTATCAGGGCAGCTGCCACTGTGGACGGATCCGCTTCGAGGTCGATGTCGACCTCGAAGCGGGAACCAGCCGCTGCAATTGCTCGTACTGCTCGAAACTGCGTTATTGGGGCGCAAGCGTTAAGCCGGAGGATTTCCGGCTGATGTGCGAGGAGGCAGGCATCGGCGACTATCAGTTCGGCACGATGAGCGGCCATCATCGGTTCTGCACGGCGTGCGGCGTGACGCCCTATGGCCACGGCTATGTCGAAGAGATCGGCGGCGCCTTCGTCTCCATCAACGTCGCATGCCTCGACGGGGTCGATCCGGCCGAGTTTGCGGCCCTGCCGATCCAATATATGGACGGGCTCCACAACAACTGGTGGAATGCACCGGCCGAGACGCGGCACATGTGAATTGGCAGCTCCGAAACAAAAGCTCCCGCCGCGGCGGGAGCCTTTTCGACAGCTGCAATGCCGTTAGTTTAACGGTCGCCCAGATCTCTCACGGCGCCGCGGTCGGCTGATGTCGCAAAGGCCGCGTAGGCCTTGAGCGCGGTCGTTACGCGGCGCTTGCGTTGCTCGACCGGTTTCCAACCCTTGGCGTCCTGTTCGGCGCGGCGAGCGGTAAGCTCGGCCTCGTCCACCCGCAGACTGATGGTGCGGTTCGGAATGTCGATATCGATCATGTCGCCTTCGCGCACCAGCCCGATCGTTCCGCCGTTCGCCGCTTCGGGCGAGACGTGGCCGATCGAAAGACCGGAGGTGCCGCCGGAGAAGCGTCCATCGGTGATCAGCGCACAGGCTTTGCCGAGACCCTTCGACTTCAGGTAGCTCGTGGGGTAGAGCATTTCCTGCATGCCCGGTCCGCCCTTCGGCCCCTCGTAGCGGATGACGACGACGTCGCCGGCCTTGATCTCGTTGGAGAGGATGCCCTTCACGGCGGCGTCCTGGCTCTCGAAGACGCGCGCCGGGCCGGAGAATTTCAGGATGCTCTCGTCCACGCCCGCGGTTTTCACGATGCAGCCGTCGAGCGCGATGTTGCCCTTGAGTACCGCGAGGCCACCATCCTTCGAAAAGGGATGTTCGACCGACCGGATGACGCCGTTTTCGCGGTCGGTATCGAGCTCGTCCCAGCGTGCCTCCTGGCTGAAGGCGACCTGCGTGGGAATGCCTCCGGGAGCGGCGCGGAAGAAGTTTCGGACAGTGTCGCTCGACGTGCGGGTGATGTCCCAGCGGTCGATGGCGGCGCCGAGCGTCTCGGCGTGGACAGTCGGGCAGTCGCGGTTGATAAGGCCGCCCTTGTCCAGCTCGCCGAGGATCGACATGATGCCGCCGGCCCGGTGTACGTCTTCCATGTGCACGTCGGCTTTCGCCGGAGCGACCTTCGACAGGCACGGGACCTTGCGCGACAGCCGGTCGATATCGTCCATGGTGAAGTCGATCTCGCCCTCATAGGCGGCGGCAAGGATGTGGAGCACCGTATTGGTCGAGCCGCCCATGGCGATGTCGAGCGCCATGGCGTTCTCGAAGGCCTGCTTGGTGGCGATGTTGCGGGGCAGCACCCGCTCATCCTCCTGCTCGTAATAGCGGCGCGCCAGATCGACGACGAGGTGGCCGGCCTCGACGAACAGGCGCTTGCGGTCGGCATGGGTCGCGAGCGTCGAGCCGTTGCCGGGCAGCGACAGGCCAAGCGCCTCGGTCAGACAGTTCATCGAATTGGCCGTGAACATGCCGGAGCAGGAGCCGCAGGTCGGGCAGGCGGAGCGCTCGATGATCTTGACGTCCTCGTCGGAAATCTTGTCGTCGGCGGCAGCGACCATAGCGTCGACGAGGTCGAGCGCATGCGTCTTGCCGTGCAGCACCACCTTGCCGGCCTCCATCGGGCCGCCGGAGACGAAGACGGCCGGAATGTTCAGGCGCAATGCCGCCATCAGCATGCCGGGGGTGATCTTGTCGCAATTGGAGATGCAGACCATGGCGTCGGCGCAATGGGCGTTCACCATATATTCGACGCTGTCGGCGATGATCTCGCGCGAGGGCAGCGAGTAGAGCATGCCGTCATGGCCCATGGCGATGCCGTCGTCGACCGCGATCGTATTGAATTCCTTGGCGACGCCGCCGGCCGCCTCGATCTCGCGCGCGACGAGCTGGCCGAGGTCCTTCAGATGCACATGGCCCGGCACGAACTGCGTGAACGAGTTCACCACCGCGATGATAGGCTTGCCGAAGTCGCTGTCCTTCATGCCCGTCGCGCGCCAGAGGCCGCGGGCGCCGGCCATGTTGCGGCCGTGGGTGGTGGTGCGGGAGCGATAGGCAGGCATGAACGTGTTCCTTCACGGACGAATGTCATTAGGCGGATGTGACGATCGCAGAGCGCCGTTGCAGGGGGGTAGTAGCGCAAAATTGCGCGCGCGTCATCTTCCGCGCCAGATTATTTCCGGCGGCGCGCGCTGGCGCCGGCACGGCTCCGCGCAAGAAAAAAGGCCGGGCTGAACCCGACCTTCCTCAACACCTTCAGCCGATGCCAGTACATCCGTGGTCAATGGCGAGGTGGGTATCTCTTAACAAGCGAACATGAAAACCATGTGACAACGATTCGAAAATCCCGCGCGCGCTTTCGGCAAGCCGGCAGAATCGCCGCCGTTCACGGGTTTCGGTCTCGGCTTCGGTTAAGGGCGAAAATGCTCTGCTCGGATCAGCGAGGCTGGGGGAATTGAAAAAGGGCTTGCGGTCTCCCGTAAGCCCTTTTGAAACTGGGATGGTGGGCGTGACAAGGATCGAACTTGTGACCCCTACGATGTCAACATTCTTCCCCGTGCTGCAAGCCCTGTGTTTCCGGGAAAAGAGCGCTACGCAACATGCTGTTTTAGGCACATCAATCATGTTTCGTTCTTGTTTACAGGTTCAGTGGTGCCAGGGAGCACTACGTAAATTAGAAGGTCAGGGACGAGGCTAGATTGCGCAGATAATTCGGGCTGAATCTAGCATACACCTTCTCGGTCACTTTCGTATTGCTGTGCCCCAGAAACTGGGCAATCTCTGACATGCTGTGCCCGTCCTCTGCCATCCACACAGCAGCGGAGTGGCGCAAAACGTGCGGCGACACCTCCGGCAGCCCCGCCGCTTTCCCCGCGGCCTTCAATCCCTTCTTAATCGACTTCACCCTGTTCCCGGCCCATTCTATTACGAATGGGGACATGGCGCCCTTCTTGGCGTCCAGCAGATCGGCGCGAAGCTGATCGTTCATCGGGACTGCCGCGCGCCCCTTCCTTCGCGTGCGGTCGAACGGGTTTCGAAGATTGATAATCCCCCTTTCGAAATCAACGCGATCCCACGTCAGCTCCAGGGCCGCCGTGCTGCGTGCTCCCGTCGCTATCAGCAGCCGTATTGCAAGGGCGATATGCGGAGAGTTCGCGCTCTCACGTAGCCGCGCCGCTTCGACCCGCGTGATGTGGTATTCTTTCGGGTCTGGCTTTGCCGGTCGCTCTATATGCGGCGCCTTGCTGATCAGGCTGTTGTTCTCAGCCCATTTCAACACCATGCGCAAATGCCCTAGCTCTGTGTGGATCGTACCATCTTTGATCCCGGCCTTTCTACGCTCCTCGGTGTGAGCCCTGCAGTCGGCGACGGAAACGGCCGAGCCATCCAGATTGGCGAAGCGCGGCGCTAGGGCCTTCCACGTGTGCTTCATAGTAGAAAGGACGGCTAGGCCGTCCTTGTCGAGCACGTAGCTATCCCATAGGGCCTTGACGTTCGTTCCTACCGGCCGAGTGAGTTCCGCGTATCGAGCCGGGGCGCGGCGGGCCGCCTCTTGGGCATCGGCCGTTCCAAGGCGATAACGTCTGCGGACTCCGTCCTTGTCATCCCATGTGATGCAGAATTCTCCGCGTAGTCGGGTGATCCGCCATTCTGGCATTCGAATTTCTCCACGTCTTCTTTTCGGATTCTGAGCAGCTTGCCCCCGAGACGGAAGGAAGGCAATTCGCCCGATGATATCAGGTTCCTTACATGCCGCTCGGAACATTCCCAGCGCTCTGCAAGGCTGGCCGGGGTGAATACTAGCGTCGTCATTCGTCCTCACCTCCTTCGCTCACCGCCTCCGGCTTGGGAGAGGGGGTCTCGAAGTGTGGGTCGAAGTCGTCGTAGCTAGGATCGATGAAGCCATCGCCGCAGCACTCTTCGCACGTCTCGTCGCCGTGGCCGCAGATGCAATCACCCGGCCAGCAATCGCAACGGTGATAGCCTAGACCGCTGCATGCTAGGCACTTGGTAAGCTTATCGCTCATGGCTGCTGCTCCTTGGCTGCGAGGGTGGACCGGTTCTCTCCGGTGGTTAGCCAACTCCACCTCCTGCCTCTCTGTATGGCGCAGATGGCGCTTCGGGAGACGCCGAACCTACCGGCCAGTGCATGTTGAGACTCAATGCCTTTGAGGGCGAGGATGTCGCGCACCTGCGCTTCGGTGAGTTTTGACAGAGAGCACCGTTCACCGCGGCCGTGCGTGCCATGGATCAATTTGTCGGCCTCGTTCTCCGTGCGCGTCTTCCATTCAAGGTGGTTGGGATTAACGCAGCCTAGTTTGCCACGCCCACAGCTGTGCGCGGCCTCGTGGGCTGGTGATGGTGGCTCGCCATGGACGAGAGTGCAGAGGTAGCGGTGGGCCCCAGTCCACGCGCCGCCAACTAGGACACGGCCGTAGCCCTTGAGGTTTTTCGTGTAAGGCCACGTAAGGCAGTCGTCGCCGATGTGCTGTAAGGCGACGCCATGGATGAACTGGAGTGGCTCGCCGAGAGGCGTACGACCGCCGAGTGGGTCCCCATGCGCCCTCATGCGGTGGTAGTGACGTTGGCAATACCCTTTTGCGCCATTCGCAGAGCTGCTCGCATTACCCTCACAGCCATCTACAGAGCACGGTTTGAATTTCTCTCTCTCGACTATCCCGCTCACGTATCCGGCCTCGTTCTATCGAAGCCTCGGCTCTGGAGCTTGGCCTTGGACTTCGGGAAAATTCCCAAATGCTTCTTGCGTATCCGGTCACACTTCGCCTGAATGGATTGCTCCTCGGCGGACTTCTCGCGATGCGGCTGTTTCAGAACCGGGTGCAGGTTGCTTTCCCGGTGCTCGCCGCCGCGCCATAGGGCCTTGACGTGGTCCAAGTCCCAAGCATCGCCGGCCATGATCTTCCGCTGCGATAACTGGCATATGCCGTTATATCGTTCGAACACGCGCAGGCGGACCCGAGGCGGGATGGCCTGATCGTCGTGCTTGGCAATCCATTCGTCGGTCGCTCGCATCTCAGGCCTTTCCGGTTAGGCGCCTGATCATCGCGACGACGCCACGCTGGTTGATTGCCGGCCGGCGCAGTTCTTCCGCCTTCTCCCGCTTCTGCACGTAATGCATGACGTTGGAGATCCGCATGTGGGGATGTTTGACGTAAAGGCTCTGGATGAGTTCAAGTTTGCGCTCTGGGGTCATAGTGCGACCCACTTCGCCATAGAGCTGACCATCAGGAGCCCGACAAATAAGAACCAGCCCCAGCCCTCTGTGCCGTTGATGGCCATGTAGGCAGCGGCGGAAACACACCCGACCGCTGCAAAACCGACTGCTATTGCTGCTGTTGTCATGCTGCTGCCCTCGCTCTTTCCTCAGGAGTTGGCGCGACGTATCCGAAATCTCTCGCGAGCAATTCCGTGACCGAATTGAAAAACGCGATCATCTCGGGCTCGTCGCACTGCCTGGTGTTGATCGCTCGCGGGACGCCAACCAGAAAGCCGTTGGCGAGGCGGATGGTGTCGACAAAGTTGACTGCCGGCCGGATATAGGCGTCCAGCGCTTCCTTGCTGGGCGCGCAGCCTGTCGCGTCAACGCAGTCCTGCAATGTCGCCCAATAGGCCTTGAGCCGGTCCAGGTTGCGCCATTGCTTGATTTCGAGCTTGACGCGCTGGCCATCCTCGATGCCCTCTAGGGCTTGCCGGTCGTACTCCATCTCGGGACGCAAGGAGTCGCCTCGCCGGATGAATGCGTAAACGGGCTTCTCTGGTTTCTTGGCCATCAACGCCACTCCATGAGGAACGGAATGTCGTCGTCCAAATCGCGCGAGAAGTTCGCGGATTGGCCTTGGCCCTTCGGCTCGTCGTAATCGTCGTAGCTGGATTGATCGCGCTGCTGCGGCTTGGGCTGGCGTTCGCCGCTCGGGCCGTCGAGCATGATTAGCTTGGCGTCGAAGCCCTGCAGAACCAGTTCCGTCGAGTACCGATCCTGGCCGTCCTGAGTTTGCCATTTGCGAGTAGAGATCTTGCCCTGCAGGAGAACGTGGCTTCCCTTTTTCAGGTACTGCTCGGCGACCTTGCAAAGGCCTTCGGAGAAAATCACGACGTTAAACCATTCCGTTTTTTCCTTGCGCTCGCCGCTGTTTCGGTCGCGCCAGGTCTCGGACGATGCAACGCGAAGGTTGGCGATTGGCTTTCCGTCCTGAGTGCGGCGAACTTCAACGTCGGCGCCAAGGCGGCCGGTGATTGTGCACTGGTTAAGGTCTGACATTTCACTCTCCAGCCATCAGCGGCGATTGTTGTGCGTTCTCAAGTTCGATGCGCTTTTGAAGTTCTGCCTCGTAGCCGCCGAAAAGCTCGGAGAGACCGAACAGGAACGCTTGGTTCCACCCTTTCTTCTTGGCTTCGGCGCGGTAGTGCTCCTTGATCGTCTCGAATTGGGTGAACGTGCTGACATCGAGCATGTCCTGAGCTAGCTCATGGCGGATGCGCTCGAATGTGCCGTCTCGCTTGAGAGAGGCGCTTGACTTGGGCTTGTCGTTGGCGGGAGCCGGCAGATCGGCGCGGGGCTCGGCAGGAGCCTTGAAGTCGTCCGCTTCATCTTCGGAATAGACGAGGCCGTGAATGCCAACGAGCTTGAGAACGACGCGATCCTTGGCGCGCTTTTCGGCCATCGCCCACGGATAGCTGTTTTTATTGTTTTTCGGGCTTGCTTCGCCGGTTGCCCACTCGATGCGGGTTCCCATCTTCCCGGTGGCGACGAGCACGGCAATGCCGCCGTTCGTGTCAGCCTGGATGATCTGAGGCGACTGCCATTCGACATTCGCCTTGGTGGCGACCACCTCAAGGGCGGCGTGCTTGCAAACCCACTGCTTGTTTTGCGGGATCTGCCAGAAGTCTTCCTTCGCCAGCCCGTATTTCTCACGGACGGATTCAATGCGGGGATCGAGCGCCATTATGCTGCCTCCGTGTGGTGTTCTGCGCGTTCGCATTCGATGCGCCATTCTTCGCGAGCGCAGATTTCCTCGTAGAAATCCGCATCAGCCTCGCGGCGGTCGGCCATCACGTGGTTGCCCTCGGCGCGGTATTCGCCGGCCATCTGGCGGGCGTGCTTTGCGTGGGCTCGGAGCTGGTCGGGTGTCGGATAGCTCATCGTGTCAGTACCCATGTTGCTTCGAATAGAAGGGCGCCCGAAATGACGATGAAGCAGGCAAACTCCGTGATCGGGTGGCGAAGGAGGCGTTTCATTGACGGCCCTCCGCTTTGGCGATAACGCCATCGACATAATCAACGTCATGGTCGAGACCGCGAAGGAAGCGGCGCGCGTATTTCAGCGCTTCCAGCAGATCAGGAGCGGCGGCGATCAGGCGGGCGTTCGCTAATTGCGTGTGGCAGTCGTCTTGTTCAAATCCGCCTCCGCCGCGCTTCATTGCGCCGGCCAGCATGTCCCCGAAAGACGCAGCGTTGGTCACTTCGGCGATTACGATGCGCAGATCGCGATGCCCCACGCTGATGTTTCCGGTGTTCATGGAGACTGACGTAACGGCCCAAGGTCCGGGAGTGTGCGTGCTCATTCTGCCGCCTCCAGACTGCGAGTGCGGGACAGGGCGGAGTTGATCGCCTCTTCCGCGGAAAGCCACGCCCAAGTCTTCTTGCTATGGATTTGAGAAACCGTCTGCTGAATGATGCCGAACCTCTTCGCTATAGAGCGCTGAGACTCTTTGCCTTTCAGCGAAAGGATTTCGCGAGCTTCCCGCTCTGTTAATTTGGACGTGCCGCAGCGCTCGCCACGGTTGTGGGTTCCGTGAGCTAGACGGTCAGCTTGGTTCTCGGCTGGGGTCTTCCAAGAAATATGACGTTTGGTGACACAGCCGAATTTACCATTACCGCAGGAGTGTGCGGCTTCATGTTTGGGCGTCGGAGGAGCCCCTTTTGTATCCTCACAGAGGAACCGAGAAACAATCCCTCTTTCTCCATCTTTTGTCATCGTGCCGTATCCTTTTGTCTTAGCGTAAGGCCAGACCAGGCACTCGTTGCCGTCGTACGGCAGGACAACGTCACGGTAGAATTTCTGAGGCTCCCCTTTCGTGGTGAGCTTGATGAGAGGGTCTCCGTTCCTGGTCAGGCGGGAGTAGTGCATACTGCACAAACCTTTAGCTTTCTCAGGCTTGCCACAATCCTGGATGGAACATTCCCTAGTTATCTTCATTTTTTCGCCCCAATGCTTTCAAGATTGCCTCTTCGGAGTCCTTCAAAGAATCCATCGTTGGCTTCAGGTTGTACCGAGCGTCTTCCTGCCAGTGCCGGACGTAGGCGAGCTGCATGCGCAATGTTGCCTTGAGGGTTTCGTTCTCAGCGCGCATTAGGCACCTGCCTTTACAAAGTCGACTTGGGCCACGTAGCGAGCATTCATGCGTGCCTTCTCGGCGTCACCCGCCCAAACGTGGAACCAGTGGATGCCATACTCACCGAGGTTTTCTTCGCTTTCCGTGATCGACGTTACCCCGTCGAAGCCGACGATATGTGCGATGGGGAATTCCCCCTCTCTTCGCGGCTCGTCTCCGTAAATTCCTCTGATCGTGCTCATCACGCACCTGCCTTCTTGAGAGCTTCCCGCACGACCTGCAGGAGTTTCATTTCTTCGTTGGGGATGTAGCCGTCCTGATCGCAGTCAGCGTCGGCGCGGTTGTCGAAGTAGTCTTCACATTCCTGAAGGGCGGCGATCAGATCGGCTCGCCCATTGACGGCCCTAACGACAATGGCTGCCGTTTCGTCTCCGCTACCGTGGATCTGTTCTCCGGTAGTGCGGTCGACTTGGTTCGGGAAGATCGCGATCGTTTCGATACCCATGGTGACGATCCCGAATTCCCACTGCCGACCGGCCACAGTTGGTCCGTCGATGCTCGGTGTGGTCGGCCCGGAAACGCCATTACCCCAGCCGACGACCCATCTGTTCTCACTCACAGCCTCGCCCCCTCTACGACCGAGCCGAACTGCTGCTCTCGGTTCATTGTGGAATAGACGGCGGAGCGGGTAGGCGCTTCGAACTCGCGCTCTCTCATCAGCTCGAAATACGCATCGTCCACCAGATCAGCGGCAGGAACTGCTTCCCTCTGGAATACCTCTGCGTTGCAGCCGAGCCAGAAGCTCAGAGAGGCGAGGTCGTTGTAATTGCTGCCGAGGTAGCGCTTAAGGGCGAACTGGCAGTCTTCGTCCGACGCTTGCCCGCTGATGGTCGCGAACATTTCGTCTATCCGAGAGTGCATGAGGGATTTGATGTCGAGCATTGCCATGTTGGTTACTCCTGTGGATCACTTTCGATATCCGCCGCAGTGAAGGGCGGATGCCGAAGGGGGGTCAGTCCTCAGTGGGTTCGATATTGAGCTTGCCTTCAACGGCCGCCTTCCCATCCTCTGAAAGGGACCAGAAGAATTTCCTCCCCTCCTTTCGAAAGGATGCGTAGCCGCGCTTGCGGAGCCTCTGGAGAGTCCTATCGGCGACACGGTACCCTTCGTCGGGAAGGCCGATGTGAAGGTCTGAAAACTCGAACTCAGACTTTTCGAGCATTCTCTTATAAACCTTGGACTGTGTGCTCATTGGTCTTTCCCTCCAGCAGAGGAGGGGGATGAGGCTGCTGGAGGCATGCCGCACTCAACAAGCCACTTCTCGCGCTCTCCCGCGCGGATTGCTGGCAGTTGCAGGAATGCGAGGCGATCTTTCAGCCACTCGTTCTGAGCAGCCAGCGAGACAATGTAAGCGGCGTCGGCTTCGCTCTCGGCCGACATGACCTGCCCGAACTCATCGGAAACGATGATCCACGGGTAATCCCTGTCCTGACGCCACGTTCCGGGAGTACGCTCACTCATCGCGCCGTCTCCCAATCGCAATCGACGGCCAGATCATTGCCGGTGTCGTTGCGGTGCCGGTCGCAGGCGCCCTTGAACCAAGTGAGGCATTCATCCTTGCTGCCGGTGACCTTCGGCACGCCGTCTATGTCGATGCGGTAGTGAGCTGCATTTTTGCGGGCTCGGTTAAAGCCTGTGACGTTCGGGGTGCTCGCCGGGATGAAAATGAGCTTGGCTTGCATTTCCGCTTCCTCCGTTTGAGTGAGGCAACCAGCCGGTTGCCGTTCATCCATTTCGATATCCCGCCGCTGTGTGCGGGATGCCGAAGGGGATCATGCGGCCTCGACGTGGTTCCGGGCCTGATGGTCCAGAGCCCGCTCGGCAATCCACATGTTGAATTCTTCTCGATAGAAGGGGCGGTCTTCATGTCGGATGCCTTTAGCCCCCTCAAACTCGCTCCACCTGTGGCTGATCCAGAGCATGTATTCCGTCTGGTTGCGGTAGAGCGCCGCAGCCTCAGCTGGGGTCCGGTATCCTTTCTCGATCATGAAGGCAGCGTAGTAAGGCTGGATCGCCTCACCGTTCGCGTCTCGGAAATTGCCTATCCCCATCTCGCTCAACCCTTGAACCAGACGGAGCCGCGCTTCGTGTAGCCGGTCATGTCGGCGGCGCGGAAAGCTGCGTTTGAGACAGACAGACCGAACTGCTTCGCGAACATTGCCGGAACGATGAACTGCTGGCCTGCATTCTTCGCCAAGTTGATTTCGTTTAGCGCCAGTTCCATCTCTCATTCCTCCGTTTGAGTGAGGCAACCAGATCTGCCGGGGCGTCTTCGTGGTTGCTTTCGATGAGGATGGTTATAGCACCGCTACAACTGTAGTGCAACTATTTTTTAGTGGCGCTATTATTTTTCGTCGTGTATCAATGGCGCATGGATGATTACGTCGCCACTTGGAACCGAAACAGGGTCTCTTGGCTCTACGCTCTAGCCAGAAGCGAGAAGCTCGGCGCGGCCGCCGTTCGCGTCGGCCTGTTGTTCGGAACGTTCCTGCAGGCAGATGAGCGGGAAAGCGTGAAGCCGAGCTATGACTGGCTATGCGACAACGCGCACATGAGCCGGGCAACACTAGCCAAGGCCATCAAGGAACTAAAGGCGGCTGGGTTCCTGGACGTGACAACGTATCACGCCGAGGGGAACCACTACTCGATGCCCTTCGACGGTGAGTCGGAGTGGACGCCTCCGAAGTGATTGAGTTTAAAAATTGAACTCATAGATATATGGTCTTTATATATTCTTATCTTAGATAATTATATAGACCGTATATCTTGAGTCTAAAAATTGAACTCAATGGTCTCCAGGGTCGATGCATCGCCGGTGGCGTTCTTCACGAAAAAGTGATCGTAGAAATAGGCGGCCATTTTCTCGCCACAATAGGCCAACTGGCCTAGACCGGCTGACTCCGAGCCATCAGACTTGTCGAAGGACCACTCAAATACGCATGGTTTTTGTAGCGAATATTCCAAAATTTCTACCAAGTGGTGAGTGGGCGAAACCTGCGGTTTAAATGCCGAAAAGTATATGACGTATTTCTAATGCATCAAAAGATATAGCACAAAAGGCTTATATCTGATTAGCTTTCCTCGCGCTCACACGGGGTGACGGCAGGGGAAATTTCAAAATTATGAATAGACGGGAATTTTTTACGCTCGCGGCTGCAGGTGCAGTCGTGGCGTCGCCGAAGGTTGCTCATTCCGAGCGCCTTCAGTCCATGACGGAGCAGATCGAGGCAGTTATTCGCCGCGAATTGCCAGACCTAAAAAGCCTTGAAATAACCTACAACCCAGAAGACGAGCGATGTCCGTTGGTCGTGGTGGCCTTCAGGATCTAGCCTGTTTTCAGAAGCGTCTCTACGACTGCGATTATTTGGCTCCGTCGTTCTGGCGTCGCGCGCTTTAGCTGGTCCTCGATAGACCAGACGGAGCCCTCTCTCAGCGGATCGCGCATTAGCAGGTCTGCTGGCGTGCATTGCAGTGCCTCGGCTAAGGCTTCGAGCATATCCTGGGTGTATTTAGTGCGCCCAGTTTCGAGCTGGGATATCGCGCCAGTCGTGAAAGGCGTCCGCTCCGCCAGACGCTCCTGCGTCAGGCCACGGTACTTTCGCCACTCCCGCACATAGTGCCGGATTGGTTTCGCCTTTGGCCTAAGCATTTGATTCCCTTCCATGCGCCGACTTTGCTCTCTCGCCAATCCAAAAGCCACATAGTGAGACTAAAAATAATAGTTGCACTACAACTGTAGCCGTACTATAAACGGCTCATGGAAACGCTTCTCACATACCTCAAGGCCGAAAGGGGCCGCCTTTCAAGATTGGCTGACGCTCTGGCGATTACGCCAGCCGCGATCAAGCAGTGGGCCATTGTCCCTGCTGACAAGTTGATAGCGATCGAAGCGGCCACGGGGATCCCGAGGCAAGTCCTTCGACCCGATCTGTACGAAGGTATGCGCAGGACTCCGAGAGCAAGGATGGAGGTCGCGCAATGAAAAGCGACAAACAATATCTGCGGATCTGCGATTGGCCCGAGTACAAGGTTCGCGCCGGAATGATCCAGAGATGCACCAACCCTAAGAGTGGGGCCTGGGAAAGATACGGCGGGCGAGGGATCAAGGTCTGCGACCGGTGGCTGGATGATTTTCTTAACTTCTATGCCGACATGGGGCCACGCCCGTCCGACGCTCATACCCTTGAGCGTATCGACAATGACGGGGACTACGAGCCGAGCAATTGCAAATGGGCGACGTGGGACGAGCAGGCATCTAACCGCTCCAATAATTGGACTGACGAGCAGAAGGATACGCTCAAGTCTATGTGGGAGGCTCTCTGCTCTGCGGAGGAGATAGGTGATGTTCTCGGGAAGTCTGCAGATGCGGTGCGACAAGGCGCTCATCGGTTCAATTTCCGCAGAGATAAGGGCGCAGTGCACCTCTCCAAGAGCTTCCCTCATCTCGTCCACCTAATTCGCGAACAGGGCGTCGAGGCCTTCAAGAGTGCTGCGCAGAAAGCCAGCGCCGCAAAGCGCGCCCAAGATGCTCGTGATCGAAAGAAGGCGGAAGAGGGAAGGTTCAACCGGTTTTGTCAGGAGCGAGACGTTTTCCTCGTCAGCGCCAAAGACTGGCGCGCTCGGGGTTCCGGACTTGCCGACGACGGGGCTCACAGGAACCTCCGGAGGTCGATATGAGGCTGTTCGTAGATACCGAGTTCAACGGGTTCGGCGGCGAACTCATGTCCATGGCCATCGTCTCCGAGTTTGGCGACGAGTGGTACGAAGTTCTGCCCTTGCCCGATGTAGTAGTGCCGTGGGTTAAAGACAACGTGGTCCCGGTACTGAACGCAGAGCCAGTCAGCGGAGAGGCCTTCCGAGAGAGCTTCCTCGCCTTCATGAGCCGGTTCAGAAACCCGACCATCGTCGCGGACTGGTACACCGACATCGTGCACTTCTTCGCCATGTTCGGCGGCAAGGACCACAATGAGAGCGTCGGATATGCCTGCAAGGCAGAGCTGGTCCTGATCGACCGGTACGACAGCCTCATTCCACACAACGCACTCCACGACGCGCGCGCCATTCGCGACGCGTATCGCTGCCTTCACGGTGTGATTGATCGTGACCACTCCGAATTCGAGCGCCTCTGCGGCAAGGAGGCACGGAATGGATGACATGTTCATTTTATGCTCCGTAGAGGGGTGCGGTAAGAACGCGCATCCTTGCGCCAGCGGGTGCAGAGGTTTCTGCAGTTCTCACTATCAACGCCTTCGCAAACACGGCGACCCTCTCGGAGGCGGTACGCCTGTCGGGTCTCTGCTGAGGTTCGTGCATGAGGTGGCAGTTCCATTCTCCGGAGATGATTGCCTCCTCTGGCCCTACAACAGGGGAAGCCACGGCAGAGGGCAGGTAATGGTCGACCGTAAGCCGATCACACCCCATCGCCTTGTCTGCAAGTTGGTTAAGGGCGAGCCGCCGACTGACAGGCACGAGGCCGCGCACTCCTGCGGTAACGGCCATCTCGGCTGCGTGAACCCGAACCATCTCGAATGGAAGACCCGCTCCGAGAACCAGTTGGACAGGGTTGCTCACGGCACCAGTCTCCGAGGTGAGAGGCACTTGCAAGCAAAACTCACCGAGCGCGAAGCGCGCGAGATCTGGCGCCTCAAGGGGGTGAAACGTCAGACCGAAATCGCGGCTGAATTCGGGGTCACCCGGTACGCGATCTACTGCATTCACAATCAGCGCTCTTGGGCCTGGATCCATGAAGGAGCACAAAATGGGTGAGCAAATCATTCTCGACCTCCCTGCATTTCTTGGCTGGTCATTCCTGGTTCTCGTAAACGGCATGTTCCTCGGCTGCGGCACTTACGCGTTCTGCTGCGAGGTATGGAAGCAGGCAGGTTTCGCGCCCGTCGATCACGAAAAGGCGCAGACCAAGGCAGATGAGCTTTGGGCGCCGGTTAGCGTGAGGGCTGGCAAGTGAGTGAGTGGCAGCCGATAGATACGGCGCCGCGCGATTGGACGGATGTAATCCTGTTCGACCCAGAGTGTGATCCGCCCGTATTCCAAGGATACTACTCGATGGCCGATGGCGGTTCTGATTGCTGGATGGAGAACATGGGCCATCTGTCCGAGCAGGTTTTCCCCACGCATTGGATGCCCCTCCCGGCTCCTCCGAAACAAGAATAGTCGCCGCTCCTCCTCCCCGGTGACTATAGCGAGTCCCCGTCCGTTCCCCTCCCACGTCGATGGGGACTCGCAACCTTAATTCTCGGGAGCTTCACCTGCAGGCGCATCACTACAGCCTGGGAAGCTTCTCCGAGCGAAATGAACGGAACCGCGGCGTCTTCCTGGTTGGCGCCTGAAACGCCCGCCGGTTCCTCAGTGTGAAGTGTGAACGTCCTGTGCATTCGGTTTGTCTCCTTCAACGAGGAGAACAATCGCACAGGGAAGCGACAAGATGCTTGGAACCGACGACACAAGCTTGGGATCTCGTCCCAAGGCTCAGAAGGTCAACAAAGGTAAGTCAATGAGTGACGTTTTTGTAGCACAAGGCTTGTTGAGGGATGCTTTCCCGCTCCGCCGCTACGGCAAGCTCGACAACGTTTTCTTCGAGGCGTGCAAGTTCGTTCAGCGCCTCGTGAACAAGGATTTTACCCAGAGGCGGGCTAGGTCTATCTGGGAAGGCACGGCGCGAAGGATTGACGCCGAGGAAATGGACGCACTGCGGCTTGCAGTAATCGAGGAGACCAAGCGTGAACAACGAGAACTACGTGCCCGTCTGGCTACGCTGGATGCGCAAATTGCCTCTTTCGATGCGGCTAAGGCTGAGACGTCGGTGGCAGCGCGTCGCAGGAGAGCGTCTTGACTGGGCCGAGTACATCGCTCCGGAATTGAAGGATGAAGGAGAAAACGGTGGCTGAACCGAGAACGCTTTGCTGGGTCTCGCAGGGAGCTGCCAGCATCATCGCCGCTAGGATCGAGCTTCGGAATAATCCAGACGCCCTCCTTGTCCGCTGCGAGACGAACAACGAGGACGAGGACAACCACCGCTTTGAAGCCGATTGCGTCCGTTGGCTGAATGCGCCTGTCGTCCTGTTACGCTCAGACGAATACGAGACGGTTGTCGACGTTTGGGAAGATCGCAAATTCATGTCGAGCACGAAAGGCGCGCCGTGCACTACCGAAATGAAGATAGGCCCTAGGCTGGCGTTCCAACGCCCGACAGACATCCACGTCTTCGGGTACACGGCCGACAGGCTCGATATCGAGCGCTTCGCCCGTCTGAAGGCGAACTACCCAGAGCTTCGCGTTAAAGCGCCTTTGATTGAGGCGGGCATCACAAAGGCATCTGCTCTCGGTATGCTGATCCGAGCTGGCATTGAGCCGCCGCGCACCTACGCCATGGGCTTCCCGAATGCCAATTGCTTGCAGACGGGGTGCGTCAAGGCCACGTCTCCGGATTACTGGTCTCTGTTCCGCCTTCGGTTCCCTGATCGCTTCGCGGCGATGGTCGAGCGGTCACGCCGCATAGGTGCGCGCCTCGCTCGCATCAATGACGAGCGGATCTTCATAGACGAAATCCCGGCTGATTGGCCGGTCACGAACCCGATAGCCCCGGCTTGTGACTTCCTATGCGCACTAGCGGAGATGGACATGGAGGACGCAGCGTGACCTTGGAGCAAGCCGCCGACGCCGTGCGGGCGTACATCAAAGAGAAGGGCTATGAGGGCGGGCGCTACCGTTCCGAATGGTTGGACATCGTTGATGAAGCAATGGCCGAACTCCGCAGCGAATTGGCGAGTGGCCCAGTCGTGTTCGGCAACCCACCACTTTGGAGCAGCGAAGAATGAAAATCTACGTAGCAGCACATTGCCGCTGGGCGGCCCATTACGTCGCCTTAGTCCTCGGTTACTCCGGCCACGAAATCACAAGCGGGTGGATATACACCGATTTCAAGCCCACCGATCAGCACGACGAGAGCGAGCGCGCCGGTATCGCTCAGGATGATTTTGACGACGTTGCTCGCAGTGACGCCCTCGTTCTTGTCGCCGGTCCGGATCGGTATCCAGGCGGGAAGTTCGTGGAGACGGGGATCGCGCTCGGTATGGGTAAGCGCGTCGTCGTCATCGGCCGCCGGGAGAACATGCTGATATGGCTTCCCGCAATTCGGCAGGTGGACGACCCCCACGCCGCGGCTGACCTGCTTAATCAAGAGGCCGCCTAATGCCCCTCCGTGTTCCCGAGAAAATCAGTTTCCTCGACGCCGAAATCACCGGTCTCCGCACCCGCATAGGCACGACAGGCAACGCCGTCCAGCGGGAGAAGATGGAGATGCTGTCCGACATACGCTCGGACTATGCGAAATCGCTTGAGGCTGTGATGCGGCGCGAACTCGAAGAGGGACGGAATGACGCGAATTGAATTGCCCTTTCCCGTTCCGCTTCACGCCTGCTTCACGAACGTGCCAGGCCGTGGCCGTGTACCCACCGGCCGCTACAAAGCATGGCAGAACGAAGCCCTATGGATGATCAAGGCGCAGAGAGTGCAGCCGATCAAGGGAGAGGTAAGCATTTCGGTCGGCCTCGTGGCGCCAGACAAGCGCGCTCGGGATGCCGGCAACTGTGACAAGGCCGTTTGCGATGTGCTCGTGAAGGCCGGGATTATCGAAGACGACAGCAACAAATACGTGCGGCGGCTTTCCTATGAGTGGCGTGCAGATGGCCCGCCGTGCGCAGTTCTGATCCAGCGGTATGAGGGATGAGATGACGAAGGAAGAACAATTCGAGGCATTCTGGCGCGGCTATCCCCGCCGAGTAGCCAAGGGCGCTGCCCGCAAGGCCTTCGACAAGGCTATCAAGAAAACCACTCTCGAAAGCATGCTCAAGGCGATAACCGAATACGTCGCCAAGAAGCCCGAGAAGATCGACTTCAAGCACCCGGCTACCTGGCTGAACGGCGAATGCTGGGATGACGAGTGGGAGCCCGCACAGGCTCGCGTACAGCGTCCGACGTATGGCGCGAACTACGGCAGGGCCGAGATCGTATCCCCTCCAGAGCCCATCTCCCCAGAGGAAGCAGAACGCCGCCGCCAGATGGTAGCGAAGCTGAGGGCTGAGGGCGTGATCGGGAGGACGGTGCAATGAATCTGACATGGAACCAAAAGAGAGCAATCGAGCGACTTGTTGAAAGAGGGTTTCAGGGAACCGTACGCGAGATAGCGGAGGGGCCTAATCCATCAGGGAAATACCTGTGCGGCTCGGCCGCGCGTTCCGCTCTTGAATCACTCGTTAAGCTCAAAGGGCTGGCCGTCGTCACTAGGTTTAACCCGAAGGTCTATTTGCTGACCGAGGCGGGGAGGGAGGCTTATTCGGAGATAGTCATGGCTTCTCTGGATAAAGCGCAATGAAGGACTGGCGCGAAATCCAACGCGAAAGAGCCCGCAGAGAACGACGCGCACTCCTCGCAGAAGCAGTGACATTCGAGCGGTTCGCCGAGATGGCAAAGCAGAAGCGGCTCCCTGTTGGCTCTGTCTGGCATTGGAGCACCGGAGAGATTTACGGGCCTATCGGGTCCGCTGAGAATAAGGAGACGAGAAATGCAAGCGCAGCCTGAACTAATGAGACAGCACGAAGCCTACCAATCTGTGCGGGCGCGGCTGCTGAACCCGAAGACCACGGTCAGGCGCGCCGACCTAGAGAAGGAGCGAGACGCTGTTTCGGTTCTGCGAGAGAAGGTCGCCAAGCTCATGTCCGATGTCGCCGAACGTGACAGGCGCATTCGCGAGCTTGAGCTTGATGTTTCGGACAGGGACGCACGGATCATAGCTCAGGCTGAAATGCTCGCTACATTGGATGAAAGCGGGATGTTCGTCGCCCCAAAACGGCCGGTCGCCGTCATCGTCGCGGAGGTGCTGAAGGATTTCCCCGGCGTCACCTGGGACGAAATCGTTGGTATCCGGCGCACGAGAGACCTCATCAAGCCTCGGCATCTCTGCATGGTCGCCGTCTATGAGGAGCGCAGAGACCTTTCAACGCCCGTTATCGGGAAGATCTTCAAGCGCGATCATACGGTGATTTTGCACGCGGTCGACAAGATGGGCGCACGAAGGAGTGCAGCATGAGCACGATGGTAGAGCGCGTGGCGCGGGCGATAGGCGTTGCCGATTTGAACGCCTCCGCGAAATCAATGCCGAATGTCCCAATGGAGACAATGGCAGAATATGCCAAGCATGCGGCAGATGAAGGACATTACGAAGCAATGGCCCGCGCAGCCATAGAGGCGATGAAGCCGACATCGAACGCGATGGATGTCGCGGGTGTCATATATCTTCGAGAAAACCATTCGGACGCGTCTGGGTGTTTCGAGGAAATGATCCAAGCAGCGCTTAAGGAGGCTGAATGAGCGCGCCCTTCCACAAGGAGTCCGAGCGCATAACGGTGCGCTGCTACACGGACGGCTGGCCCTACAGAACCCAGATCATCGTAGGCTCTGTAGACGCCTGCCTTCACGGCATCGAGGAAATCAGCGATCTCCACTACATGCTCGGCAGACTTCTAGAGCACGTCAAAAGCGAACAGGAGCGTAAATGACATCAAAGGCCTCAAAGCTCCGCATCAAGCGCGCAACCAGGGCAGGGAGGCCCCGAAAGGAAAACGTCGATCGCTATCCGGGAGGACAGATCAAGCATTCCGAAACAGAGAAAGAGGTGAAAGCCGTGGCTATCGAGGCACTGAAACGGGTTCACGGCGTTGACTATCACGCAAGCGGGTATTCCGGGTACACGCTGGGCCGCCTCTTCATGGACGGTAAGATCAACAAGCAGCAGCTAGAGGCCGGCGACTATTACGCCGAGCAGATGGCGAGATATTACAGCGCGGTTGGCGTACCGTTCCCGTCCGCTCGGGCTCAGGATCTGTTCAGTATATCTGGTTTCGGGGGCGAAACGACCGCTGAGCAGGCAAGACGCGCCCGCGCCGCTTCGAACAAGATGATGGATCTGGAAGGCGTGTTGCTTCGCTGTCAGGACGGCCCGCGAGTAAAATCAACCGTCTTCAACGTCTGTGTAATGGACTACGAGGGCATGCGTACTATGCCGGAAGCGCAATTGTTGTGGCTAACTCGGGGATTGAACGCCCTGATATGGCACAGGGGACTTGTGGTTGAAGGCAAATCAGCATAATAAGGAAATTACATGATCGGACCTGCGTCCGACAGAGGGCACCAATAACCCCGCACGGTTGCCGCCGTAGCGGGGTTCCCCGTTTGAGGAGATGCGCATGCCCGCATACCTCGTCCTCCCCTACGACTCCGGCCCTCTCGGCCTCCCCGGCATGCAAGCCATCATCAACGAGAAGGCAGCAGAAGGGTATGCGCTCCACCAGGCGATATCTCGCACGACATATCATTGGGTGCTGATCTTCAAGCGCGACCGCCGCAGCAAATGACAGAAGCAGACCTAATCGCGGCCTGCCTCGCATTCGAAGAAGAACACGGCGTGAATGAACTGCTCGTATTGCTGAATGACACGTTGCTAGCTCGGGCTCAGGCGGCAGGGATGAACATCCAATACATCGACGGGGAAGACGAGGAGTTGGTCTTCCATACGGTTCAGTAGAAAATTCATATCGCGAAATGCCAAGGCTTCACCGGCCAGAAGGAATAATTTTGCGTAGTACCTCAGCGACAATCCGGAAGGACCGCTAACATGCCCGCAGGTAGGCCAAGCACATACGACCCAGCATATTGCGAGAGGGTGATAGAACTAGGCGGAGAAGGCAAAAGCCAGGTGCAGATTGCCGTCGCCCTTGGTGTGGCCCGCACGACGATGCTTTCTTGGGCCGAGCAGCACGAAGAATTTTCGACAGCGCTAACACGTGCGAAGGAACGCGAGCAGGATTGGTGGGAGACGACCGGCCAAAGCGGGCTGTTCCTCGACAAGTTCAACGCGGCCGTTTGGAAGAAGTCGATGGAGGCTCGCTTCCGCGACGATTACACGGAGCGCAAGGAGCTTGAGCATTCCGGCCAGGTGGTCACGATCGCGCAGGATGCGGCAGACCTTTGAGCTTCCACCTCACTGACCGGCAAAAAGAGCTGAAACCGCTTCTCAGCTCATCAGCTCGTCAGGTGCTGCTTTATGGCGGCTCACGCTCGGGCAAGACGTTCCTCCTCTGCTACGCCATCGCCACGCGAGCGCTGCGGGCTGAGGGCTCACGGCATGGGATCTTCCGCAAGACCAACGTCGCGGTAAAGCAGTCGATCGGCAAGGACACGTTTCCGAAGGTCATGGAGCTGGCCTATCCCGAGGCGCGGTATAAGTGGCTTGAGCAGGACGGTTATTTCCTGTTTGACAACGGCTCTGAGGTTTGGCTTTCCGGACTGGATGACAAGGACCGCGTCGATAAGGTTCTCGGTAAGGAATTTGCCACGATCTACGAGAACGAGGCGTCCGAGATCAGCTACGACGCTCACACGACGCTTTCCTCTCGTCTGGCGCAGAAGGTAAAGGTCACTGTCGGCGCTGGCGAATATCTCCAGCAGAAAAATTACATCGACCTCAACCCGACGACGCAGAGCCATTGGACTTACAAGATGTTCGTCCAGGGCATCGAGCCTATCGAGAAGCGTCCGCTGCCTCGCGACGATTATGTCTTCGGCGTAGCGAACCCGCAGGACAACGCGGAGAACCTTGACCCGGCATATATTGCTGGCCTTCAGTTGATGCCGAAAGCCAAGCGGGCTCGCTTCTTCGAAGGCAAGTTTTCGGGCGATGCTTCGGATGCTCTGTGGACGCGAGCGGTCATCGACAATTCGCGGCTGTTCGTCCGCAATGAAAGCGATCTCCCTGATTTCAAGCGCGTGGTTGTTTCGATCGATCCGGCAATTAGCAGCGACACGGGCTCAAACGAGACAGGCGTCATTGTTACGGCAATTGACGGGTCAGGGCAGGGATATGTCCTCGCGGATGGTTCCGGCGTCTACAAGCCCGACGAATGGGCGAGATCGGCAATCCATCTCTATCACTACTACAAAGCGGACAGGATCGTAGCGGAGGCCAACCAGGGCGGCGAGATGGTCTCTGAGGTCATCCGTGCTCAGAACCCGGATATTCCGGTTACGCTGGTCAAGGCCAGCCGCGGCAAGTATGTGCGGGCCGAGCCCGTCGCCGCGCTTTATGCTCGTGGGCGCATTCGTCACGTCGGCGAGTTCTCCGAGCTTGAAGATCAGATGTGCGTCTTCACCGCGGACTTTGACAGAAAGCAGGAAGGCTATTCGCCAGACCGCATGGATGCGTTGGTTTGGGGGATTACAGAGCTGTTCCCCAACCTGATCTCGGATCGAGGCCGCAAGCCTTGGGAAGGTCAGGCTGTGGCTCAGGGCGAATACGATGTCTTCAACGCATCCGAGACGACGCGCCGCATGAACCGCCAGGCTGTCGCCGGCATGGAATACGAACCGTTTTGATCCCGATATCTCTGACTGCCGTCGAATATCTCTGCATGAACATGCGCGAGATAGACCAGCGCGAGATCTACGGCATCAGGTTTCACGACAACCCGCTTCTCCTTGCGAGGGAAGTCGTCATCGCCGCGACCTACGGCAAGGCAGCTATCGCCACGCATAACGGCAAGCCGAGCGGCATCATGGGTGTTTCGCCTATGTGGCCCGGTGTCTGGTCTGTCTGGTCCTTCGGGACGGATGACTGGTCGAAGTCTGTCATTGAACTCAGCCGCTACGGCAAGAAGGTCATCGAGCCCTTTGTCAGGGTGAGGGGAGCGCATCGCGTCCAATGCGAAAGCCGTATTGATCATCACGAGGCGCATCGCTGGTTGCAGGCGATGGGCGCGAAGGCAGACGGCATTCTCCAAGGGTACGGCCGAGACGGGTCGGACTACCTCATGTTCTCATGGAGCAAGGATTACAATGTGCTTTTCCAAACCCCCAAAGATGCCTGATCCGAAGCCCTCGCCGGCTCCTCCGAAGCCTGCGGACACATCGCTCGCTGCTGCTGACGAACAGCGCCGGCAGAGCATGGAGCGCTCGGGCGCGGCTCAGAACATCCTGACGCGTCTCAGCGATGCTGACGTTGCAGCGTCTTCCCGCAAGAAGAAGCTAGGCGAAGGCTGATCTATGTACGCTGAAAAGCTCTGCAAGCGCTTCGACCGGTTGAAGTCCGACCGTGGGACATTCGAGTCCCATTGGCAGGAGATCGCCGAGTACATCTTCCCGCGCCGTGCAGACTTCAACACCGAACGTGCGCCTGGCGACAAGCGCATGACCAAGGTGTACGACTCGACCGGTATCCAGGGCCTTGAGCTGCTTGCGGCTGGCCTGCATGGAATGGCGACGAACCCGGCTGCGCGCTGGTTTGCGCTGAAGACCGACGACCAGGAATTGAACAGCAGCGACGCGGTCCGCGAATATCTCGGGCAGGTCGAGGATATTATCTTCTCCCGGCTTCACTCGCCGCTGTCCTCGATCACCACGCATCTGCATGAACTGTATCTCGATTATGCCGCCTTCGGTACGGCGGTCATGTTCATCGGCACGTCCAAGACGGACAATCTGCTGTTTCAGACGCGCTTCCTTGGCGAGTGCGTGATCGATGAGAACGCAGAGGGAATGGTCGATACCGTCATCCGCGCGTTCAAGATGACCGTTCGCCAGGTCGTGCAGCAGTGGGGCGACAAGGTTTCCTCCGATGTGAAGAAGCTGGCCGCCGAAGACAAATGGGACGAGAAGGTCGATCTGCTCCATGCCGTGTTCCCTCGCGAAGAGCGGGACGCGAAGAAGGAGACGCCCGATAATATGCCCTTCGCCTCCGTCTATCTGGAGAAGAAGGAAAAGCACATGCTGCAGGAAGGGGGCTTCGAAGAGTTCCCGTATGCAGTCCCGCGCTGGTACAAGGTTGCCGGCGAGAAATACGGCCGCTCTCCTGCGATGACCGCGCTTGCTGATGTCAAGATGCTTCAGGAGATGGTGAAGACCACGCTGAAGGCCGCGCAGAAGATTGTCGATCCTCCGCTTATGGTTCCTGATGAGGGAGCAATGGGGCCCGTCCGGACTGTTCCTGGCGGGCTTAATTTTTATCGAGACGAGAACCGGCTGATCTATCCGCTTCAGACCGGAGCAAATATCCCAATCTCGCTTGAGATGATGCAGGATCTTCGCAACCGCATCCTCTCCACGTTCTTTGTCGATCAGCTTCAGATGGTCGGCAATGCCGATATGACGGCAACAGAGGTAATGCAGCGCACACAGGAGCGCATGCGCCTCCTTGGCCCCATCCTCGGCCGCATGGAAAGCGAACTGCTCGGCCCCATCATCTCGCGCGTGTTCGGCATCCTGTTGCGTGCTGGCGCGCTTCCCGAGCAGCCTCCCGAGCTGGATGGCGTTGAATGGCGCGTTGAATACGTCAGCCCGATCGCCCTTGCTCAAAGAAGCCAGAAGGTCGACCGCGCATTGAACATGCTGACCGTCGCTGGCCAGATGAGCGCGTTTGATCCGAAGATCATGGCCCGCTTCGACTCCGACAACTTCCTTCCCTGGCTTGCTGTCGAATTGAACGTGGATGCTGAACTGATCCTCGATGACGAGGAGTACGAGGCCAAGCAGCAGCAGATCCAGGCCTCGCAGATGGTCGAGCCCGCGACGCTGGCAGCAGAGGCATTCGCCAAGGCGGGGCAGGGCGCCAAGAGCTTCGCAGAGGCGGGAGCGGTGCAGAATGCGTGATCGTATGCAGGCCGCGCGTGACGCCCGCATTGTCATGGGCACGGAAGAGGGCGAGCGTCTGATCGGCTACCTGCTCGACTACTGCCATGTCTTCAAGGCGTCGATGGGCGCCGACTGTGATCCCAACCGGACGCTCTTCAACGAGGGCCAGCGCTCGGTTGGCAATGAGATCGTGGCCCTGATCGTCAACGATGCTGACCGCTTCAAGCCGCAGACATTGCGCAAGGTCACATCCTTAGCTGAAGGAACTGACATTTGACAGACGCAACCACGTCCGCTGATGCGGGTAACGTGGCACCTGTTACAGCAACAGAGGCCGCAACGGGGCAGACGCCTCCGACGACGACAACCTCACAGGTAGGCACTTCCCCCGCATCATGGCGGGACTCCCTGCCGGAAGACATCAAAACCTCAACCTCGCTTTCCAAGTTTGAAACGCTGGAGGGCTTCGCAAAGTCCTATGTGAACCTCGAACGGATGCTCGGCTCCGAGAAGGTGCCGGTTCCCAAGGAAGGCGACGAGGAGGGCTGGCAACGGTATTACAAGGCGGGCGGGCTCCCCGAAAAGCCTGAGGATTACGGCTTCGCCCAGCCCGAGCAGGTTCCTGACGGCATGGTCTACAGCCAAGAGCTGGATCAGCGCCTTGCGGGCATCATGCACGGCGCAGGCCTGAACAAGAGCCAGGCTGCCAAGGTCCGCGAACAGCTCATGACCATCGTCTCCGAAGGCGGCACGGCGCAGCTTGAAGCAGGCCAGAAGGCGGAAGCCGAACGCAAGGCCGCAATACAGGCCGGCGAAGAGTCGCTCAAACAGGAATGGGGCACAGCATTCGAGCAGCGGGGCAAGGTTGCCGGCGCTGCGATCAACAAATTCCTTTCGCCCGAGACAATCGCGGCGATGGATGCGGCGGGCTTGGCAAACAATCCTGCCATCATCAAGGACATGTACAACCTCGGCGTGAAGCTTGCCGGGGAAAAGGAACTAATCGGCGCATCGGGTGAGATGGCTTCGCCTGCTGACCTCGACGCGCAGATCGCATCGTTCCGCGAGAAGCATGGTTCGGCCCTGTTTGACAGGTCGCACCCTGATCATTCCCAGCGGACGAAGGAACTGACCGCGCTGTTCGAACGGAGATTTCCGGAACAGCGCGTTTAAGCAGACAAGCCGCAAGGCCCTGCCATCACAGCTTTAGAAGGCCGTCCACGGGACGCTAAGCCGAGGCCCAGCCCGGATCATCCGGACAACTGACCGACAAACACACCCCCAAAAATCTCAACCGTTTTGAAGGAGAGGGACAGATGTCCACTCAGATCACTACGGCGTTTGTCGAGCAGTACAAGGCAAACGTCTACCATCTCGTGCAGCAGAAGGGTTCGAAGCTGCGCGGCTCCGTCCGCATCGAGACCGTCACCGGCGAAAACACGTTCTTCGACCAGATCGGTTCTGTTGCGGCCCAGCTCCGCACTTCGCGCCACTCCGACACGCCGCGCATGGACACTCCCCATTCGCGTCGTCGCGTCTCCCTGGCCGACTATGTCTGGTCCGACCTGATCGACAAGCAGGACAAGGTTCGCATGCTCATCGATCCGACCTCGGAATATGCGCAGGCTGCCATGTGGGCACTCGGCCGCGCGATGGATGATGTCATCCTCGCCGCAGTCGATGGCACCGCATATACCGGCGTTGACGGCTCCACCACGACTGCATTCGACAGCGCCATGATTGTCGATGTGCAGACCGTGTGGCCCTCGGTCACCGCGGCAGACACCGGCCTCAACCTCGCAAAGCTCATCGAAGCCCGCAAGCTTCTCGGGCAGAACGACGTTGATCCGGACGAAGAGGTTTTCGTGGGCGTCAATGCCCGCCAGATCTCCTCGCTGCTCAAGGACGAGCGTGTTGTCTCCGGCGACTACAACGCAGCCCTCCCGCTGGTCTCCGGCCAGATCTCCAAGGTCGGCGGCTGCACCCTCATCCCCTGCAACCGCATCGGAACGGACGGCAACGGCGACGACAAGGTGCCGTTCTGGACCCGCTCGGGCCTGCTTCTGGCTACCGGCCAGGACATGGTCGGTCGCATCTCTGAACGTGACGACAAGAACTACGCCACGCAGGTCTACGCCAGCATGAGCATCGGCGCGACCCGCATGGAAGAAAAGCGTGTCGGCTACATCGAGTGCGATCCGGGCGCCTCTCCGACCACTGACCTCTAAGGAGCCTGATCAATGACCACTCTGACCTCCAACTACAAGGACGGCTCCGTATTCGGGGCCCGTCTTCACCGCTTCCGTGCGGTCGTCACGCTCGCATCCCAGGGGACCGGCACTGTCGATCTGGGAATGCGCATTCCTCCGGGCCATGTCTTCGCATACGGCGTGCTGAATTCGGATACGTCCCTCGGCACCTCGACTGTTGCGATCGGCATCTCCGGCTCTACGGCCAAGTACAAGGCGGCTGCCACGTTCACGGCAACCAACACGCCGACGCTGTTCGGCGCGACTGCTGCCGCGTCCTCGACCTCGCACACCTCGTCTGAAGTCGGCTCGTCCCCGCTCGGCGAAGGCACGAACGAAGACATCATTGCGACCGTTGCTGTTGCCGCTCTGCCGGCCAGCGGCACGCTCGTCGTGGATATGTACTTCTCGTGCACCTGATCTAACGAGGGGGCGGTTCCGGCCGCCCCTTCACTCTTCTGCGGGGTGAGTGATGGCAACAGATGTGAACATTTCCAACCTGGCGCTGACCCGCATCGGCCATGAGGGAGTCACCAGCCTTAGCGCGTCTGGCAACAAGGCTTCCCGGTGGCTGGCCTCTAACTACGAATTCATCCGCCAGGCGCTTCTCCGCGAGCATTCGTGGCGGTTTGCGACCAAGCGCACCTATCTCACGCGCGACACCATCAACGAAATCACAGGCGCGACGGCTGCAAACCCTGTCGTCATCACGATTGCTGATGGTCATTCGATCGCCAACGGGACCGAAGTGTTCATTACCGGCGTTGTCGGCATGACCGAGTTGAACAATCGCGCCTATACGACGGCGGGCGCCACGGCTACCACGCTGCAGCTCTCAGGCGTCGATGGCACGAGCTACACTCCCTATTCCTCGGCCGGCTCTCTTACGGAATACGTGGTCTCTGAATACGCCTATCGGTTTGCTCTCCCCGAAGACTGCCTGCGCATCCTGCGCATCAACGGCGCCGAGCGGGATGATTACCGGGTCGAGGCTGGCTATCTGCTTTCCAACGAAGGCGAGATCAACTGCGAATACATCTTCGACAACACGGACGAGGCCACGTTTGACGCGCAGTTCGTTGATCTGCTTGCCTCCCGCCTGTCGGCTGAGATCTGCTTTTACCTGACGGACAACTCCACGCTGACCGAGCAGAGCTGGAACATCTACAACAACAAGCTTCGCATGGCTCGCGGTATGGACTCCCGGCAGGGAACGCCACGCGGCCTTGATGCCGACGCCTGGCTGGACGCGAGGGTGTAAATGCCCAGCGCTACCGCGTTCCAAACAAATTTCTCCGCAGGAGAATTGAGCCCGCGCCTCTATGCCCGCGTCGATGTCGGTAAATACATGAACGGCTGCTCGCTGCTGGAGAACTTCATCGTTCAGCGGTTCGGCGGTATCAGGAAGCGCGGCGGCACTCAGTATATCAACGAGGTCAAGGACTCGTCCAAGGCTGTCCGCCTGATCCCGTTCACGTTCTCTGTGACGCAGGCGTACATCCTTGAGTTTGGCGACCTTTACATCCGCATCTACACGAACGGCGGCATTGTTGAAAGCGGCGGCTCTCCGGTTGAAGTCACCAGCCCGTACAGTCAAAGCGAAATCTTCGACCTCCAGTTCGCGCAGTCGGCCGACGTTCTCTACATCGTTCACCCGAGCCACGCGCCGCGCGAGTTCTCCCGTACCAGTGCCACGACCTTCACGCTGGAGGAGATGGAATTCGAGGACGGCCCTTTCCTTGAAATCAACTCCACGGCCACGAGGCTGACGCCTGCCGACTACGGATCGCTGACGCCGGTCATGACGGGGCTCACCAGCCCGAGTGGTACGGTAGACTCGTCGGGATCCTCTGCAGACGCGTGGAAGGTCTTCGACAAGGACGAGGGTACAGCCAACACCTGGACCGCCACGCCTGCCGGGTACGTCTCCTACCAGCTTCCCAGCGGTTCGGCGATCGTCAATCATTACTTTCTGACGGCCGTAGATAACGCAGAGAACGCTGTTCGCACGCCGACATCGTGGGTGGTCGAGGGTTCTACCAACGGCTCTACATGGGTGGTTCTGCACACGGTTTCGGGCGAGACGGGTTGGTCTGCTGGCGAAACGCGGTTCTTCCGCTTCAACAATTCGACCGCATACCAATACCACCGCTTCCGCTGGAAGAGCATTGACGGATCGGCGACTGATAACGCCTCTTTCGCCGAGCTTGGGCTGAACAAGGACGCGGACAGCCAGACGGCGTTCAACCTCACGGCGTCGTCCACGACCGGCATCAATGACGGCGATGGCTTCAAGACGAGCGATGTTGGCCGCCATATCCGGTTGCTCGGGTCCGATGGCAAATGGCGCTGGGCGAAGATCGTCTCCCGCACGTCCTCGACCGTCGTCACGATCACGATCAACGGCTATCCGCTTCCCGACCTTTCCCCGACCATCAACTGGCGCATGGGCGCATGGTCGGATGAAACGGGCTGGCCGGGGGCGATCGGCTTCTATAACGGCCGCCTCTGCTTTGCCCGTACCGCTCATCAGCCGCAGACAGTATGGATGAGCGTCGTTGACGACTTCACAAACTTCAGCATCTCCGATCCTCTCGCGGATGATGACGCGATTACGGCCACGGTAGCATCTGACAGCCTGAACGAGATCAAATGGATCGCCGAGGGCACCGAACTGTTTCTTGGTACTACGGCCTCGATCCGCACGATCGGCCCGACCACTTCCACCTCTGCTTTCTCCCCGACCAACATCCAGCAGAAGCGCGAGGCCAATTACGGCGCATCCGATGTGGCTCCGGTTCGGGTGGGCAACAACGCCATCTATGCCGGCTACTACCGCAAGGACGTGCGCGAGATCGTCTATTCCTTCGATGTGAACGGCTACATCAGCAACAACCTGTCCCTGCTTTCCGAGCACGTTCCTTCGCCTGGCATCAAGCAGATGGCCTATGCGCAAGACCCGGATGCGATTGTCTGGGCCTGCGATGACAACGGCGTCCTGTTCGGGATGACCTACGAGCGCGATCAGGAGGTCATTGCCTTCCATACCCACCCAATGGGCGGCGACGGCTTTGTCGAGAGCGTTGCAACGATCCCCGGAACCGGCTCGGATGAGGTATGGCTGCTGATCAGACGGACGATCAACGGCGCGACCAAGCGTTATATAGAACGCCTTTCGGACGGCATGTCGGACACGGACGGCCTGAGTGCCGCAACCTTCCTCGATAGCCATCTGAGCTACAGCGGCGCCTCCGCAACGGTCATGACCGGCCTTGCGCACCTCAACGGCGAGTCCGTCTACGCATGGACGAGCGCGGGCGTGCAGGGGCCGTACACGGTTTCGGCAGGGCAGATCACGCTTGGCACTGCCGTTACATGGGCATGCGTCGGTCTACAATACACCTCGATCATGGAGACGCTTTCCCCGGAGGCTGCGGCACGTGGCGGCACGGCGCAAACCCGGCTGGGGCGCATTACCGAAGTGTTCTTGAGGCTTGATCGGTCGATGAACGGCACTGTTGGGCCGGCTGACGGCACAATGGAAACGCTCGATTACACGGCAAGCGTGGATGTGGACGGGGCCTATGGCTCCTCCAGCGCAGTCTTTACCGGCGATGTTCGTGTTGACGTGGCGATGGAATGGGAGCGCGGCAAGCGCCTCCGCGTCCAGCACGACAGCCCGACGCCGTTCCATGTTCTGGGTCTAATCACTGAAATACGGGTGAGCGGCTGATGTGTTTTGATCCTTTCTCCATCGGCGCATCCATCGCGGCCATTGCTGGCGGTGGTGGTGGCGGCGCTGCCTCCGGTATCGGTACGGCTCTTAGCGCGCTCGGAACTGTCGCGGGTGCGGTTGGCGCCGTCCAGGCCGGCAATCAGGCGAATGCGGTTGGGAACTACAACGCGCAGGTAGCGGAGAACAACGCTGCAGCGGAAAGGCAGCGTGCAGCTTACGAGGCTGGCATCACCCGCGATCGGGTGCGGCAGGTTGTCGGTGCCCAGCGCGCGGCCGCCGCAGCGAGTGGCCTTGATGTCCAGAGCGGGACGCCTGTTACCGTCCTCGGTGATACGGCCAAGCAGGGCGAACTTGACGTGCTGGCCCGCCTCTATTCCGGCGAGTCTGCCGCTCGTGCCTCTCAGAATGACGCCACGATGTTCCGCGCGCAAGGCAAGGCACAGAAGCAGGCCGGCTTCATCAATGCCGCGTCTTCGCTGATGTCCGGCTTTTCCAACATGGCGTCCAGCCGCTACAGACCTCTGGGGGCCTGATGCCGAGATTTCCCACATACGACCGTCAGCAGGGCCTCTCTGGTGGCTCTACGGCGTCTTTCCAGTCTGCGGGTGCATTCACTGCTCCAGCGCAGGCGCTTGCCGATCTGGGCGGCTCCATAGCCGATGTGGGGCAGAGGATCGAACTTGCCCAGCAGAAGGTGCAGAACAGCCAGGATGATACTTGGTTTTCGAAAGCCCGCGCTGAAACCGCTCTCGAAATGCAGAGCGCACAGAACGAATTGCGCCAGCAGGCGACCGATGGCGCGCAGGGCTACACCGACAACGTTAAATCTCGCTACGAGCAGGTTCGTCAGAACTATCTAAAGGGTGCCCCTTCCCAGCGCGCGCGGCAGATGTTTGACGAATGGTCGAACTCCTACAGCGCGAATGTCATTGGCGACGCGGCCACGTTCCAGGCCGAGAGCACGCTTACCAAGCGCAACGACGATTTTGCCAAGGCGATGCTCGCGCACAGTCAGGTGGTGCTTTCCGACCCGAGCCAGTATGATGCCGTGGCCAAGCGGGCAATGGACGACCTCGCGGGCGCTGCGCAATGGATGACGCCCGACCAGGAATTGAAGGCTCGCAACGCTGTCATGCAGGAATTGCAGCTTGCCAGGGCAAAGGCTGAGATCCAGCGCGACCCGGCGAAGTTCCTGCAGGAGATCGGTGTTGGAGGCGCAGAGCAGGGCGGCGCGGGCGCTGTCGATGCTGTCGTGTCGAAGATCATCGGTGCTGAAAGCGGCGGCAATGCCTCGGCCAAGAACCCCAATTCCTCGGCATCCGGTCTCGGCCAGTTCATCGACTCCACATGGCTGAAGACGGTCAAGACCTATCGCCCTGACATAGCGGCCGGCAAGTCCGATCGGGAAATCCTCGCGCTCAAGAATGACCCGGCGCTCGGCCGCGAGATGACCGCGAATTATACGAAGGAGAACGCCGCCTCGCTTGCATCTGCCGGCATCCCGGCGACCGCTGGCAATCTCTACCTCGCGCACTTCCTCGGCCCTGGTGGTGCAAAGACCGTGCTCGGCAATGGCGACGATGCTTCTTTGGAAAGCCTTCTCTCCCCCTCCGTCATTAGCGCGAACTCATTCCTGCGCGGAAAGTCTGTCGGTTGGATCAAGAACTGGGCCGCGAAGAAGATGGGCGGCGCCTCTCCAAACGTGGCCGGCAATGAGCGGTTCTCCGGCCTCGATGTCGCGCAGGTCGTAGGCCTTCAGGAACAGGCGGAAAGCCAGATAGCGGCTACTTCTCGCCAGGAGCAGGCGGCGCTGACGGCTCAGCTTGCGCAGATCAAGGGATCGCTCCAGCTTGGCATCGCGACGGGTGACACCAGCATTACACCGCACACGATCCTTTCCAGCCCGTTGCAGGATGACGACAAGGCGCAGCTTATCAAGAGCTACAACGAGGCCAACGAGGCGGGCATTGCTGTCGGTCAGGCTATGCCGCTCCTGCGCGAAGGGAAGCTTGGCAGCGCCGTTGATCCCTATGACGCGAAGGGCAAGAAGCTCGTTGACGATATCTATGACAAGACCTCCTCTGCCGTGGGTGAAGACCAGCGCCAGCCTTTGGCGGAAGAGATCGTACGGCAAGCCGGCGTTGTCCCGAAAACCGTTCTCAACAGCATCCGGCGTGGCCTGACGGACACGAATGTTGCCAACGTCGAGGCCGCCGCTCAGCAGGCAGCCCGCATCGCCGCGATCAACCCGGCCGCACTGGCTCGCCGTGAAGGTGGTGCGGAAGTTCAGAAAAGGGCGGACGATTTCAACTATTTCGTCAACAGCCTTAACATGTCGCCTGAAGATGCGGCAAAGCGCATCGCGGAGATGAACGACCCCGACAAGCAGCGCGACCGCAAGGCACTGGAGCCGGCCGCCAAGGAGTTCCGCAAGCAGCTTGAAGGAGAAGACCTTGGCTCCCTGTTCGATGAAAGCTGGATGCCGTTTAATGATCCGGACATCGGCTTTACCGAGGGGCAGGCGCTTGGCATCCAGGCTGAATATCAGGCCATCGCCGAGGATCAATTCTTCCAGGCAAACGGCAATGCCGAACTTGCGAAGAACCGCGCGCGGGAAGAGATGAAGCGGCTTTACGGCGTCACCAACGTTACCGGCCGCCCTGTTGTCATGAAGTACCCGCCCGAGCGCTACTGGCCGAAGAACACGGCTTCCGAGGGTGGGCTGTTCGGAATAGGCGCCGATCCTCTAGGCTATGCCAAGACGCAGCTCCACGCCGAGATCGCCGGCCGTGATGCGGATTTCGATCCGGAGTCCGTGCAGTTCGTCGCCACGCCGGGAACGGCACAGATGATCAAGCGCGGCGAAATGCCGGGATACGCGGTCCTCTATGCCGACAAGGATGGCAACTTGCAGACGTTCCCAGGCATGTTGTGGCGGCCCGACTTCAAGCCGGCACAGGCGGCCATCGATAATCGCCAGATGCAGCGGGAAGCGGAGGCGGCGCAGGAAGATGAATTCCAGCGCGAGCGCGTCATTTCCGGTCAGGATCGGGAGCAGACGCTTGATAACTTTCTCGACGGCAATCCTTTGACGGGTCAGGTTGAATAATGCCCTTCATTGAAGAACGCCGCGTAGCGCAAAACCTGACGAATATCGCGCCGGTCGATCAGCCCGACGACCCGACCTTGGCCGATACCTTCGCCGCTGCGTTCCGCTCGGAAAACATGATCGGCTCGTTCCTATCGTCTCGCGGCATGCCTGATCCGCATGAAGTCGAGGAAGGTTTCAACGCCATCGACTATGTGAAGGATGATCCGGAATTCTCGCCCTATGTCGATCAGTTCGCCGGGGTGTTCAACAAGCGGGCGGCGGACGCAAAGAAGATCCAGATCAAACGGGAACTAGCCGATCAGCGGACGATAGATGCAGCGGGCGGCATGGGCGTTGTTGCGGCGATGGCGGCTGGCGTCCTCGATATCCCCACGCTGCTGCCTGTCGGGGGTGGAGCGCTCGGGGCTGGTGTCAGAGGAGCAGCGCTTGCCGCTGGCGTCGATGCGGCAGTCTCCGAAGCAGGCCTGCAGCTCACGCAGACGATGCGCTCGGGTGAGCAGACCGCGTTCAACATCGGCGGCTCTATCCTGCTTGGCGGGGCATTGGGAACGCTGGCGGGTCGCTATCTCTCGACCAAGGCCCAAGGCGAATTGGCCCGAAAGATCCAGGCGCAGGAAAAGGGCTTTGAGGAATTCGACACCGCGTTCGCGAAGGCAAGCTCTGCCGGCGCTGCTGCGCGCGATACGGGGCCGCTCACGCTCAAGGACGAGAAGCTCATCAGCCGTATTCCGATCACCAACCAGCAAGATCCGCTGATCCGGCTGCAGCTTTCCGACTTCGACACGGCAAGGCAAACTGTGCGCGGTTTGGCTGAGACGCCGCTGGAGTATGCCGACAACGCTGCGGGTGTGGCTACCGAGGTAGGCGGGTCCACTGAAACCCGCATGAAGATGTGGAATGCGCCTCTCGCCGAGAGCCTGAACGACATAGACACGACCTACGCGAAATACTTCCACAACGCACCGGAGCCGAGCGCCTGGCAGACGCGACTTTCGCCGATCCGTTCCGAGGTCGCTAGACTGTTTGGCGGCCAGAAGCTCACCTATAAGCAGTTCAAGGAGGAGGTCGGCAAGGCTGCATTCTCCGATGGAAAACACCCGATCCCAGAGGTTGCCGAGGCTGCCGCCATTTACCGCCGTATTGACGATGCGATGAAGGAGGCAGCCATAGAGGCGCGCATTTTCCGTGAAGACGTTAAGGTGGCCGGCGACGTGTCGCACCTGTTCAGGATGTACAACAAGAACAAGATCATCGCGGAGCGCGGGAGGTTCGGCCGTCTCCTCAATGACTATTTTACGTCGAAGCGTGACGCCGCAGCCAAGATTGCCGAGGCAGAGACGGTCGCGAAGAACGCAGACGCCAAGGCATCCAAGGCAGCGCAGGAGCTTGAAGAATTCTCCCGCCTGTCTGATGCGGAAATCAAGGACATCGTAGAGGAGACGATAGACACCATTCTCGGTAATGCGGAAGGCCGCATCCCCTATGATGGTATCGTCTCGGGCCCGCGCGGTCCCTTGAAGGAACGCCTGCTGAAGATCGAGAGCGCCAAGATCCAAGACTTTCTTGAACTGGACATCGAGGACGTTCTACACGCGCAGGTCCGCACCATGTCGGCGGATGTGGAGCTTGCCAAGAAATTCGGCTCCGTCGATCTCAAGGAAGAGATACGCAAGATCAACGACGAGGCGAACGCGAAGATCGCCAACGCCACGACGGCAGAAGAACGCACGCGCCTCGACAAGCAGCGCAAGAACGCCATCAGGGATGTTGAGGGCATCCGCGACCGTCTCCGTGGTCAGTACGCGCTCCCGGCCAATCCTGACGGCCTGGTGCTGCGGGCGGGCAGGGTGGCGAGGAACCTGAACTATCTTCGCCTTCTCGGGGGCATGACCGTTTCGGCAATACCGGACATGGGTAAGGTGGTGTTCGCGCATGGCCTGACGAGCACCTTCCGCGACGGGTTCATTCCGATGGTACGGAATTTCCGTGGCTTTCGCCTCGCTGCGAAGGAGGTCAAGCAGGCCGGCACGGCGCTTGATATGATCCTCGATAGCCGCGCGATGGCCCTTGCAGATATTACCGGAGACTTCGGACGCCACTCCAAATTCGAGCGCGGCATCAAGTCCATATCCTCCCGCTTCGGCGTGGCTTCTCTCATGGCGCCGTGGAACGCCTCGATGAAGCAGTTTGCCGGCCTCGTCACCATGACCAACGTGCTCAAGGCTTCGCAGCGTGTCGCAAAGGGCACGGCTTCGGAGAGCGACATCCGTAAGCTCGCGGCGGCCAGCATCAATGAAGACTTGGCGAAGCGGATTGCGGGGCAGTTCGAAAAGCACGGCGACGAGCAGGACGGCATTCTGCTGGCGAAGGCTGCCGACTGGAGCGATCGCAGCGCCAGGGAAGCGTTCAGGGCTGCCGTCGTTCGCGATGTGGACCGCATCATCGTCACGCCGGGGCAGGATAAGCCGCTCTGGATGAGTACGGAACTCGGCAAGACTATCGGCCAGTTCAAGTCATTCGGCATTTCCTCGATGCAGCGCACGGCACTTGCCGGCCTGCAGCAGCGGGATGCCGCGGTATTGAACGGCGTTCTGGTCATGCTCGGGCTCGGCGCTATGACCTATTGGGCCAAGCAGACGCTTTCGGGCCAGCCGCTTTCGGACAACCCCGCACAATGGGCGGTCGAGGCCTTCGACAAGTCCGGCCTGACGGGCTACCTGATGGAAGTGAACAACATGAGCGAAAAGCTCACGCGCGGCCGTGTGGGCCTGTCCGCTCTGACTGGAGAGCAGGTTTCCCGATACGCCAGCAGGAACGTGACCGGCGCGTTTCTCGGGCCGACGCCTGACGCCATCGCTGATATTTTCCAGATTTCCGGGTCTATTTTCGCTGGAGACACCACAAAAGCGGATCTTCGCAAGGCTCGCCAGTTGATACCGGGGCAAAATCTGTTCTATCTTCGTGGATTGTTCAACCAGGTGGAAGACGCAACCGGCGAAGCGCTGGGCCTTCCCGACACAAGGAAATAGCGTGGGGGCTTTCTTCGGTATCTTCGGGCTCGTGGCGGCAATCTTTGCTGTTGGAGCTGTGATGGAAGGAAACGGCCGGAAAGCGCTTATTTCCGCAGCGTTCTTCATCGTCGCGGCTATCGGCGCCTCGGGCTTCCATACGGGCGGCCAGAACGCTTACGACGACGCCTGCAGCAGGTTCAGCAGCTTCGCTAACTCCTGCGACTGACCTGATCTAAACCAACAATCTCTGACCACACCAAAGGCTCCCTTCCCGGGGGCCTTTTTGCATTGCCGAAAAGGATACGAAATGGGTGCGGATCGCAATCAGTGGCAATACCCGAAGAACGTCGGCGGTAAGGTTATCGGCTGGCGCGATGACGGTAAGGGCATGGAAAACAAGGATTGGGTCAGCCCTGCCGATCTGAACGGGAAACAGGATCACTCCGCCAATCTTGACGAGCTTGCGGGAGTAGACCCCGGCTCTTCCGGGAAGTCGATCCTTGCGCTCAACCTTTCGGCAGATGTTCGAAACTATCTCGACGTGGCGCCGTACGTCGAGACGCGCACGGAACTCAAGGCGCTAGACACCGGGAAGGATCTTGTCGCCATTCTCATGGAGAGCGGCAGGGAAGGCATCTTCCATTGGAAGGCGGGTGATTATTCCGCGCAGATAGCCGCTGACACGCAGGAGGGCGTCTATGTCAAGGCGTCGGCCGTTGCGGCTGCGTCGGGCGCATGGGTGCGCCAGATCGAGGACGTACTGAAACTAGAATGGTTCGGCGCGCTCGGCGGCTCCACGGACGACCATACGGCTATTCAGGCGGCGTGGGACATGGGCGCGTTACTCAAGAAGGTCGTTCTGCACTCGCAGTCGCATCGCGCCTCGGAAGAACTGAAGACCTCCAGCGACCTGCATGTTCGCTTCACGGACGGCGCATGGCTTCGGCAGACAGGCGTCTCAACGACGGGCTCATTCATCACCAATCTGCGAAACAGCGCATCCGACGCTGCGACTATCCAGAGCAATATCGTCTTTGAAAATCCGCAGATCGACGGCTCGCTTTATCCGGCCATAGTCACGGGTACGGCGCAGGCCGGGGCGGCTTCGACAATCACACTCGCTTCCGATGCGTCGGCCGTCGATGATTTCTATAACGGGCTATCCATTGTCATTCTCGGGGGCACTGGCGCGGCTCAGTCGCGCACCATTTCCGACTATGTTGGGTCAACGAGGGTTGCGACCGTTTCGGCCGCGTGGACGACCCCTCCGGATAACACCTCCGTCTATCAGATCGGCTACAATGACAACGCCTTTGGCTTTGCGGCAGGCGCGAGCGAGCTGACGTTCCGTGGCGGATACGTCAAAAACTACCCAGCTTCTGCCATGACACCGGCCGCCTCTGGCGGGAAGGGTATCAACCTGGAGCAGGGCGTAACGAACGCCATTGTTGAGGGAACGATTGCCGAGAACTGCGGCACGGGCTTTTTTGTACAAGGACTTGACGGCACGTTCGCCAACGGTTCGAAAAAGCGCGCCGTATCCATCCAGCTTCTGGGCATCATTGCGAAAAACTGCGGCTCTGCCCTCACCATTGCGGGCGTCAACACCTCAGCCGACCCCGATGGCGACAGCGACGACAGCATGATAGTTGTCAACGGCCTCACCTACGAAAACTGCGGTCATTCTCCGCTACGCGTCGTCGGGTCCGGCCAGCAGAAGGCCGGCATCATCAACCTTCTTGAGGCGCAGAACGTCTCAATTGCGAACGTGCGCGGCCGAAACGACACAGGGTACCCGAACACCTCTCCGGGATACCCGACCGACTACAGCGCGCGTGTTGGCTTCGGCCTAACCGGCAACGTCGGCGCGATGATCTGGGGGTGGGGAAGAAACATCAAAGTCAACGGGTTTGTGCACCACGGCAACGTTGACAACCCTGTTGCTATCCGGCGTGGGCGAGCGCTCGGCGATGACGCGAGTTCTTCTGGCGCGCCGGAGAATTGCTTCAACTGGAGTTTGGCGGGTCTAGAGATACACGGCGTTACCAACGAATACGTCATCCGCATCGACCCGACGCTTGCGAACCGTGTCGCGGCGGCTGAGCTTTCGGGCGAGGTCGAGATCGCCGTAAACGGTTCGTTCGTGACCAGCGGTCTAGTCGACACCAATATGTCATCCTTCTCGGGCATCACTTTGACGACGAGGGATCACGTCGGAGGCAAGACCGTCATAGGCACGCCGCAACAGATCAACGCGGCAGGCAATACCTTCGGCTCCTTCGGGGGCGGTCGCAGTGATCTGCGAAAGGTCGACCGCGTCCTGAATTCAATCAGTATCGCAAAAACGTCCGTGATCGCCGATGACGGCGTTTACTCGTGGGCTGTCCCGTCTGGAACCACTGCGTTTGAGTTGATCATCCACCAGGCAGCCGGCTCGGCGCGTGGCCATCTGGCCTACCTCAACGGTTCATGGAATATCATTGTTCAGACATCCACACTGATCGAAACGTCAACCTCTGTCCTCACCGGGACGACCGGCACGGATACGAAGGTTACGGTGTCATTCAACGGCGGCACCATCTACATCGAAAACCGGCTCGGGTCATCGTACACACCTTATGTGATCCCTAAATATTACGGGTGATCGTGGCAACAATGGCACGGTGTACATTTTGAAACGCCTCGCGACCCAGCAACGGGCTTGACGCTCGCGCTCCTCTCTGACAGTCAATCTCGATTGAGACCCGAGAGGAGGCGCACCTTATGAGTTTGACGAACGCTGAAGAGATAACAGGCGAAATTTTTATTCCCTCCGCGAGGGCAAAGCGCAGGCTGGGAACGTTCTTCGATGAATTTTCCCGCGGCATGAACCCGTTCGGACTCATCCCAACGTTCGGCGTCGCAGATGCTAATACCCCTGTCGCAGAGATTGTCCGCCTGTTCGACAAATTCAACATTGTGAAAGTTCGTGGCGTCTATTCGGCCAAGGAAAGCGCAGAACTTCAGAGGCTCTGCATCCTTGCCTCCAAGCTCAAGCCGCTCGACTACCTGAAAATTTTCAAGGGCGAAGGGCGCGGGTTTACCGGCGGCTCCCCTGTTCTGAATAACAAGAACTTTTGGCCTTATGCTGCCAACAAACACGTCCGGGAAATCGTTCAGAAAATCCTCGGCAAAAACGCCACGGAATTCGGCAGCTCCGTCGCAGCACATTACAGCGCACGCGGTATCCATCGCGACTACCGCCAGCTCTGCGAGAAGGCCGGCTCGGCCTACCACGTCAGCAATCCACAAAAGCGGATTGTCCGCGTGCTCCATTACTGCGCATCCGAAAACATGCAAGGCGGCATGCTCGGGGTGATCCCCTTCAGCCACGACGAGCGGCTGTTCGCAGAGCAGAGCAAGCGCGTCGGCAATAAGCGACCGATAGAATGGTTCGATACTCACCGCGACGAACTCGCTAAACTCCGCACCACCAAAGACTTCTCAGTCGTAGACGAGATTGACCGTCACATTGTCTGGGTCGCCACCGATCCAGGCGACGTTCTAATCACCAACTCGGCGATGCTGCATTGCGGCGAACACATGATGTCCCCTCGGTACTTCTTCGTGTCGACCTACACCGACGTGAATTCCGAAACGCTGCCAATGGCGGCGGCTCAGGTGAAGTCTGAGACAGCGAAGGAATACCACCGCCATCTCCTCTCGCTCGGCTTCGGCGGCAGCAAGGCGCTGCTGAAAGAGGTGGAGAAGAAATAGTTCCGCCGCCCATTACCGACAAGACACTCAGCCCCGCCTTCGAGCGGGGTTTTTCTTTGCCCACTCTCCCACAAAACGAGGTGAATTAATGGCCCTCAGCGACGAAGAGTTGCGTGAGGCTGTCGTTGCGTTCAACGCAAGCGGCGGCAACAAACAGAAAGCCGCCGACGCGCTCGGCATAAAACGGGAGACGTTCCGAGACAGATATCGGGCAGCGGAGAAGAAGGGGATGGTGAAACCGGCCCTTGTCGAGTTCCCGGACCTCGCCGACGAGAGCGAACCGATCGAAGAAGTCATTGACCGTATGACGCGTAACTTTGAGAGGGCCAAGAAGGCGCACGACGCTCGGAAGTGGTTCCCGATCAAGATCCGGGACAATAAGCCGATCGGCATTCTATTCGTTGGCGATCCGCACCTCGATGACAACGGTTGCCATTGGCCCTTGCTCCGAGAGCACATCGACATCGCCAAGAGCACGGAGGGAATGTTCGCCGTCAACATCGGCGACGTTGGGAACGATTGGGGAGGCCGGCTCATCAAGAAATATGCCGACCAAGACACATCGGTACACACCGCAAGGCGCCTCGTGGAATGGCTTCTCCTCGAAAGCGGAGTGTCCTGGCTGGTTTGGCTTCACGGCAATCACCAACACATGGGCGACAGTTCAGCGCTTCATGAGCAGATGAATAAGCGCTATGGAACCCAACGAGTTCCGATGTTGGACTGGGAGGCTCGGTTTACCCTCCAATTCGCCAATGGCGTCGAGTTCCGCATCAACGCGGCTCACGACTTCGCAGGCAATTCCATGTGGAACCCAGTTCACGGCGTCGTCAAGGCCGCGAAGTTCGGGAATGACATCGATGTTCTCGTTTGCGGCCATAAGCACAATTGGGCCGTCAGCCAGTGGGAGCAGGCCGAACAGGGAAACGCCCCCCTTATGATCCGCGTCCGCGGGTACAAGCATCTCGACGGCTTTGCAAGACGCATCGGGAAGTACGAGCAGGACGAAGGGCAATCCATCCTGGTCGTGTTCGACCCCAACGCCACGACGCAAGCGGCCCGCTGTCAGGCATTCGTGGACGTGAAAAAGGGTGCCGAATATCTCGAATGGCTGAGGCGATAACATGGAACAAGCAAAGCAGATCAACACCCGTCTTCATATCCGCGTGAGCAAGGACGGCGCGAACACCTATTACGAGCTGATGGACGGCCCCATGAAGCTTAAAGACGTTTCCAAGGCCGACATCGTTGAGATGCTGATGCAGTTCGCATCGAGCCTCCGCCACTGACGCGGCGTTATACCCTTTCCGCAAATCCAGTAATAACCAGGAACATCTCATGGACCGCAATTTCAAGCGGGCGCTTTCGCTCGTCCTGAAGCATGAAGGCGGATGGAGCGACCATCCGAAAGACCCGGGCGGCGCGACCATGAAGGGCGTCACCCTTACGAGCTTCCGCCAGTACGTGAAGCCCACGGCGACCAAGGCCGATCTCCGCAAGATCACGGATGAGCAATTGGCGACGGTTTATCGCCGGCACTACTGGGACGCCGTGCATGGTGCGGAGCTTCCCGATGGCATCGACTACGCGGCGTTCGATTTTGCCGTAAACAGCGGCCCGTCTCGTTCGGCAAAATACCTGCAGGCCGTCGTCGGCGTTACGCAGGACGGACGCATCGGCCCCGCCACGCTGAAGTCCGTCAGATCGAAGCGGCCCGCGGATGTGGTCAACGCCTTGTGCGACAAGCGCATGGCCTTCCTCAAAGACCTGAGCACCTGGAAAACCTTCGGTAAGGGCTGGACCCGCCGTGTCTCCGATGTGCGCGCTGAGGCTATCCGAATGGCCGGATCTTCGGCCCCGTCGCCCAATTCCCCCGCTACGCCAGCCAAGACGAATTGGCTCGTCGCCCTACTGCAAGCGCTCCTTGCTATCTTCCGGAGACCCGCAAAATGACGATCGATCTATTCATTCCGATCCTCCGCCAGTTCCTCCAGGTTGTCGGCGGCATTCTCCTTGCCAAGGGCTATTTCGACTCCGCCACGGTGGATGCTTTCGTTGGGCTCGGCGTCAACGTCCTTGTTCTGGTCTGGTGGCTGT
Organism: Sinorhizobium sp. 22678; assembly: GCF_052044265.1. Taxonomy (NCBI): domain Bacteria; kingdom Pseudomonadati; phylum Pseudomonadota; class Alphaproteobacteria; order Hyphomicrobiales; family Rhizobiaceae; genus Sinorhizobium; species Sinorhizobium sp. 22678. The sequence goes on along the minus strand of NZ_JBQEMS010000002.1, from coordinate 248,236 downwards.
TTGATCGCAGCAAGATCAACCGAAGAAATTTGATCAACAAATATATCGCGGATCGCGAGTGATGCTGGCCGCCCTCTTCGCCCGCATCAAGGGATATGCCGCTGCAGCGATCGGCGCCGCCATCTTCCTAACCTTCGCCTATTTCCGCGCCCGACAGGACGGGAAGAACGCCGCCAGGCTGGAGCACGCCAAGAGGCAGGCAGAAGCAATCAAGCAGAAAAAAGGAACCGACGATGAAGTGGATCGCATGTCTGACGCTCGCCGTCGCGATGAGCTCTCTAAGTGGATGCGCGACCGCAACGGGTGATTTCTGCGATATCGCATCCCCCATTCGCCCCTCCGTCAAGGACTCGCTGACGGACGGAACCCAATCGCAAATCCTCAAGCTGAACCGCTACGGCGAAAAGGCTTGCAAGTGGAAACCGTGAAAGGACTGCGCAGATGAATAAGGAGTTCGCCTTTTATTTCGGCGCCATCGTCGCGCTGTTCCTTCTCCTGCTTGCCTGGCTGTTCTCGACGCCAGAGGCCATCGCCCGTTTCGCCGCTCCTGATTATCTGAAGACGGAAACGACCGTCGTCAAAGTCATCCTGAAGAACGGGCACGGCTCCGGAGTATCGATTGGCAACGGCTACGTGCTCACTGCTGCGCACGTCGTCCAGGACAGCAAGACAGCCACGCTCAAGACGAAAGACGGCCGGAACATGGAAGCCGCCGTTCTCTGGTCGAACAAGGAGTATGATATCGCTCTTCTTCGCTTCGAGGGCGCGCAGATCGACGCCGCAAGCCTCGACTGCCGTGTTGCTCAATTGGGCGACACGATCATCTCTTACGGCAACCCGCTGAACGTCGAGTTCGCTTCCGCCTACGGGCGCATTGCCGGCGAGCCTCGTGCGTTCGGTCCTTGGCAATCGGTATTCGTCACGGACATTACGACGGTGATGGGCCAATCTGGCGGCCCGGTCTTCGATGCTGACGGCCGTCTGATCGGGATAACGGTCGGCGTGATGGGCGCTCCGATGGGCTTCTCTCATTCGCTCGTCGGTTACGGCTTCGTTGTCCCGTCGCGGGCCGTTTGCGATCTGCTTGCCCGAGGGGAACCGGCATGACAACGGCAAGCTACGACAGGGTGATTGGGCGGTTGGAAACGAAGCTAGACATGCTGGTAACCGCATTCGAGAAAAGCTCGGATGACAGCAAGGAATACCGGGACCGAATATATTCCGAGCTGGAACACATGCGGGCAGAGGCAGCGGGCAGCCGTCGCGAGATTGCCGACCTGAAAAAACAGATGGACGAGGCCGGCCCAGTCATCTCCGATATCAAGAAGTGGCGCGAGCGCTTCGTTGGTATGCAGATGCTTCTGGGCGTCATTGCGGCCTCGCTAGGCGGTGGTCTCGTCATCCTCTGGAAGTGGCTTGCCGCCAAGATCGGAATGCCATGAACCTCAGCCGCTAAAGGTTCAGTGAACCTGTAGGGAGATACGCAAAAGGCCCCTTGCGGAGCCTTCAACGTATTGATTTCTAAGGAATTTGGATGGTGGGCGTGACAAGGATCGAACTTGTGACCCCTACGATGTCAACGTAGTGCTCTCCCGCTGAGCTACACGCCCATCCGATGCGGCGCATAGACCACAAAACCGGCGCCCGCGTCAATAGGCTCTTCGAAGGTTTTTTGACAGAAATTGCGCAAGGTCCGCGCGGCATGATTTCAGGGGGACCGGCACTCTTTTTGGACCTCCTGCAGATCCGGCGAGCGCGCTAACGCATTGAAATAACGAAGCCCCCTCGATGCTGGTGATCGAGGGCGGCGTCGAGGCAATGCTTGCGCGGAGCGCGTCTCAGGCTTGGGCGAAGGGGGCGCCGGAAAGCTCGGCGCATATAAGTTCGCTGCTCAGGCCGCCAGCATCTTGTTGACCTCGTTGACGAGGTCGCGCAGGTGGAAGGGCTTGGAAAGGACCTTAGCATCCTTCGGCGCCTTGGAATCCGGGTTCAGCGCAACGGCGGCGAAGCCCGTGATGAACATCACTTTCAGGTCGGGGTCGAGTTCGGTCGCACGGCGGGCGAGCTCGATGCCATCCATCTCCGGCATGACGATATCGGTCAGGAGAAGCGAAAAGGGTTCTTCGCGAAGCCGGTCGTAGGCGCTGGCGCCGTTGTCATAGGAAAGGACCTTGTAGCCAGCCTTTTCCAGCGCCTTCACTAGAAACCGGCGCATGTCGTTGTCGTCTTCGGCAAGGAGGATTTTCGCAGTCATATCTGGCCGTGGCTACTTCTTCTGGATGCTGGTGAATTGCGGCAGCTCAGCAAACCGCAACATGGTAAATATCTGGTGAACGGGCGCGATCAAGTCCCTTGAACCAGCGGGCGGCCACTATGGACACAGAGGCGACCAACTGGCAACATGATCTGAATAGCAAGAACCGGACATGGTAAAAAGGGTTCCGATGGGGGAAGCGGTTAAGTGGGAGTTTTTCGAGGTTCTGGAACCCGCAAGCCAGAGGATACCCTTCGTTTTCAACTCGCCGCATAGCGGCCGGCATTATCCCCAGTTCTTTCTCGACCAGTCGCGCCTTGATCCGCATTCCATCCGCCGCTCCGAAGACCATTTCGTCGATGAACTGTTTCGCAGCGCCACGTTTCTGGGGGCGCCCTTGCTTCGGGCGCATTTCCCGCGCGCCTTCCTGGACGTAAACCGCGAACCCTACGAACTCGACCCGCGCATGTTCGATGGCGCCTTGCCGCCGCACGCCAATATCAGTTCGATGCGTGTTGCCGGCGGCCTTGGCACCGTGCCGCGCCTCGTCGCCGAGAATATGGAAATATATCGTGGCCGTTTTCCGGTCGAGCAGGCGCTCGAGCGCATCGAGACGATCTACAAGCCCTATCATGCGACGCTCAGAAAGCTGATCGCCCGCACCCATGTCGAGTTCGGGATGTCGATCCTCATTGACTGCCACTCGATGCCGGGCAACGTGCATCTGCCGGGAAGCGGCCATCGCCCGGACTTCATTATCGGCGATCGCTACGGAACGAGTGCGGCGGCGGAACTGTCCCGGGTGGCGGTGGAGCTTCTGGAACAGCTCGGCTACGCGGTCGCGCGCAACAAGCCCTATGCCGGCGGCTTCATCACGGAACATTACGGCCGACCGACGCGTGGACTGCATGCGCTGCAGATCGAAATCAACCGCGGCCTCTATGTCGACGAGGCAACCCTGATCAAAAAGCCGGGATTTGCGGCACTCGAGGCCGACCTCGCAACCTTTATCGCGGCGCTCGCGCGGCACGTCGAGGATTTCGCCGCCTATCTGCCGCTTGCCGCGGAATAGCAACGCCAAAGGGCTTTTGTGTGCCCGGCGGCGCAACGCTGCTCAAAAAGAACCGCGCCAGCGGCGCGGTCAAGTCTAGGGAGGAAACACCCAAGGAGGGTATTTGCAGCCACGAGTGACTGCAGAAAAACTGTAATGCTGCGCTGCACAATTGTCAAGATTCGAAGACGCAGACTTTCGTATCGGTACGGAGCGCCGTCTTCCGGCGTGCCTCACTGAAGCGGCAGCCGACGTCGGTCCGTTGCCTTTCGCCGAATTTCGTCTATTCAGGTCGAACCTCCTTCCTCGCAGAGAGCGACATGCTGCCCGACCGTACCTTCTTCGACCGTCTCGCCGACGCCGCCAAGGCCGAAACCATGCCGCGCTTCCGGGTCGGCACGAGTGTTCTCAACAAGCTCGAAGGCGGCTTCGACCCGGTGACGGAAGCCGACAGATCGGCGGAGGCCTCGATCCGCGCTTTGATCGAGAGCAGCTTTCCGGAACACGGCATTCTCGGCGAAGAGCACGGCAATATCGGCCTCGACCGCGAGCTCGTCTGGGTCATCGACCCGATCGACGGGACCCGCGCATTCATCTCCGGCCTGCCGGTGTGGGGCACGCTGATCGGCCTCTACCGGAACGGCAAGGCCGTCATGGGGCTGATGGACCAGCCCTTCACCGGCGAGCGATTTTTCGCCGACGGCGAGAAGGCGCTCTATCGAGGACCCGACGGAGAGAGGGTGCTCGCCACACGGCCCTGCCGTGCGCTTTCGGATGCCGTCCTGTTCACGACATCCCCGCACCTCTACACGGGCGAGCTCAAGGAACGCTTCGAGGCATTGCAGGAGAAGGTGCGGCTCTTCCGCTACGGCTGCGACTGCTATGCCTTCGCGCTGCTCGCAGCCGGCCATGTCGATCTCGTCGTGGAATGCGGCCTGAAGCCCTACGACGTCGGCGGGCTCATTCCGCTGATCGAGCAGGCGGGTGGAATCATCACCGACTGGAAGGGCGGGCCGGCGGAAATGGGCGGCGAAATCATAGCTGCCGGCAGCCGCGAATTGCATGCGCAGGCGCTTGAGGCCCTCAAGGGCCGGGGTTAAGCCTCTTCCAACTGCCGCGGCAGGGACGCGGGATCCTCGGCGTCGGCGCCCGGCAGGAAGGCCAGGATCGCGGCCAGCGCCTGGGCGCGATAGCGGTCGGCCTCCTGCAGGAGCTCGTGCCGCGCGCCGTCGATCGGGATCAGATGCCCCGCACGGAAATTGCTGGCCAGCCGCTCGACCGGTAGATACGGCACGAGCTTATCGGCCGTCGGGGCGAGTATGACGGCGGGTATGGTGATCCTCGTCAGATGTTCGTGCTTGAGGACGCGCCGGATCGTTTTGAAAGCTTCGCTCAGCCAGCGGGCCGTCGGCGGTCCGACCCGCAATTGCGGACGCGCATCGATGAGCGCCAGGTTGCGAGCGTAGCGCCGCTCGTCCGCGGTCAGCACATTGCCCTTGAAAGGGGTACGGTTGCCTTTGTCGGCGCTCAGCGGCAGCCTCCCGAGGCCGATCCAGCGCATGGCCGTCGCGATCGCCCCGATACCCCGTTCGCCGATCGCCTGACCGCCCAGGCCGACGAAGGGGGCAAGCAGCACCATCCGGTCGATCCGGCTCGCGAGCATGGGAGCGAGCGACAGGGCGACGAGCGCTCCCATGGAATGGGCGACGATCGAGAAGGGCAGGCGGGTGTCGGGCAGGACGATCTCGTCGAGGAAAATAGTCAGATCGCGCTCGTAATCGGTGAAATCCTCCACATGGCCGTGGGTCCAGTGCGGCGACAGCCGTTCGGAACCGCCCTGTCCGCGCCAGTCGAAGGTCGCGACCCAGAAACCGGCGGCCACGAGATCGCCGATCGTTTCGAAATATTTCTCGATCGACTCGTTGCGACCCTGCAGCAGGACGATGGTGCCGCGAATGACCGGGGCCTTCGACCTGAACACCGTGTAGCGGATCTTGCGGTTGCCGGCTCCGTCGAAAAAGCCCACCACCGGATCGCCCGGCATCGGATTTTCCGGCATCGAATGAAGGAGCGTGGTCATGGGGAGCGGGCCAGAAGGAACATGCAAATAGGGATAGGCGGCGGCCCGCCACCCGTCAAAGAAAAAAGCCGGAAACGGTGGATGAAATCCGGACGATCACCGTTTCCGGCCGCTGAAGGGAGAAGGGACATGTCACTTCAGCCCTGGGAAGACCCAGTGTCTCCTTTCTAGCCCACGGCGGCTGAACGGCGGCCGAACCCGTCGTTCATCCATTGTTCAGGAAGCGCCGGCGGCATCCCTCTTGAACTCGCGCGCGGGCATTCCCATGTCTTCTCCGCGGGCGCCGAAGAAGGGTCCGTTCACCGGTCGAGCCACAGCCGGAACGGGGTGGCAGGCCAGATATCGCAACCGTTGCTCTTATGGAGGACGACATCATGCGTCACTTTGATTTTTCTCCCCTCTACCGCTCGACTGTCGGCTTCGACCGTCTGTTCACCATGCTGGATAGCCTTGGTCAGCCGGATCAGTCGCAGACTTATCCGCCTTACAACATCGAACGAACCGGCGAAAACGCCTATCGCATCACCATGGCCGTTGCCGGTTTCGACGAAAGCGAGCTTTCGGTCGAAGCGCGTGAAAACACGCTGACGATCAAGGGCGAAAAGAGCGAAGAAAAGGGTGAGGAAACCCAGTTTCTCCATCGCGGCATAGCCAAGCGCGCCTTCGAGCGCCGCTTCCAGCTTGCCGACCACGTGGAGATCAAGTCCGCTTCGCTGAAGAACGGCCTGCTCCACGTCGATCTTCTGCGCAATATCCCGGAAACGGCCAAGCCGCGCCGCATCGAGATCACAGCGGCGGCTTCGCAGCCGAAGCAAATCGAGGCGCAGACCGCCTAGAGCGCTTCCATGTTCATGGAAGCATTGAAAGGCTCTAAAGTCTTTGAAGCTGCGCACTAATGTAAAGACGGCGTCCAAAAGGGCGCCGTCTTCGTTTTGCGGGGATGCCTGTGACGGGCAACCCGTCAGTTCTTCACCGTATCTTCCAGGAAAAATCGGCCGAGCGGGTTCTGGTAGAAATTCTCGATGTTCTTGCGCGAAACGTTGAGGTAGGGGCTGTAGTAAAGGTCGATCCAGTGGACGTCGTCCTTCGCCGTCTTCTGGATCTCGACATACATGGCCTCGCGCTTCGCCGGATCGAGTTCCAGACGTGCCGCTGCGACAAGCTCCTTCACTTTCTCGCTGTTGTAGCGGGTCATGTAGTTCATATTGGTGTCATGGCCGAGCACGAAGGTGGTCTTCTGATCCGGATCGAGGACGTCGTTCGTCCAGTACATCACCGAGATATCGTAGTCCCCGGCGACGAGCATGTCCCAGCTCTGGCTCGCGTCGACTTTCTGCAGATTGACCGTGACGCCCGCCTTTGCAAACTGCTGCTGCAGCAGCACGGCGATCTGCTCGTCGACCTCGTTGCCCGCGTTTACGACATAGTTCAGCGTCAGGTCCGATGCCCCCGCCTCGGCCAGCATCACTTTGGCCTTCTCCGGATCGTAAGGATACTGGTAGTTGGCGTCGTAGTGATAGAGCGAGCCCTTTGGGATGTAGGAATTTGCGACCGTGCCGAGGCCGAACGTGACCGTGTCGACGATCGCCTTCTTGTCGATCGCCATATCCAGGGCCTGGCGCACTTCCTTTTTGGCAAGCATGCCGTGCTCATGGTTGATGAGCAGATGGTCTTCGCGGGTCGAGGTATCGATGTGGACCGTGAGGTTCGGGTCCTTCTTCAATTCCTCGACGCGCGAGAACGGAACGAAGATCGCCGTGTCGAGCTGGCCGGCCTGGACGTTCAGCATGCGCGTGTTGTCGTCCGGAACGGAAATCCATTCGACGCCGTCTAGTTTCACACGATCCGCCTGCCAGAAGTTCGGATTCTTTTCGAGGATGACCCGGTCGCCGCGCCGCCACTCCTTGACGGTGAATGCGCCGGACGATGCCGTTGGCAGTTCGGCGAAGGCGTCCTCGCCAGCCTCGACGGCTTTCTTGGAAAGCACCGAGACGTTCGGAAGGGCAAGCGTCGACAGGAAGGGGGCGGAGGGCGTCTTCAGCTTGACGACCAGTGTCTTCGGATCGGCCGCCTCGGCGGTTTCGACGATCTTGTAGCTGTCGCTCCACAGAGAGCCTTCGTGGTCGCGTATGCGCAGCAAGCTGAAGGCGGCATCCTCGGCCGTTATCGGCGAGCCGTCCGAGAACTTCGCGTCGCGGATCTTGAACGTGTAGGTCAGGCCGTCGTCGGAAAGGGTCCAGCTTTCGGCGAGGCCGGGCTCCAGCTTGGTGCCGGTCTTGTCTACGCGGACAAGCACGTCGAAGACGTTGGAGAACACCCAATTGTCGACGTTCTGGGCCGACTTGATCGGATCGAAAGTCGTCGAATCTTCGCGGCGGCCGATGGAGAGGATACCGGCGGCCTCCGCATAACCGGCACTGAGCATAAGGACGGCTGCGAAAGCGGCCCGGCCGATATTGTTCCACCTTTTGATCATTGTTTGTTCCCTTCGTTATTGTGGCAGGCGTTTGACGGACAGGATCGGTTCCACTGGCGCCGCATCGGTAGGGCCGAGCAACGACCTGTCGGGATCGATGTCGGGGATCGCGGCGATCAATGCGGCGGTGTAGGGATGTTTCGGCCGGGAGAAGACGTCCTCGGAGCGGCCCTCCTCGACGATCTCTCCGCGATGCATCACCACGGTGCGTTCGCACAGATTGCGCACGATCGCGAGGTCGTGGGCGATGAAGATCAGCGTGAGGTTAAGGTCGCGGGCGAGCTTGCGGAAGAGGTCGACGATCTGCGCCTGGATCGTGACATCGAGTGCTGCGACGCATTCGTCGGCGATGATCAGCTTCGGATCGACGGCAAGCGCACGGGCGATGCCCGCCCTCTGGCACTGGCCGCCGCTCATGCTGCGCGGCTTGCGGTGGGCGAATTCGCGCTCGAGGCCGACAAGGTCCAGCAGCTCGCCGATGCGTGCCGGAATGTCGGCTCCGCCGATCTTTTTCTGCACTCTCAGAACTTCAGCAAGAGTCTGGCCGATGGTCAGACGCGGGTTCAGTGCATTGAACGGATCCTGAAAGACCATGGCAGACTCGTGTCGCAGCCTGGCGAGACCCGCACCCCTCTGCTGAGAAAGATCGATACCGTCGAAGCTGACGCGACCGGCGGAAATCGGCGTCAAGCCCAGCATGGCGCGGGCAAGCGTACTCTTGCCGCTGCCGGATTCGCCGACGATACCAACCGTTTCGCCGGGCATGATCTGCAGGTTGATCCCTGAAACGGCGCTGACGGTCCTGGCGTTCTTACCCCAGAAAAGACTGCCGCCCGACGGGAAGCGCACATGCAGGTCATCGATCTCCAGAAGGGGCCTTGTCGTTCCATGCAAGGGCGTTGGGAGACTGATGGCGGGGGGCACCGCATCAGGCATGGATGGATGGCTGTGGATGAGGCGAACCGTGTACGGGTCCTGCGGTGCGGACAGGATCGTCCGTTTAGGACCCTGTTCCAGCAGCTTTCCGCCGCGCATCACGGCAATGCGGTCGCAGGTCTGCGCCACGATGCCGAGATCATGGGTGATGAGAATGATCGACAGGCCGCGTCTGTCGCGGATGTCCATCAGGAGTTTCAGGATCTGCGCCTGGATCGTGACGTCGAGCGCGGTGGTCGGTTCGTCGGCTATGAGGATTTGCGGATTGCAGGACAGGGCCACACCGATCATGGCCCGCTGACGCATGCCGCCGGAAAGCTCGTGCGGGTAGCTGTCGTACTGGCGGGCGGGGTCAGGGAAGCCGACCTGCCCCAGTATCTCGACCGCTGCCGCCCGCGCATCGCGGCCGCTCAGGCCCTGATGGTAGCGGATGCCCTCGGCGATCTGGTCGCCGATGCGCATGACCGGGTCGAGGTGGCTGGTCGGGTTCTGGAAGATCATGCCGATCTCGGCGCCGCGTACCTCCAGCATCTCGGCGTCGGTGACGGCAGTGAGGTCGCGCTCTGCGAGGAGAACCGCACCGCCTTCGATCTTCAGCAAGGATGATGGCAGGAGGCGAATCAGCGCGCGGCAGAGCAGGCTCTTGCCCGATCCGCTTTCGCCGACGAGGCCGAGGATCTCGCCCTTGGCCAGGTCGAGCGAAACGCCATCCAGCAGCGTGCGCGTCTCTCCCTGGAGATGCGCCTTCACGGTCAGGTCGCGGACAGACAGGACCGAGACGCTCATTCGTGCACTCCGAGCAATTCTCCGAGCGCGTCGCCCAGCATGCTGAAGCCGAAGGCAAGGCAGACGATGGAAAGGCCGGGAAACAGCGTGATCCACCAGGCCGTGGTGATGAAGCTCTGGCCCTCCGCGACCATAATGCCCCATTCGGCGACCGGCGGCTGGACGCCGAGACCGAGATAGCTGACGGCCGCCCCGCTCAGCAGCACCAGGACGGCATCCGACATGGCAAAGACGATCGAGCCGGCAATGGCATTGGGCAGCAAGTGCCGGAACATGATGCGGAAGCGGCCGAAACCAAGGCTGACGGCGGCCACCGCATAGTCGCTGTTCTTCAGAACGAGAATCTGTGCCCGGATCAATCGGGCATAGGAAACCCATCCGACCAGCGCCATGGCGATATAGAAGCTGCCGAGGCCCGGGCCCAGAATGGCGATTATCGACAGCATCAATACGAGGAATGGAAAGGCGAGGATAATGTCGACGAGGCGCATGAACAGCGCGTCGACAATGCCGCCGAAGAAGCCGGCGACGGTGCCGACGATCGTTCCTATGACGAAGGGGAAGGCGACGCCGATCAAGGCGATCTGCAGGTCGATGCGTGTGCCCCAGATGACGCGTGAAAGAAGGTCGCGGCCGAAGTTGTCGGTGCCGAACGGATGCAGAAGCGACGGCGGCTGCAAGCGGGCTGCGCCGTTCTGCAGGATCGGGTCATAGGGGGCGAGGACGGGTGCGCCGATCGCCACCAGCAGGAAAAACAGCAGGATTCCCGCGCCAATGACGAGGGCCGGCCTCCGGCCGAAGAGCAACCGCCAGCCGGCCGGCGACGAGGACACCGTACCGGCGCTCACAGTTTCACCCGCGGATCGACGGCGACGGTGATGATGTCGGCGACGAAATTGACGAGCACAGTGGCGCAGGCAAACACCATGGCGACACCCTGCACGACCATGTAATCGCGCGAGAAGATGGCGCGTACCAGCAATTGTCCCATGCCCGGCAGGGCAAAGACGCTTTCGACCACGACCGTGCCGCCGATCAGCCAGCCGATGTTGACCGCCAGAAGGTTGATGGTCGGCACCAGCGAATTCGGAACGACATGCCGCCAGAAGACGATGCGCTCAGGCATGCCGCGCGCGCGGGCGGCTGTCGCCACGTCTGACTTCAGGGACTCGATCATTGCCGCGCGCAGGCTGCGAACCAGCACCGTCGACAGGGAAAGAGCGACCGTCAGGCTCGGCAGGATCAGATGGGCGAGCTTGTCACCGAAGGTCGCCCCGTAGCCGGACACCGGCAGCAGATCCAGCTTGACGCTGAAAAGGATCATCAGCATCAGGCCGAGCCAGAACGGCGGAAAGCCGATGCCGAAAGTGGAAACAATCCGGACGATATGGTCCGGCGCCCTGCCGGAGTTACGCGCTGCAAGCGCCGCCATGGGCACGGCGATGAGAACCGCCAGAACGACGCTCGACAGCACGAGCGCGACGGTCGGCTCGATACGGGTGGCGATAAGCTTCAGGACATCGATCTTGTAGAGGATCGACTTGCCCATCTCGCCATCGGCGAGATTCTTCAAAAAGTAGAAATATTGCTGCCACATAGGCTCGTCGAGGCCGTACTGGGCGCGGATCTTGGCGATGGCCGAAGGGGTGGCGCGGGCTCCGAGCAGATTGCGCGCCGGATCGCCGGGGATGAGCCGCACCAGAATGAAGGTTATGATGCTGATCCCGAAGATGACCGGCAGGAACTGCAACGGCCGAGTGAGGACGAACCTATAGCGATGCATGGCGATGCGCGCGCCTCCGTCTCGTTCGGATGTCTCTCGCCATGTTTTGCATCAATTCGGCCTGTGCCGCGACAGGAAATCGATCAGCGCAGGATAATAGTCCGCCGGGTTCTCGTAAAACGGCATGTGGCTTGCATTGGCGAAAACCCTGAGCTCGGCATCCGGGATGGCGAGCTTCATCTTCAACGCGCAGGCCGGCGTGAGCTCGTCGTGTTCTCCCGTGGTGATCAGCGTCGGAACCTTGATCCCGGGGAGGTCGGGAATGCGGTTCCAGTCCTTGAGATTGCCGATATAGAGAAACTCGTTCGGGCCCTGCATCGTGCCGTAAGGACCCATGTTCCAGTCGTCCAGGGACCGGCGTACCGGTGCGGGCCATTCCGGCAGGCGGCAGACATGGCGATAGTTCAGGATGGTAATGGCAGCCAAATATTCGGGATGATCGTATGTGCCCTGCGCCTCGTGCTTCTGCATCATGGCGACGGTCTCCGGGCCGAGGGCGGCGCGCAGCCGCTCAAGCTCGGTGACGAGGTGCGGCATGTCGGCGACCGTATCCTCCAGGATCAGCGTCTGCAGGTTTTCCGGGTATGTCAGCGCGTAGTCGATCGCCAGCCAGCCGCCCCAGGAATGGCCGAGCATGTGCACCTTGCCGAGCCCCAGCGCCTTGCGAACCGTTTCGGTTTCCTCGACATATCGGCCGATCGTCCAGAGCGAAGGATCGGTCGGGCGGTCGGAGGCGCCGGTGCCGAGCTGATCGAAGGCGACGACGCGATAGCCCTTGTCGATGAGGCACGAATGGGCCTCGCGCAGATAGTCACAGGGTAGTCCCGGCCCGCCATTCAGGCAGAACAAGGTCTCCGGGCCCGAACCGAAGCTGTAGGCCACCACCTTGTAGCCATCGACTTCGATTTCGTGTCGCGCCTCCGGCTCGATATCACGCCACATTGACCGCCCCGGCAAAGAAACTGCTTGCTCAATATTTGAGCACGGCTAAATTTTATCCGAAAGGCCAACCGGCGCCCAGCTATAAGAAGTGATAGGTTGGCGAGTGACCGGGACCGGAGACAAGGATGTTTGACGAACTCGGGACGATCAGGAACCAGTTCACCGCGCACGACACGCTGGATGGCCGTATAGACCAGGTGTTCGAGGCGATGAAGGCGATCGGCTTCGAGGCGCTGATCTACGATTATACGCCGGTGCCCCGCGATCTCGACGGTACCATCATGGTCCCGTCGCTGCTGAAACTTCGCAACATCTCGGAGGATATGCACGACTACTGGTTCGATCGCGGCTATTTCCGCATCGATCCCGTGCAGCAGGTGGCGCTGCGCACGTCAACTCCGTTCTTTTGGAACTATGATCCCGATGCGGACACGCTGATCAGACGCTTCATGAGCGATGATACGGCGCCCGTCGCCCGCTATCTGAGCGAACGGGACATGTCGACCGGCGTCACCGTGCCGGTCCACATGCCGCGCGGCGACTATGCGACGGTCACGGGTGTGCGTTTCGGCGGCAACCGGGCATTCGAGCGGCATGCGCTGCGGTACATCGCCGATTTCAACCTGCTTGCCCATGTGTTTCACGAGGCGGCCTATTCGCTGTTCGACGCGCAGGCCTTCAACGCCGGCACCGCGAGGCTGACGGAGCGGGAGCGCGAATGCCTCCGCCATTCCGCCGAGGGTCACTCGGCCAAGGAAATTTCGCGCATCATCCACCGTTCTGTGCCGACCGTGGTCATGCATCTCAACGCCGCGGCCAAGAAACTCGGCGCTAAGAACCGTACCCAGGCGGTTGTCCGCGCCACGCACTACCGGCTGCTCGAAGAGCGCCCATCCTATAACTTGTGATAGCTGCCACGGCTTGAAGCCCCGCGTTATGTTCCCTCCGTTGTCCGTCAGACATGGAGATGCATGTGGCCGCCGTCGCGTCGAAGGAAGCCTTCCTGCCCTTTCGCGAGTACCAGACCTGGTATCGCATCACCGGTTCGCTCGACAGCGGCAAGCTGCCGCTGGTCGTTGCCCACGGCGGACCGGGCTGCACCCACGACTACGTCGATTCCTTAAAGGGGATCAGCGAGATCGACGGACGCGCCGTCATTCACTACGACCAGCTCGGCAACGGCAACTCCACGCGCCTTCCGGACAAGGGCCCGGATTTCTGGACACCTGACCTGTTCCTCGGGGAACTCGACGCGCTGCTGAAGCATCTGGGCATCCAGGATCGCTATGCCTTTCTCGGACAGTCCTGGGGCGGCATGCTGGGCGCGGAACATGCGGTTCTGAAGCCCCCCGGTCTGAAGGCGCTGGTCATCGCCAATTCGCCGGCCAACATGCATACCTGGGTGGCGGAAGCCAATCGCCTGCGCGGCGAACTGCCGAAGGCGGTTCGGGATACGCTGCTCAGGCATGAGCAGGCCGGGACGATTACCGATCCGGAATACATCGCCGCCTCGCGCGTCTTCTACGACCGCCATGTCTGCCGCGTCACCCCGTGGCCTGCCGAAGTCGCGCGCACCTTCGCGATCATGGACGAGGACAATACGGTCTATCGCAACATGAACGGCCCGACCGAGTTCCACGTAATAGGCACGATGAAGGACTGGACGATCGAGGCCCGGCTGATGCGGATCGAAGCGCCGACCCTTTTGATTTCCGGAAAATACGACGAGGCCACGCCGCTCGTCGTCAAGCCGTATGTGGATCGCGTGAAGGGCTGCGAATGGGTGCTGTTCGAGCATTCCAGCCACATGCCGCATGTGGAGGAGAAGGACTTGTGCCTGGAAACGGTCTCTCGTTTCCTGTCATCCCACGATACCGACGCTTGATAAGACGACGCGCCGTTTCGTTCATGCTCCTCAGGTGGGCGTAGCCGGGACGGCGGTTCCCTCGAGCTCTGCCGCCTTGGCGGCGTAGCGCTGGGCAATGACCGCACAGGCCATCAACTGGATCTGATGAAACAGCATGACCGGCAGGACGATCATGCCGATGTTCTGTCCGGCGAAGATCGCGCTTGCCATCGGAATGCCGCTCGCCAGACTCTTCTTCGATCCGCAGAAGGTGATGGCGATTTCGTCCGCGCGGTCGAAACCGAGGAGCCGGCTGCCGAATGTGGTGGCCGCCAGAATAAGCGCGAGCAGAGCAATCTCGATTACCGTCAAAACCGTGAGGTCCGTCAGGGTGAAGGACTGCCAGAGGCCCGCCGTGACGGCCTGGCTGAAAGCCAGATAGACGACCATCAGGATCGAACCGCGGTCGACCGGTGCGAGCAGTTTCTTGCGGGCGCGAATCCAGCCGCCGATCCAGGGCTGCAGGATCTGGCCTGCGACGAAGGGCGCAAGCAGCTGCAGGAGGATCTGTTCGATCGCGTCGAGCGATACGCCGCCATGTCCGCCGGCCGAGAAGATGACGCCGACGAGAAGCGGCGTCAGGAACACGCCCAGGATGTTGGATGCCGACGCCGCGCAGACGGCTGCCGGAACATTGCCGCCGGCCATCGACGTGAACGCGATCGACGACTGTACCGTCGAAGGCAGAACGCAGAGGAAAAGGATGCCGGTATAGAGCGACGGCGGCAGGATCCATGACGGGACGAAACCGACCAGCAGGCCGATGAGCGGGAAAAGGGCGAAAGTCGAAAACAGAATCGCCAGGTGCAGCCGCCAATGCAGGAAACCGGCAATGACGACCTCGCGCGAAAGCCGTGCGCCGTGGAGAAAGAAGATCAGGCCGACGCCAAGCTTCGTCGCGATGGCGAACCAGGCCGCGGCGGCTCCGTCGATGGGCAAAACCGCTGCGAGAGCGACTGTCAGCATCAGGAGGATGGTAAAGGTGTCGGGGAGATAACGGCGCATGGTGCTTGCCGTGTAAGCCCATCGGGAAGCCGGATGCAAGCACTAGATCACGATGTTTTCAGATCGGGTCGACGAAAAACATGAACGCGATCGCTTCCAAGAAGTTGAGACGCGGGATGCGGGCGGAAAACCGCACGCACTTTTCCTCATCCCGCTCCATCGGTCGCGATGCGCGTCGCATTCAAGCGATTTCATGCGGCGCGCTTCGACATCTGCCATGCATCAGCAGGCGGCGACGAAGCGGTCGACGTCCTCGGCGCGGGTGGCGAAGCTGGTGACCAGGCGATAGAGACCTTCGTCTTCCGCGAGGTTGCCTTCGAGATCGTGCGGCACTTCCCAATCGTAGAAAAGGGCGCCCTGCCGCTGCAGCCGGCCGGCGGCCTCCCGCTTCAGCACGACGAAGACCTCGTTGGCATCGGGCGCCCAGGCGAGCCGGCTCCCGGCCGAAGCGGTGATGCCGTCGGCGAGGCGCTGCGCCATCGCGTTGGCGTGGCGCGCGAGATCGAGCCAGAGATCTCCGGCGAAATAGGCGTCGAACTGGGCGGCGACGAAGCGCGACTTGGAGAAGAGCTGTGCCGAGCGCTTGCGCAGGAAGTGCATCTCCTGCGCCTTCGAAAGGTCGAAGAGCACCAGCGCCTCGGCGCACCAGCAGCCGTTCTTCGTTCCGCCGAAGGAGAGCAGATCGACCCCACGCTTCCAGGTCATCTCGGCCGGTGTCGTCCCAAGGCTGACCAGGGCATTGGCGAAACGAGCGCCATCCATGTGCAGCGGTATTTTATGAGACCGGGCGATCGAGGCGATCGTTTCGATCTGGTCGAGCGAATAGACGGTGCCGCTCTCGGTCGCCTGCGTCACCGTCACCGCCATCGGCTGACCGCCATGGACGTTCTCCTTCGGAAACCGCCGAATTTCGGCCTCGAGCTTCGCCGGCTCCATCTTGCCGCGGGCGCCCTCGACCGGGCACAGCCTCGCGCCGTGCGAAAAGAACTCCGGCGCGCCGCACTCGTCGACGTTCACATGCGCTTCGCGATGGCAGAAAGCGATTCCGCCCGCCCGATTGGCGCTCGAAAGTGCAAGGGAGTTTGCGGCGGTTCCGGTGCCTACGAAGAATACCGCGACCTCCCTCTCGAAAATCTCCGAAAAGCGCTGTTCCACCTTCCGATCGAGCTCGCTCGTGCCGTAGGCGGAAGCATAGCCCTGCGCATTCGTGACCAGACTTTCGGCGATCGCCGGATGGGCGCCGGCCCAGTTGTCGGAGGAGAAGATCATCTGAAGTTTACCCTGTTTACATCGAGCCACGCCGTGCGGAGAGGCGCGCCGGCGCGACCATAGCCGAGTCCCGTCGGCAAGCAAACGGCTGCGCTCGACTGGGCCTGCCTTGTAGTGCCAACCGGAGACCAGTTTGAAACCAAAGTAAAGAAAGTGCGGGATACGGGTAATTAAATTTCAAACCCGGGTAATTTCCGGCAATGTTCGGCAAAATCTCTCGCATTATTTGCGGCCGAGGCCCTTGCGAAGGAGGGCGGTTTCTGGCATAGAGCGCATGAAATAGGACAGGTTTGCTGTCCTATTTCGGTCTAGGGGCCGGAACAATCGCCGGAAGCACCGTGAAAAGCGGCAGCCGGCGTGAAGCGCGAGGGGGTTTCGCCGGATTTCATCCGGTCGTTATTCCTTGGCGTCAGGATGGTCGCGGACATCGGTGCCTGACGCGGCCGCGCTTCATTTGCGACCTGATCAGGATCATGCGACGATAATGCCCGGCTTGCCGCCGTGCGAAAAGCACCATGCGGCAACTGCGTGCGGGCCGCGTTATGCCCGGAATTCCCGGGTTCAACAGGAGGGAAAAGATGACGGATCATTCGCCATCACGACAGATTGGGCTCAACCTCGCACAAGACGCTGCGACGGCTGTGAAAACGCCCGCATTCCCCTCCGGCCTGCCGCGAAAACAGGGGCTGTACGATCCACGGAACGAACATGACGCCTGCGGCGTCGGCTTCGTCGCCCATCTCAAGGGCGAGAAGTCGCATCAGATCGTGCGCGACGGCCTCTTCATGCTCGAAAACCTGACCCATCGCGGAGCGGTCGGTGCCGACCCGCTGATGGGCGACGGCGCGGGCATTCTGGTCCAGATCCCCGACCGCTTCTTCCGCGAGGAGATGGCGAAGCAGGGCGTCACCCTGCCGAAGGCGGGCGAATATGCCGTCGGCTATCTCTTCATGCCGCGCGATGAGAAGCTCATTGCCCATTTCAAGGAGGTGATCAGTGAAGTCGTGGCCGAGGAAGGGCAGATAATGCTCGGCTTCCGCGACGTGCCGGTCGATAATTCGTCTCTCTCCAAGGCGCCCGACATCGCCGCGACCGAGCCGCACCATGTCCAGGTGTTCATCGGCGCTGGCCGGGAGGCCGCGAGCAGCGATGAATTCGAACGGCGGCTGTTCACGCTTCGCAAGGTGATCTCCAACCGCATCTATGCGGAAGCCGATGGTGGCGATCTCGGCTTCTATATCGTGTCGCTGTCGACCACCACCATCGTCTACAAGGGCATGTTCCTCGCCTACCAGGTGGGTGCCTATTACAAGGACCTCGCCGACGAGCGCTTCCAGTCGGCCGTCGCACTCGTGCACCAGCGCTTCTCGACCAACACCTTCCCGTCCTGGAAGCTCGCGCATCCCTATCGGATGGTTGCGCATAACGGCGAGATCAACACGCTGCGCGGCAACGTCAACTGGATGGCCGCACGGCAGGCTTCCGTTTCCTCGCCGCTCTTCGGCGACGACATTTCCAAGCTCTGGCCGATCTCCTATGAAGGGCAGTCGGACACGGCCTGTTTCGACAATGCGCTCGAATTCCTCGTGCGCGGCGGTTATTCGCTCTCGCATGCCGTCATGATGCTGATCCCCGAGGCCTGGGCCGGCAACCAGCTCATGTCGCCTGAGCGCAAGGCCTTCTACGAATATCATGCGGCGCTGATGGAGCCGTGGGACGGACCGGCGGCGGTCGCCTTCACCGACGGCCGCCAGATCGGCGCCACGCTCGACCGCAACGGCCTGCGCCCGGCGCGCTACATCGTCACCAGCGACGACCGCGTCATCATGGCGTCGGAGGCCGGCGTGCTGCCGGTCGCCGAAGACAAGATCGTCAAGAAATGGCGGCTGCAGCCCGGCAAGATGCTGCTGATCGACATGGAAGAGGGGCGCATCATCTCCGACGAGGAGGTGAAGTCGTCGCTCGCCGGCAAGCATCCCTATCGCCAATGGCTCGACAACACCCAGCTGATCCTCGAAGAACTGAAGCCGGTCGAGCCGCGGGCGCTGCGGCGCGACGTGTCGCTGATCGACCGCCAGCAGGCCTTCGGTTACACCCATGAGGACACGAAGCTCCTGATGTCGCCGATGGCGACGACCGGTCAGGAGGCGATCGGATCCATGGGCACCGACACGCCGATCTCGGCCATGTCCGACAAGCCGAAGCTGCTCTACACCTATTTCAAGCAGAACTTCGCGCAGGTCACCAACCCGCCGATCGATCCGATCCGCGAGGAACTGGTGATGAGCCTCGTCTCCTTCATCGGCCCGCGCCCGAACATCCTCGACCACGAGGGCATGGCGCATGCGAAGCGGCTGGAAGTCCGCCAGCCGATCCTGACCAATGGTGACCTCGAGAAGATCCGCTCGATCGGCCACACCGAAGACCGCTTCGACACGAAGACGCTCGATTTCACCTATGACATTTCGCGCGGTGCCGAAGGCATGCTGGAAATGCTCGATCGTCTCTGCGAAAGGGCGGAAGCGGCAGTCAAGGGCGGCTACAACATCATCGTGCTTTCCGACCGGCAGATCGGTCCCGATCGCGTGGCGATCCCGGCGCTGCTCGCGACCGCGGCCGTCCATCACCACCTGATCCGCAAGGGTCTGCGCACGTCGGTCGGCCTCGTCGTCGAGTCGGGCGAACCGCGCGAAATTCATCATTTCTGCCTGCTCGCCGGCTACGGCGCGGAAGCGATCAACCCCTATCTCGCCTTCGACACGCTGGTCGACATGCACAAGCGCGGAGAGTTTCCGAAGGAAGTCGACGAGAAGGAAGTCGTCTACCGCTACATCAAGGCGGTCGGCAAAGGCATCCTCAAGGTCATGTCCAAAATGGGCATTTCCACCTACCAGTCCTATTGCGGCGCGCAGATATTCGACGCCGTCGGCCTTTCGTCCGCGCTGGTCGGCAAGTACTTCTTCGGTACTGCGACGACGATCGAAGGCATCGGCCTCGAGGAGATCGCTGCCGAAACCGTGGCGCGTCACAAGGCGGCCTTCGGAAGCGATCCGGTGCTTGCCAATACGCTCGACATCGGCGGCGAATATGCCTTCCGGATGCGCGGCGAAAGCCATGCCTGGACGCCGGACGCCATCGCCTCGCTGCAGCATGCCGTGCGCGGCAATGCCGAGGACCGCTATCGCGAATTCTCGGCGACGATGAACGAGTCGGCGAGCCGCATGAACACGATCCGTGGGCTCTTCACGATAAAGGGGGCCGAGGCGGCCGGCCGCAAGCCGATCCCGATCGAGGAGGTCGAGCCGGCTGCGGAGATCGTCAAGCGCTTCTCGACGGGCGCCATGTCCTTCGGCTCGATCAGCCGCGAGGCGCATACGACGCTCGCGGTCGCGATGAACCGGATCGGCGGCAAGTCCAACACCGGCGAAGGCGGCGAGGAGAGCGATCGCTACCTGCCGCTGCCGGACGGCTCGACGAACCCCGAGCGGTCGGCGATCAAGCAGATCGCCTCCGGCCGCTTCGGCGTCACCACCGAATATCTGGTCAATGCCGACGTTCTGCAGATCAAGGTGGCGCAGGGCGCAAAACCCGGCGAAGGCGGCCAGCTGCCGGGTCACAAGGTAGATGCGACCGTCGCCAAGACGCGGCATTCGACACCGGGTGTCGGCCTGATCTCGCCGCCGCCGCATCATGACATCTATTCGATCGAGGATCTGGCGCAGCTGATCTACGACCTGAAGAACGTCAACCCGGAAGCCGATGTCTCGGTCAAGCTGGTATCGGAAGTGGGTGTCGGCACCGTTGCGGCCGGCGTTGCCAAGGCACGCGCCGATCACATCACCATTGCCGGCTTCGACGGCGGCACCGGCGCTTCGCCGCTGACCTCGCTGAAGCATGCGGGTAGTCCGTGGGAGATCGGCCTTGCCGAAACGCAGCAGACGCTGGTGCTCAACGGTCTGCGCTCCCGCATCGCGCTGCAGGTCGATGGCGGCCTGAAGACTGGCCGCGACGTCGTTATCGGAGCGCTGCTCGGCGCCGACGAATTCGGCTTCGCGACCGCGCCGCTGATCGCGGCCGGCTGCATCATGATGCGCAAGTGTCACCTGAACACCTGTCCTGTCGGCGTCGCCACCCAGGATCCGGTGCTCCGGAAGCGTTTCAAGGGGACGCCGGAGCATGTCGTCAACTACTTCTTCTTCGTTGCGGAGGAAGTGCGCGAGATCCTCGCATCGCTTGGTGCCAGAAAGCTCGACGACATCATCGGAGCCTCGGATCTGCTCGACCGCGACCGGATGATCGAGCACTGGAAGGCGAGGGGCCTCGACTTCTCGAAGATCTTCCACAAGGTGGAGGCTCCGAAGGAAGCGACCTATTGGACGGAGCGCCAGAACCATCCGATCGACGACATTCTCGACCGCAGGCTGATCGAGAAGGCGAAGCTCGCGCTCGAGACCAAGGTGCCGGTCGCCTTCGAAGCCGGGATCAGGAACGTCGACCGTTCGGCCGGCGCCATGCTTTCGGGCGCGCTTGCCAAGCGCTGGGGCCACAAGGGGCTGAAGGACGATACGATCCACGTGACCCTCAAGGGCACGGCGGGCCAGTCCTTCGGCGCGTTCCTCGCCCGCGGCATCACCTTCGATCTCGTGGGAGACGGCAACGACTATGTCGGCAAGGGCCTCTCGGGCGGGCGCATCATCGTCCGGCCGCCGGAGAACGCTCGGATCGTGCCGCACCAGTCGATCATCGTCGGCAACACCGTGCTTTACGGCGCGATTTCCGGAGAGTGCTACTTCAACGGCGTCGCCGGTGAACGCTTTGCCGTGCGCAATTCCGGTGCGATCGCGGTCGTGGAAGGCGTCGGCGATCACGGCTGCGAATACATGACCGGCGGTGTCGTCGTCGTTCTCGGCGGCACGGGCCGCAACTTCGCGGCCGGCATGTCGGGCGGTGTCGCTTACGTGCTCGACGAGGAGGGCGACTTCGCCCGGCGCTGCAACATGGCCATGGTCGAACTCCAGCCGGTTCCGGAGGAGGACGACATGCTGGAGAAGCTGCATCACCACGGCGGCGACCTCATGCACAAGGGCATGGTGGACGTCTCGGGCGACATGACGCGCCACGACGAGGAGCGCCTCTACCAGCTCATCTCGAACCACCTGCACTATACGGGTTCGGTCCGCGCCAAGGAGATCCTCGATCGCTGGGCGGATTACCGGCCGAAGTTCCGCAAGGTGATGCCGGTAGAGTACCGCCGCGCGCTCGAGGACATGGAGCGCATGAAGATGGCTGAAGCGGCCGAGTAACCGGCCCTCGTGAATACGGCTCCCGGCCCGCCCGGGTCAGGGGCCATCACGCGCGCTCGAGCGCGCCTGTTGAGATTGAAGATGTCAGGATCATAAGATGGGCAAGGTTACTGGGTTTTTGGAGATCGACCGGCAGGTGGCGAAGTACCAGCCGGCATCCGACCGCATCCGCCATTTCCGCGAATTCACCATTCCGATGTCCGATCAGGAAGTGCAGAAGCAGTCCGCTCGCTGCATGGACTGCGGCATTCCCTATTGTCACGGGCCGACGGGGTGCCCGGTGCACAACCAGATCCCGGACTGGAACGACCTCGTCTATAACGGCAATTGGGACGAGGCGATCCGCAACCTGCACTCGACCAACAACTTCCCGGAATTCACCGGCCGCGTCTGCCCGGCTCCCTGCGAGGAGGCCTGCACGCTGAACCTCGAAGACGTGCCGGTGGCGATCAAGACGGTCGAGCAGGCGATTGCCGACAAGGCCTATGAGATGGGCTATATCGTGCCGCAGCCGGCCGTGACCAAGACCGGCAAGAAGGTTGCGGTCATCGGCTCCGGGCCCGCCGGCATGGCGGCTGCCCAGCAACTGGCGCGCGCCGGCCACGAGGTGCATGTCTACGAACGCGAGTCCAAGCCCGGCGGGCTGCTGCGCTACGGCATTCCCGATTTCAAGATGGAGAAGAACTTCATCGACCGTCGTGTCGAGCAGATGCGGGGCGAGGGCGTGACCTTCCATTGCGGCGTCAATGTCGGTGTCGATATCGCGGTGCAAAAGCTCGTCGATGAAAACGACGCCGTGCTCTATTGCGGCGGCTCCGAGACGCCGCGCGACGCCGGCATCCCCGGCGTGGAGTTCGTCGGCGTGCACGACGCCATGCCTTATCTGGTACAGCAGAACCGTCGCGTCGGCCGCGAGAACATCGACAGCGTGGGCTGGCCGTCCGAGCCGATCCTCGCCGGCGGCAAGCACGTCGTCGTCGTCGGCGGCGGCGACACGGCATCCGACTGTGTCGGGACCGCCTTCCGCCAGGGCGCCGTCAAGGTGACACAGCTCGATATTCGTCCGCAACCGCCCGAGAAGGAAGACAAGCTTGCGGTCTGGCCCTTCTGGGCGACGAAGATGCGCACCTCCTCCAGCCAGGCCGAGGGTGCGGTTCGCGAATTCCAGGTCGCGACGCTCGAGTTTGTCGGCGACGAGGACGGCAATCTCACCGGCGTCAAATGCTGTCAGGTCGACGAGCGCCGCAAGCCGATCGCCGGTACCGAGTTCATCATCAAGGCCGATCTCGCCTTCATCGCCATCGGTTTCCGCGGACCCTTCGCAGACAGCGTCCTCAAGGATCTCGGCGACAAGCTGACGGTCAACACCGACCGCCGCGGTTCGACCAATGTCGTCGCCAACGAGCGCGACTACAGGACTTCGGTCGACAAATTGTGGGCGGCGGGCGACATTCGCCGCGGCCAATCGCTCGTCGTATGGGCTATCCGCGAGGGCCGGCAGGCGGCGCGCGCGATCGACGAGGCGCTGATGGGCTCGACGGTGCTGCCGCGGTAGGGCCAGTCCTCGCCCGGCCCGGCAGGCGGATGAGGGGCGAAGGCGGTGTTCCTCCGGAGAGCCGCATTTGCGCATCAACGGGTAGAACTGCCCGGCGGTCCCTGCTTCGTCAGCCGGAAATCGTCGATACGTCCGGCCGGGGCGACGACCACCTCGCCCTTTTCGATGAGCCGGTCGCGCGGGCTCTTGCCCGTGCTCTTGAGGGGCGTGTCGCCGCCGAGAAGGGCGGTCGCTCCATCGAGTTCGGGATCGATCAGGCTGATCGGCTGCGTCTTGATGATATCTTCGTTGGCAAGCGGCTTGCTGACGACCAGGTCCTTCAGGCCTTCCGCACCGGGAACGTCCGTGGTCGCTGCCGCTTCGCCCAATAGCTTGCGAATGTCCTTTTCGACATAGAAGGCCAGTTTGCGCTTGCCGGCCTTCGTCAGGTTGATGCCGTCAGAACCCCTGAGTCGGACCTGCTGCCCGTTGATGTCGGAGCCGGTCAGGACGAACTTTCCCCCTTCATCGACGAAGCCATCCCAGATGTCGATGAACTGGCCGCCGACCTTCTCCACCTCTTCGCGGTAGATTCCGTTGAATGTCACCATGTCGGCGGTCATGGACGTCGATTGGAAGGGCGGCATTCCGACCCAGAGGACCGGAAGATTGTCCTTGCGCGCAAGCGTCGCCAGTGCGTTGACGCGCTTGCGGTATTCTTCCGTCCAGGCGTCGGTCCGGAACTTCTCCTGCACGTCGCCGATCCGCATCATCTGGCGATCATTGGCGCCAAGGCTCACGACGATGACGGCGGGCTTGAGTTCCGCGATGGCGTCCGGCAGCGCCTTGGGCCAGTCGAAATAGTCGTCGCGGACGATACCCGAGGAGCCGTTGGCGCGCGTCTCGATCACGATGCCGGGCGTGGTTTCGAACGCGACCTTCAAACCGTCGCCAAGGCTGCCGGCAACGAAGTCTCCGACGACCAGGACCTTCTTGGCGTCCGGAGATTTCTCCACGACGACCGGCGCGGGCGGCGGTGCCGCGGCGGGCCGCGGCTTGGCCCGGCTCGGGCGCGACTGCCGTGGCTCCGATGGTTGCGCTCGGCGCTTCTGTATGCGCTGCGGCCGTGGCTGGCGCCGAAGATCGTATTGATCCTCGTAATAGACGCGCCTTTGCGGCGTGAAGACGCCGAAGAGCCTTTGCAGCACGTTGCGTCGTGGCACCCGCTCCTGCGCCTCGGCCACAGTGGCAAAGAAACCGGCGGCGACCATCGCCGCAGCGCCGAGCAAGACGGGAGCCAGCCGAAGCAAACGCGAAAACAGTCCCTTCCCGCGGTATCGGATCGTCAGCATGATCATTTCACCGTCGAATGGCAGACATTCCCGCAACCATACGCCAGATCACGGCGATTGGCACCGTTTGATCGGGAATCGCCGTGATGAGAGAAAGCTGCGGGTGCGTTTCACCTGCGCAGGGCGCGCAACAGACGCTGTGTCGGCTCCCCGTCCGGCGCCAGGCCGTTCTGGGTCTGGAAGGCCTGGATTGCTGCTTTCGAGCCCGAGCCGAAGTTGCCGTCGACTTCGCCGTCGTAATAGCCGAGTTCCTTTAACCGGTTCTGCAGCTCGAATTTTTCGCTGATGTCGAGCGAACCGTCCGGACGCGGCCAGCGTTGCTGCATGCCGGCATATCCTGCGATCTGATCCGCAAGAAGCCCGACCCCGAGCGCGTAGGAATCGGAGGCGTTATAGCGCTTGATGACGAAGAAGTTCTTGGTCATCAAGAATCCGGGGCCGCTGCCGCCGCCGGGCAGCTTCAGTTCGGCCCGCATCTTCGGATTGCTGAAGCCCTTGCCGCCCGGGCGGGCGAAGCCGAGAGCCGCCCACTGGCCGAGCGTCTTGGTCTGGCCCGAATATTTCGCCGCATTGGCCGGCGGGACGACCTCGTAACCCCATGTTTCGCCGGGGCGCCAGCCGTTCTTCCGCAAGAGATTGGCAGCCGTTGCAAGCGCATCCGGCACCGAGTTCCAGATGTCCCGATGGCCGTTGCCGTCGGCGTCGACCGCATAGAGCAGATAGCTCGTCGGAATGAACTGGGTGTGTCCCATGGCGCCCGCCCAGGAACCCGTCAGCTCCCGCGGGGTGATGTCGCCGCTCTGCAGGATCTTCAGTGCCGCGATGAGCTGGGTCTTCGCAAATTTGGACCGCCTTGAATCGGCATAGGCAAGGGTCGCCAGCGCCCGCGGCACGTAATGCAGCCGGTCGTCTTTCTGGAGAATCGCGCCGTAGTTCGATTCCATCGACCAGATGGCGAGCAGGATGGATTTGTCGACGCCGTAGTGCCGTTCCAGGGCATTGAGCGTGCGGGCATGCTTCGCCGCCATTTCCTGTCCTATCCGCTTGGTATACGGATTGACACGCGCGTCGACATACTCCCAGATCTTGTGCTTGAATTCGGGCTGATAGGCGGCCTTCTCCAGCACGGCCGGATCAGGCGTCTTCACGCCGGCGAAGGCCTTGCGATAGGTCGCCTGGCTGATGCCGCTCTTGGCAGCCGTTGCATAGAAGTTATTGATCCAGTTTTGAAAACCCTGATCCGCACGCGCGGGCGACGACCCAAAAGCGGCGGCAACAACGAGAGCGGCGGCGATATGTCGGAAGAACGTCCTGCGGTTTTTCATCATCTGCTGTCGGTTCCGTTTCTCGGTGGAGCGTTCAGCCGGCGTTCATGCCGAACCGACTACTCCGAGGTTCGCAATTTGCCCGCACCAGGCCACTGGAAAGGGCAGTATGCGGTTCTTCTAGGGACCGGACGGCGGAAGCCGTATCGGTCGAGGGAGAAGCCTACAGAAACGAAGTCAACAAAGTCTTTACCATGAAAATACCGAGTCGTCTTCCTTCGCAAAAAATTGGCAGTCGGCGACTAAATCCAATTCAATTTTCCTGTTTCAGGCTAGACTGAGATGCACTGCAAGGAGGTGCCAATGACCGACAAGCGCAAAGTCCGCAAAGCCGTTTTCCCCGTTGCAGGTCTCGGGACCCGTTTCCTTCCCGCGACCAAGGCGGTTCCGAAGGAGATGCTGACGGTGGTGGACAAGCCGGTCATCCAATATGTCGTCGATGAGGCGCTCGAAGCCGGCATCGAGCATCTGATTTTCGTGACCGGCCGCAGCAAGGCGGTCATCGAGGACTATTTCGACATCCAGGTCGAATTGGACCAGACGCTGCGCGAGCGCAACAAGAAGGCGGAGATCGAGCTCCTCGAAGCCATGCTGCCGAAGGCCGGTACCACGAGCTTCACCCGTCAGCAGGCACCGCTGGGCCTCGGCCATGCCGTCTGGTGCGCCCGCGATCTCGTCGGCAACGAGCCCTTCGCGCTGCTCCTGCCCGACATGATCATGAAGGGCGAGAAGGGCTGCCTCAAGGGCATGGTCGAGCTCTACGAAGAGTCCGGCGGCAACGTCGTCGCGGTCGAGGAATGCGCGCCCGACCAGGCGCATAAATACGGGATCGTCGGCGTGGGCGAGACGGTCGGCGACGGTTTCCGGATCACCAAGATGGTCGAGAAACCGGCCAAGGGGACGGCTCCTTCGAACTTCTTCATCAATGGCCGCTACATCCTGCAGCCGGAGATTTTCCCGATCCTGGAAAAGCAGGAACGCGGCGCCGGCAACGAGATCCAGCTGACCGACGGCATGGTGAAGCTCGCCGAAGCCCAGGCCTTCGCCGCCTATCGCTTCCGCGGCGATACGTATGATTGCGGCGCCAAGGACGGCTTCATCCTGGCGAACGTCGCCTTCGCTCTCGAGCGCGGCGATATCCGCCCCATCGTGGAAGGACCGCTCAAGACGCTCCTGCAGGGTCTGAAGTAAGCTCGCGCGTAGCCGGGGAGGCCGCCCAACGCGGCCCTCCCGATCAGCGCCGGAGCGTCAGGCCGAGGCCAACCCGCGTGGTATCGGTCGAGCTACCCTCGTCCCTTTCCGTGCGCTCGTAGCTCACGTCTCCGGTGAGCGCGAGATAGCGGCTCATGTCCCAGGTGAGTCCGGCGCCGGTTCGCCAGGTCGTCTCGTCGGAGGCGGTGGCATCCGAAGGAAAATCGCGAAGGGTGAGACTGTTCGAAAGCCGGCCGACGAGGGTCGAACGCAACTGATGCGTGACCACGTTCGTCAGCTCGTAATTGATCGATCCCGCCTCGCCCGGAGTGGTCGAGGGATCGACATAGGTCAGCACGCCGAAAAGGACGTCGGTGCCGCGGTGCGGTGACCAGTTGACGCGGCCGTCGAGCGAGAATCCGCTGAGGTCGCCGAGCCGTTCGTCGTCGAAGCGGAAGGTCTCGTAACCGAGCGCCAGTTCACCGTTGAGCTTTTCGCCGAGATCGACCTCCATGCCGGCGCGGCCGGCATAGCTCTCATAGGAGCGCTCGAAGCCGAACGTATCCCGACGCAGATCATAGATCGATTTGCCGACGGAGGCCTCGAGGAAGGGGACGAGCGCCGGCGAAAGCTCGTAGCCGATCCGCCCCGTGAGGGTGCCGAGATTGCGGTCGCGATCCTCCTGCGAGAGCGTCGTCCCATTGTCGAGCTCGACATCGCCATAGGTGCGGCGCTCGAAATCCACGCCGAGCGAGCCGCGAATGAGACCGAGGTCGCGCTCGACCGCGGCGCCCAGGCGATAGCTATGGACGCCGGATTGGCTGTCTGCATTGGCGATGGCATTCGGGTCGTTCGCATCTTCGCGTTCGAAACTGTAGCCTGTCCTCAGCCTTGCAATGGTCTCCGCGCCGAGGTCGAGGCGCAGTTCCGCGTCGATGTCGGCGCGCGGCTCCTCCTGGCCCTCACCGGATATGTTGTCCTGGATCACGCCTTCGCCGGTCACGCTGAGCTGATGGCGGGACCAGTCGGAGGTCAGCGAACCCTTGAGCCCGGTCTCCATGAAGCTCCGGCTCTGACTGCTGCCGCCGTTCTTCTGCCGTTCGTGGTTGAAGGTCTCGCTGAGCGCCGGCTTCAGAACGAAGGTGCCGATGCGAATGCCGGGCGCCTGACCGTCATCGGGATCGATGCGCCTGCGCAGCCCGTCGATCGTCTCCTCGCGCCGGTTCAGGCGGTTGAAGTCCTCGTCCAGGGCAGGCGAAAGGTCGGTGCCGGCAAGGGCGCCGGTCTCCTGCGGGTCGATTAAGACCGGAAGCGGCTGGTCTGCTGAGGCGGCGACGGAGACGCCCGCCGGGGATGGATCGCCGAGGCTTTGCGCGCTCGCTGGCGCACAGGCGAGGAAAGCGCAGCCCGCCAGCAGCCATGCCGGCGGCTTCACACGCAAGGCGCCCGCCATCATCGAGCGTGAGATATTGGGCACCATGCGCCGTCTGTCCGCAATTTGATTGCAATCGTTTCGCAAACGTAAAGGCGCGTGGTTAACCAATCGTTTCTCTACCGCAGTTTCCGAACGCGGATGTGTTCAGATCTGCTCGACCGTCAGGTGGCGGCCGCTGCTCGCGACGATGCGCACGCGTGTGCCGACCGGAAGGTCGGGGCCCTCGACGGACCATGTCGTATCGTCGAGCCGCACGCGCCCGCGGCCCTCCTTGATCGGCTGCTCGAGCACTGCCGTCCGTCCGACGAGGCTTTCGCCGCGCCTGTTGAGCAGAGGCTCGTCGCTCTCGGCGGAAGAGGAGACGAAGCGCCGCCCGATAAGGACGGAAGCGACCGAGAGCAAAGCGAAGGCGACGAACTGCACCTGCCAACTCCAGAACGGCGCCTCCCAGAAGAAGAGCGAGAGGGCCCCGGTGACGAGCGCGGCAAGCGCGATCCACACGAGGAAGACGCCGGGCAGGATCAGCTCCGCCGCCAGCAGCAGGAGGCCTAGGACCCACCAGCTCCAGGGGCCGAGTTCGAGGATGATGCGCGTGATCATGGGCGATCCTCAGGGCGTTTCCGATGGAACGGAAGGACCGGTTCGGGGCGTGGACTGGCGCTGGCGCGGGGAGGACGCGGTGCCTTCACCGAAGACCTCCTTCGCGATCGCGCCTATGCCACCGAGCGAGCCGATGAGCGACGAGGCCTCCATCGGCATCAGGACGATCTTCTGGTTGCTCGCCGTTCCGATCGCGGCAAGGGCCTCGGTATATTTCTGCGCGACGAAATAGTTGATCGCCTGCACGTCGCCGGCTGCGATCGCCTCGGAGACCATCCGGGTTGCCTTGGCCTCCGCCTCGGCCAGGCGCTCGCGCGCCTCGGCCTCGCGGTAGGCGGCCTCGCGCTGTCCTTCGGCCTGGAGGATCGCCGATTGCTTCGCGCCTTCGGCACGCAGGATCTGCGCATTTCTGGAGCCCTCCGCTTCGAGCACCTGTGCGCGCTTCTCGCGTTCCGCCTTCATCTGCCGGGCCATGGCGTCGACCAGGTCTTTCGGCGGCGCGATGTCCTTGATCTCGATGCGGGTGATCTTGATGCCCCAGGGATTGGCGGCCTCGTCCACGACGTGGAGCAATCGATCGTTGATCGTGTCGCGGTTCGACAGGAGTTCGTCCAGATCCATCGAGCCCATGACGGAGCGGATGTTGGTCATCGTCAGGTTGAGGAGCGCGTTTTCCAGATTGGCGACCTGATAGGCCGCCTGTGCGGCGTTCAGGACCTGATAGAAGGCGACCGCATCCGCCGACACGCTCGCATTGTCCTTGGTGATGACCTCCTGCGTCGGAACGTCGAGCACCTGCTCCATCACGCTCAGCTTGGAACCGATGCGATCGATGAAGGGGACGATGAGATTAAGCCCCGGTTCCATCGTCCTCGTGTAACGGCCGAAACGCTCGACCGTATAGCGGTAGCCCTGCGGCACCGTCTTGATCCCGGCAAAGAGCACGAGGATCACGACAACGACGAATGCGACGACTGCGATATCCATACCGCCCATGATAGCCCCTTCCTTCTGCAACTCCAGCGTTTGGAGTCGCGCCCGAGTGATCAGGTGGCGATTCGCGGGGATAATTCAAGCGTGTCGGGAAGGTCCGCGCGTTTCTGCGATGCCGCACGGCCAAATGTCGTCAAGACAAATGGGTCAGGTGCCGTTATCGGCATGATCGAGGTGACGGATCGCGCGGTAGAGGTTTGCCTGCCGGCGGGACAGCGCCGCCCATGCTTCGGCGGTGGCTGGGCGCGGTTCGACCTGTTCGGCGAGGCGCGACATGGCGTCGGCGGCCTCGCTGAAATGCCCGTACCAGCCGGCGCCGACGGCAGCGGACATCCCGGCGCCGAGTGCGGAGGCCTCGTCGGAAAGGCTGCGAATGACAGGCAGTCCGCTGGCATCCGCGATCATCTGCCGCCAAAGCGGGCTGCCGGCGCCGCCGCCGATGACGAAGATCCGGTCGGCCAATACGCCCATCGATCTCATCTCGCGCAGGGACCGGACGAATTCCAGCGTAATGGCTTCCATCGAGGCACGGTAGAGATGGCCCATGCCCGTCTCAGGACCCATGCCGGTGAAGGCTGCGCGGGCATCCGCGTCCCAGTGCGGGTCCATGCAGCCCATGAGGTAGGAGCAGACGGTGACGCCACCGGAGCCGACACTCAGGCTGGCCGCGTCCGCTTCGAGCCTCTCGAAAATTGAGGGATCCGATCGTCCTCCGGCGAAGGTGTCCAGCAGCCAGTTGACGAAATAGGCGCCTGCGCGCTGGCAGCTTTCGAGCAGATAGCCTTCGCCGCTCGGCGAAACCAGGGTGCGCCAGTACCGGCTGAGCTTGCGCGTCGGGGTCCAGCAACCGCCGACGACGGCCGTGCCGAGATTGAGATAGACGACGCCCGGTTTGATCACATTGACTCCCAGGCCGGCGCAATGGCCGTCGCCGCCGCCGGCATAGACCGGCACCCCCGCGGCGAGGCCCGTCGCCGCCGCGGCATCCGCGGTTACCTGGCCGATCAGCGTACCGGGCCGGTAAAGCGGCGGCAGCTTGGCGAGCGGAATGCGGAGGTGGTCGAGAATCGCGCGGGACCATTGCTTCGTCTCGATATCGAGGAGCCCGAAGGGATCGCCGCTGGTCCAGCTTGCAGCGGCCTCGCCAGTCAGCTTCTGAGTCAGGTAATCATGTACGCTCAGTATCTGCGCCGCGCGGTCCAGCATTTCCGGCTCATACTGCCGATAATAGAAAAGGCGATACACGCAGGGAATGGTGTCGACCGGCTTGCCCGAGGTCGCATGCAGCCGCTCGGCGCCGAATTCGTCCGCGAGCAGCTGAACCACGTCCTGCGCGCGGCGGTCGAGCCAGAGGGTTGCCGGGCTGAGCGGCTTTCGGTCCTGGCCGAGCAGGACCATCGTTTCGCGCTGGTTCGAAATCGCAATACCGTCGACCCGGGCCGGATCGATCTGGCGCATGAGTGATGACAGCGCCTGGCAGGCGGCCGACCACCAGTCCTCGGCATCTTGCTCCGCCTTGAGCGGATGCGGCGTCGAGATGCGGTGCGGCGCGCGGCCCTCGGCACGCGGTGTGCCGTCCGCTGTCCAGGCGATGGCCTTGACGGATTGGGTCGATGAATCCAAGCCGATGACATAGCGTTCGTCCAGCTGCATGCGCACCTCCTCCACGGCTCAACATCATGCGGCCTCCTCAGACCGCACCACACGCGTTGGCCCTTCCTCCCGGCCGAGATCAGCCGCACCGGACGACCGGCGGTCGCCCTGATCACTTCGCCAGCAACGCCTCTCCCGTGGCGATGTCGGTTACGAAATGGGTGGCGTAGCCGGCTTCGAGCGTGGCGGTGATCGCGGCGATCTTGACCGCGCCTCCGGCCACGCAAATGCGGCTCGCCACCTGCTTCAGCTCGTCGAGCGAAATGCCGACCATCCTTTCATCGTGGTCTCCGCCGATCGCGGCACCATGCGCATCGATGAAGCGACCGATAATCACGGCCGTGGCACCGCGCGCGACATAGTCGTCTATCTCCTCCCGGCTTGCGATGCCGGAGGCCCGCACCGTGCTCTTCGGGCCGATGTCGCCGACGCCGAAGAGAATGCGGTTGGTCGAATGCACCAGATCCATCTGCTTCCTCAGCACCGGTTCGTTGAGCAACGCCGCCTTCAGCTCGCGCGTCGACAGAACGGCAGGCGCCAAAAGGTTGACGCAGCGGGCGTGGATGCGGTTCGAAAGCAGGGAGGTGCAGAGTTCGGGCGAGAAGTTGGGCTCGCCGGTCGAACTGCCGGAGACCTGCACCACGGTCAGATTTCCGACAGGGCGCGTCAGGGAAATGCGGTCTGCGACGGCGAGTACGGTGCGCCCCCAGGCGACGCCGATCGTATCGCCGTCCTCGATCTGGTCGGCCAACACGCGCGCGCCGGCTTCGCCGAGCCGCTGAGACAGGCTCTCCTCGTCACCGTTCGGGATGACGAAGGCGCCTTGAAGGCCGAACTTCTCCATCAGCGCGCGGGCGACGCTGGTGCGGCCGCCGGCCTTGGGGTTGATGTTCACGGAGACGATGCCGCGCTCGCGTGCCTCCTGCAGGTAATTGACGATGGTGGCTCGCGATACGTTGAGCTGCTTGGCGATCTCGCTCTGCGTCATCTGGTCGGCATAGTAGAGCCAGGCGGCCCACATCACCGCATCATCGAACTCGGTGGGTATCCCCGCCGTGGTTTCCTCGCCGGTCCTGCCGGAAGTCTTTTCCCTTGCCATGGCGCTATCTGGCAGAGCCTGATGGCATTTGTCAATCATATCTGGCATGTGTATTGACATATGCCAATCCATGTTGTCACATGCTACGAGGATTGAGAGCACGGAACGAGGGTATGGAAACGGCAAGCCAGCAGAACACCGCCGCATGTGCGCCCGAAGGACGCTGGGCGGTCCTCATCGACGACATTCTTGCCGGGAACTGGATCAACCCCGAAACGGGTAGGCCGGCCAGCGTTCCCTACGAGAAGATCGCCATTGCGGAATCGCTGGACGGAGCCGAGGCCGATCTCGTCGCCAGCCTCGGCTTGGGCGAACGCTATGCGGTGGTATCCGACGCAGCCACCTGGGATGCGATGGGCGGGCGCGTCGCATCCGCGCTGAAGAGCCTCGGTCCGGTCGATGCGGTCATTCTTGACCATCCGCATGCGGATATGGGTGCCGTGAGCGCGTTGACCGAAAGGCTTTCAGGGGCGGATGCCGTAATCGCGGTGGGTTCCGGCACGATCAACGACCTCTGCAAATTCGTCACCGGGCGCACCAATCGCCGATACGCCGTGTTCGCAACGGCCGCCTCGATGAACGGCTATACTTCCACGACTGCCTCCATCACCTTGGAAAACGGCCTGAAGGTCTCGCTTCCCTCGCATGCGCCGGCCGGCTTTTTCGTCGATCTCGCGGTCACTGCCGCGGCGCCTCGCTATCTCTCGGCGGCCGGTTTCGCCGATTGCCTCGTGCGCTCTGTCGCGCAAATCGACTGGTGGATGTCCCACCGGCTGACGGGCAGTCTCTATTCCAGCGTACCCTATATCCTCCAGGGTGCCGACGAGCGGGCGTTGAACGCACGTGCGGCGGGCATTGCCGAAGGTAGCATCGAGGCCAACGGCTACCTTCATCGCGTCCTGACGCTTTGCGGCTTTGGGGTCTCCTTCACCGGAATGTCGAACCACGGCTCGATGGGCGAGCATCAGATATCTCACTATATCGACTGCTTTGCCGGCGAAAATCATCCGGGCACGCTGCACGGCCAGCAGGTGGGGGTAGCAACGCTGACCATGGCGCGGCTGCAGCGCATCTTCCTCGACAGCGACAAGCCGCCGGTCGTCCGCCCCACGAAGATCGACCCTTCCGAGATGGCCCGGCGTATGGGCGACGACATCGCCGCCCAGTGCTACGCCGAAATCCAGCCGAAGATTTTCGATGCAGCTTCCGCCGGCGAGATCAACGAAAAGCTCTCCGAACTCTGGCCGACGCTGCGCCGGGAGCTGGAGGCTTTCGCACTGCCGGTGGCCGAGATGGAGAGACTTCTACGGGATGCCGGCGGCCCGATGACGGCGGCCGACCTCGGCCTGCCGGCCGATACCTACCGGGAGGCCGTGCTGCACTGCCGAGAGATGCGCAACCGTTACACCTTCCTCGATATCGCCGCCGACGCGGGCATCCTCGAGGATTTCGCCGCCGGGGAGGCGTGAGGCGATGCGCGCGGTTGCCGAGATGCCGATCGATGTCGCCGCCCGGATCAAGGTGCTCTTTGCCGACATCGACGACACACTGACCAACGAAGGCCGGCTGCCGGCCGCCGCTTACGACGCCGTCGAGCGCCTCGCCGAGGCGGGCGTTGCCGTTGCCCCGATTACCGGGCGACCGGCCGGCTGGTGCGACATGATCGCCCGCATGTGGCCGGTCGCGGGAGTGGTCGGCGAAAATGGCGCCTTCTATTTCGCCTACGACCAGACGGAGCATCGCATGCACCGCCGCTTCGCTATCGCCGAAGCCCAGCGTGCCGCCGACCGCGAGAAGCTCAGCCAGGTGAGCGCCCGTATCCTCGCGGAAGTGCGCGGCGCAGCGGTCTCTGCCGATCAGCTCTACCGAGAGGCCGATCTCGCCATCGATTTTTGCGAGGACGTGCCGGCGCTCCCGGCATCGGAGGTGGACCGGATCAAGCGCATCTTCGAGGAGGAGGGTGCCGTCGCCAAGATCTCTTCCATCCATGTCAACGGCTGGTATGGCGCCTATGACAAGCTGACCACGACGCGTCGCTTCGCCGCCGACATTCTGGGCGTCGACATCGACAGCGAGCGCGAGACGATCGTTTTCGTCGGCGACAGCCCGAACGATGCGCCTATGTTCGGCTTCTTCCCCAATGCCTGTGGCGTTGCGAACGTGCTCTCCTTCAAAGGTCGCATCGAGGCGGAGCCGGCCTATGTGGCGGCCCGCGAGGGAGGTCACGGCTTCGTCGAGGTTGCGAACCACATCCTCGACGCCCGGTCGGGGAGGGACGCGGCATGAAGGGAGCGGCCTTCGACATTGCCATTATCGGCGGCGGCATCAACGGAGCAGGCGTCGCCCGCGATGCGGCTGGCCGCGGTCTGAGGGTCCTGCTCACCGAACAATCCGACCTCGGTTCGGCCACATCCTCGGCCTCCACCAAGCTCATTCATGGTGGCCTGCGCTATCTGGAACACTACGAGTTTCGACTGGTCCGCCATGCTCTGGAAGAGCGCGAGCGGCTCTGGGGAATCGCGCCGCATATCATCTGGCCGCTGCGCTTCGTGTTGCCGCACCGCAAGGGATTGCGTCCCGCCTGGCTGCTGCGGCTCGGCCTGTTCCTCTACGATCATCTGGGCGGGCGCAAGCTCCTGCCGGCAACGCAGACCGTGCGGCTGAGGAACCACCCTGCAGGGGAGCCGCTGCGCGACGTCTCGTCAGTTGGGTTCGAATATTCCGACTGCTGGGTGCAGGATAACCGACTCGTCGTACTCAATGCGCGCGATGCGGCGATGAGAGGCGCCGAAATCAGGGTGCGTACACGCTGCGTCGCCGCGCGCCGCGAGGGCGGTCTCTGGCGGCTGACTTTCGAAGATGCCGAGACCGGCCTGAAGAGCGAAGCGACGGCTCGCGCCCTCGTCAACGCCGCGGGCCCCTGGGCCGACAGGATCGTGTCCGAGGTCGCGGGCGTCGGTGCGGCGGGCCGCGTACGCCTGGTTCAGGGCAGTCACATCGTCGTCAGGAAGCTCTACGAGCACGACCGCTGCTACATCTTTCAGAATCCGGACGGCCGCATCTTCTTCGCTATTCCCTATGAGGAGGATTTCACCCTCATAGGCACGACCGATCGGGATTACAGGCACGCTCCCGAAGAGGTCACCGCGTCGGCGGAGGAGATAGATTATCTGCTGACCGCAGCATCGTCCTATTTCCGTGCCGATCTTTCCGCAGCCGACGTCGTCTGGACCTATTCCGGCGTGCGCGCTCTGTTCGACGACGGCGCAGCCAACGCGCAGGAGACGACGCGCGATTACGTGCTGGAGCTCGATCGGCCAGAAGCGCAGGCGCCGATGCTCTCCATCGTCGGCGGCAAGATCACCACCTATCGCTGCCTGGCCGAGGATGTCCTGGAACAGCTCGCGACGGTCTTTCCCGAGTGGAACAGGCAGCGGGGCTGGACGGCGGCGCAGCCGCTTCCAGGCGGCGCCTTTCCGGTTGGAACGGCCGACGATCTCGCAAGAGCCATTCTCTCCGAGCATCCCTATCTCACCTGGCGGGAGGCGCGCCGACTGGTGCGTCATTACGGACTGGAGGCACGCGGCATTCTCGGCAAGGCGCGGGAGCGCGCCCAACTCGGCCGCGACTTCGGCGGCTCCATGACCGAGGCGGAGATCACCTTCCTGATGGAGCGCGAGTTTGCACTGACGGCTGCCGACGCAGTCTGGCGGCGCACGAAGTCGGGACTGCGGATGACGAGCGAGGAGATAGAGGCGCTCGACAGATACATGCAGGAACGGCGCCGCAGCGGCGAGGCGGCGCGCGCGGCAGGCTAGGACCGCTTCCGGGGAAGGCGGGCGCACGAGGGGAGACGACGGTGTTCCGCACCGTCGAATTGTCGGAGGGGACGGACCGGGGCGGGTTACCGCCGCGACTGGCGTCCGTGGGAGGAGAAGGCAATGTCGATTGCACAGGTAAAACGCATCGCGATCTCGGATTCGCCGTGGCCGTGGCTCCTGCCGCTTATCGCGCTGCTCGCCGTCTTCACCATCTATCCGTTCATCTACAATGTCTGGCTGAGCTTCCACGAATTCGTGCCGAAGAGCCGAGGACTCAAGTTCGTCGGC
The DNA here is from genome assembly GCF_052044265.1 of Sinorhizobium sp. 22678. Taxonomy (NCBI): domain Bacteria; kingdom Pseudomonadati; phylum Pseudomonadota; class Alphaproteobacteria; order Hyphomicrobiales; family Rhizobiaceae; genus Sinorhizobium; species Sinorhizobium sp. 22678. The sequence continues at coordinate 211,154 of NZ_JBQEMS010000002.1, read as the reverse complement.
GTCGACAACTGGATTCAACTTTGGAACGACAGTCGCTTCTGGGGTGCACTTGGTGTCACGTTCCTCTATTTCGCCGTGGCCCTGACGATCGAAATCGTCCTCGGCATGGCGATCGCGCTTCTCCTCGACGCCGAACTGCCGGGTTTCGGGATGCTGCGCGCGGTGCTTTCGATGACGCTGGTCATCCCCCCCGCCATTGCCGGCATGATGTTTCTCCTGATGGAGGACTCGCAGTTCGGGGCGCTCTCCTATCTGCTGGGCCTCGTCGGCCTGCTCGACAAGGCGACGCCGATGCTTGCCACGTCCTCGCTCGCGCTGATCGGGGTTCTGATCGCGGAAGTCTGGCAATGGACGCCGTTCATGGTGCTGATCTTCCTGGCCGGGCTTCGCTCGCTGCCGGCGGAGCCTTACGAGGCGGCGATGATCGACGGCGCATCGTCCTGGCAGATGTTCCGCCGGCTGACGCTGCCGATGATGTCGCGCGTCATCGCCGTCGCGGTGCTGCTGCGCGGCATCGACCTATTCCGCGTGTTCGACTACGTCTTCGTCATGACCTCGGGCGGGCCAGGCACCGCCACCTACACGGTCAGCCTCTATGCCTGGCAGCAGACCTTCTCGTTTCTGAAGTGGGGCTACGGCGCCACGCTGAGTCTGACGAGCCTGATCATCGTCATGGTCATTGCCAACACATTCATCCGCGTTGCAAAGGTGAGGTGGTAACATGCATCAGAGCGCTTTCGCCCGCACGCTGCGCACCATTGCCGGTTGGCTCGTCGTCGGAGCCTTCTTCTTCCCGATCTATTTCTGGACATCGGTCGCCTTCCGCGACGCAAAGGACATCTTCAACTGGCCGCCGATTTTCTTCGGCTTCCAGCCGACCGTGAGGAATTTCGAGCAAGTCTTCGGCATATCGCTGGGTTTCGGCTTCGGCAGCCAGGAAGCCGTGACGCCGGGTGGCGGCAACTTCTACATGGGGCCGCGCCTTTGGGATTCGATCGTCGTCGCATCCTGCTCGACGGTGCTGGCGATCGTGGTCGCGACCCTTGCCTCCTATGCACTGTCGCGCATGCATTTCCGCGGCCGCCATGAATTCGTCAACTGGGTGCTGTCGACCCGCATGATGCCGCCGGTAGCGGTGGCGATCCCGATGTTCTTCATATTCAAGCAGTTCAACCTGCTCGATACCTATACGGGTGTCATCCTCGTGCACGGTCTCATGAACCTGCCGCTGGCGGTACTGCTTCTGAAGAGCTTCTTCGACGACATACCGGCGGAGATCGACGAGAGCGCGCTGCTCGACGGCGCGTCGCGCTGGACGATCTTCCGACGCATCGTGCTGCCGATGGCCAAGGGCGGCATCGCCGCTACCGCCGTACTTTGCTTCATCTTCTCGTGGACGGAGTTTCTCTTCGTCCTGACCCTGACGCAGACCGGGCTGAAGACCGTGCCGGTCGTGTCGTCGACCTTCGTGACATCGATCGGAACGGCCTGGGGCAACATGGCCGCCCTCGGGGCAGCGGCGATCGTGCCCGCCTTCGTCGTGATCCTGCTCGTTCAACGCCACCTCGTCCGTGGCCTGACGATGGGTTCGCTGAAGCAGTGAGAATGCGGCGCTCGCGCCGACAACAGGAGAGATCGGGGCCATTTCCGGCGCCGATAGAGGAGGAAGACATGAAAGAGAAAGACAGAAAGTTTTATCTCGCGTCTGTGACCGACCGCTTCGTCCGCGGCCAGATCGACCGCCGCAGCTTCCTGCGCGCCGCCGGCACGCTCGGCCTCGGCGCAACCGCGCTCGGAATGGGTTTCGGCAACCGCCCCTTCGGCCTAAGCAGGGCGCTCGCCCAGGAACAGCTTCAGCCGTCGGCCGAGGTGATCTCCTGGCTCAAGGACGTCGCCAAGCCCTTTGCGGGAACGACGTTGAAGCTCGCCACGGAATCCACTCCGCCGTCGAACGCCATCAACTCGCAGCTGAAGAAATATTTCGAGGAAGCGACCGGCATCAGGGTCGAGATCGAGGTCCTGCCGCTCGAACAGGTTCTGCAGAAGCTGACGCTCGACGTCGCCTCTTCGCTCGGAACCTACGATCTCTATTACATCGACCAGAGCTGGTCGGCATCCTTCAGCCAGGACGTGTTCGATCCGCGCGAGCAGCTTCAGGACAAGCCAGACCTCGCCATGCCGAACTACAACATCGACGATTTCATGCCGGCGCTCGTCGACGGCATCGCCAAGTATGAGGATCGCTGGGTTGGCGTTCCCTACGACATTCCCATCTTCATCATGATCTACCGCAAGGATATCTACGAAAAGCTCGGTCTCAAGGCGCCGACGACGTTCGAGGACCTGCTGAACAATTCCGCCGCCATCACGAAGGAAATGGGGCCGAACCTCTACGGCTATGCCGGGCAGATGAAGTCGGGCCACTATGCGCTGGAGTGTGAGTGGACCTCCATGCTCTGGGGAAATGGCGGCTCGATCTTCAATGCCGACAAGAAATTCGTCGGCAACGACGAACGGGGCATCGCCGCGCTCGACTATTACACCAGGCTCAAGGAAACCATGCCGCCGGGTGTCGACCAGTGGACCTGGGACGGCCAGGGCCAGGCGATCGCTCAGGGGGTTGCCGCCTCCATGCTCTCCTGGGGCGAGTTCTTTCCCTATTTCGACGATGCCAGCCAGACCAAGGTTTCCGGCCTCTGCGAGGCGGTCGTCCCGCCGCAGCCGGCCGCGCTCAGGAAGCCCGAAGAATGCGGCTACGGCGAAATCCCCGGTACCGGCCACCAGGGCGGTTCGTCGCTGGCGGTGTCCAGATATTCGAAAAGCCCGGATGCGGCGTGGATCTTCATGCAATGGGCCACCTGCGCCGACACGCAGGCCCTCATCACCACGCTCGGCGGCGGCACCGGCCCCACCCGCGCCTCGGTCTATGACGACCCGCGCGTCAAGGCCAATGCCCGGGTCGGCGCCGGCACGACCCGTCACTTGTCGGTCGTCCGCGAGACGATCGACAAATACATGGGCTCGGAACCGGACTTGCCGGAATGGGCGCAATTGTCGAGCGACACGATTCCCGTCGGCCTCGGCAAGTATTTCGCCGGCAGCTACGGCTCCTCCAAGGAGGCGATGGACGACATCGCCTCGCAGGTCGAAACCGTTCTGAAAGGCTGACTCACATCCGGATGGGGCGCCGCTGCATGTCGAAATGCGGCGGCGACATTGCGCCTCGGCAAGCGCGCGCCGTCTTAGCGGTGCCCCTTCCGGTCGGGACAAACGCAAAAACAGGGGATCACCATGCCCGAAAAACCGCTGATAGCGATCACTGGCGCCAGTTCCGGCATTGGAGAGGCCGTCGCCCGCGCCTTCTCCAAAGCCGGCCATCCGTTGCTGCTCATAGCCCGCAGGCTCGACCGGCTCGAGTCGCTGGACTTGCCCAATGCCGTTCTGAAGAAGGCGGACGTGCGCGATCGCGCCGCACTTGCGGATGCGGTCGGCGAAGCCGAGGCGAAGTTCGGGCCGGTCGACATGATGTTTGCCAATGCCGGCATCGCACGGCTCGGCGACATCGCCCGTCAGGCACCGGAAGAATGGGACGAGATGATCGACATAAACACCAAGGGTGTGATGAACAGCGTGCATGCGGTGCTATCCGGTATGATCGGGCGGAAGCAGGGAACGCTGGTGATGATGAGCTCGATCGCCGGACGCAAGGTCTACCCGGACCATACGGTCTATTGCGGCACAAAGTTCTTCGTCCACGCGGTGTCCGAAAGTCTGCGCGAATATCTGGCGCCGCACGACGTGCGCGTCATCGTCGTCTCCCCCGGCATCATCGAAACGGAGGTGCTGGACCACGTGAAGGACGAGACCACTCTTGCCAATTACAAGGCGAACAAGGCGGCGATCGGCGGCGGTATTTCAGCGGAAATCGTCGCGGACCTCATCCTCGACGCCTATCGGCTGCCGCAACGCGCGATCGTCCAGGAAATCGTCATCACGCCGACGCGGCAGAAGTATTGAGACAGAGCTGCCGCGACGGCCGGCCGAAACGAACAAGGGAGTAACGACCGATGGCGACCGTGGAATATCAGAATATCGGCAAGTCCTTCGGTGCCGTCACGATCATGCGCGACATCTCCTTCCGAATCGAGGACCACGAATTCGTGGTCCTGCTCGGACCGTCGGGCTGCGGCAAGACGACCTTGCTCAGAATGACGGCCGGCCTCGAGGCCGTCAGCGAAGGCGATCTCATGATCGGCGGAAAGCGTGTGAACGACGTGCATCCGCGTGACCGTTCGATCGCCATGGTCTTCCAGAACTACGCGCTCTATCCGACGATGAAGGTCTACGACAACATCGCCTTCAGCCTGGAAGTGGCGAAGGTTCCTTCCGCGGAGATCAAGGAGCGGGTGGAATGGGCGGCCGCAACCCTCAACCTCACCCCCTATCTCGATCGTTATCCTAGGGAGCTTTCCGGCGGCCAGCGCCAGCGCGTCGCCATGGGTCGCGCCATGGTGCGCGAGGCGGAGGTGTTCCTGTTCGACGAGCCGCTGTCGAATCTAGATGCCAAGCTGCGCGCTCATATGCGCACGGAAATCCGCCAGTTGCACAACCGGCTGAAGACCACCACTATCTACGTCACCCATGACCAGATCGAAGCCATGACCATGGCCGACAAGATCGTCGTCATGCGCGCGGGCAAGATCGAGCAGATCGGCTCGCCCGACGACGTCTACGACCGGCCCGCCAGCAAATATGTTGCAGACTTCATCGGCTCTTCGTCCATCAACTTCCTCCCCGGAACCGTGGTGGCGGACAATGGCGCTCCCGCCGTCGATACGGCGGCCGGCCGGCTGGCCGTGGAGGCGTCCCCGGCATTGAAGCCGGGCAGGAAGGTGGTCCTCGGCCTGCGCCCGACCGACGTGGTGGTCGATGCCGCAGGTCCGCTTGCAGCCAAAGCGATCCTCACCGAGCGGCTTGGCCATGACGCGCAGCTTTTCTGCCAGGGCCCGGAGGGAAGCTTCGTCGCTGTCGTCGACAAGGCGGAGCGGTTTTCGGAGGGCGCCGAGGTTCGCTTTGCGATCCCACCCTCCAAGGTGCACGTGTTCGATGCCGAGACCGAGGTCCGCATCTGACCGCTGCGGACCGGACATTACACGATTGATCGACTGGGAGCCGGCCGCTCGAACGCGGTGCCGGCCAGGAAAGGAACTGTCATGAAGTCGCGCTGGTTGGACTCCGAATTCACTTCGACCGTAGAGGGCTATGCCGCCAAAGGCGTCAATCGCGATCTTGCGGTCCGCACCTATACGACCCGGCTGCTGGGCTCCGATCCGGAATTGGTATTGCACGGCGGCGGAAACACATCGGTCAAGACCACGTTCAAAGAGATGGACGGCACCGAGGTGGAGGTACTCTGCGTCAAGGGCAGCGGATGGGACATGGGTACGATCGAGCCGCAGGGACTGCCGGCGGTGCGCTTGCAGCCGCTGCAGGCGATGATCGGCTTCGAGACGCTCTCCGACGACGACATGGTGATGCTCCAACGCCGCCTGCTCATCGATCCAGCTTCGCCCAACCCGTCGGTCGAAGCCATCCTGCATGCGATCCTTCCGTTCAAGCACATCGATCACACCCATGCGAATGCGATCGTTTCGCTCACCAATCAGCCGCATGGCGAAGAGTTGATCCGAGAGCTCTTTCCCGAGTCGATCATCGTTCCCTATGTGATGCCGGGCTTCGATCTGGCCAAGGCCTGCGATGCCGCCTTCAAGGCAAACCCGAAGGGCGACGGCATGATCCTGCTGAAGCACGGCATCTTCACCTGGTCGGACGAGCCACGAGAGGCCTATGAGGACATGATCGCCAAAATCGACAAGGCCGAGCGGCGTCTCTCCCAGGGCAGGGCGAAGCCGTTCGCGGGCATCGTCCTCCCCGACAACCTGGCTTCCGCCGCGGAGATTGCGCCGATCCTGCGCGGGGCTTTGGCGATCGAGACGGGCCTCGAAGGTACGCCGAAGCGGTTCGTTCTGGAGCACCGTACGGGCGAGAAGATCCTCGAATTCTGCAACGCCGAAAACGTCGATAGCCTGACGCGCCGCGGCAATGCGACACCGGAGCACGTGATCCACATCAAACGCTTCGGAGTGGCACTGCCGGCGCCGCAAAAGGACAGGCTCGGCGAATGGGCAGAGCAGGCGCGGGCGGCGGTTGCCGCCTTCGAGGCCGACTACAGGGACTATTTCGAGCGCAACAATGCCCGTGTCGGCGGTGGCAAGCGGATGCTCGACCCGAAGCCTCGGGTGTTTTATGTCGCCGGCATCGGCCTCTTCGCCGCCGGCGCGGCGCGAAAGAATGCGATCGTCGGTGCGGACGTGGCGGAAGCAACCATCGACGTCATCACCAAAGCGGAAGGCATCGAGGCGTTCGAGGCGCTCTCTGAGGCCGATCTCTTCGACATCGAATATTGGTCGCTTGAGCAGGTGAAGCTGGCAAAGGTGCAGGAAAGGCCTTTGACCCGACAGGTGGCGATCGTTACCGGCGCAGCAAGCGGGCTGGGCCTCGCGGTGGCAGAGGCACTGAAGGCGGAGGGTGCCGAACTCGCGCTCTTCGACATTTCCGAGGACGCGCTGAAGGCGGCTGCGAAAAAGCTCGGCGCGCTGCCGGTGCTGTGCGACGTGACCAATCCGGAGGCGGTAGACGCAGCCGTCGCCAAGGCCGTGGCGCATTATGGCGGTGTCGACATTCTGATCTCGAATGCCGGAGCCGCCTTCCAGGGCAAGCTGCTTGGCGTCGACGAGGCGACCTTCCGCAGAGCCTTCGACCTCAATTTCTGGAGCCATCACTATGTCGCGCGTGCCGTGGTGCGCGTTATGGAGCAGCAGAAAACGGGCGGCGCGCTGGTGTTCAACGTCTCCAAGCAAGCGGTGAATCCCGGCGCCGATTTCGGCCCCTACGGGACTTCAAAGGCGGCGCTGATGGCGCTGATGCGCCAATATGCGATCGAGCACGGCGGCTCCGGTATCACCTCGAACGCCGTCAATGCGGACCGTATCCGTACCGGCCTCATGACCGACAAGATGGTGGAGGAACGCTCGAAGGCGCGGGGCGTGACGCCGGAGGACTATATGCGAGGCAATATGCTTCGCCGCGAGGTGACAGGCGCCGACGTGGCGGCGGCCTTCGTGCATCTGGCCAAGGCACGGACCTCCACCGGCGCGGTCGTCACCGTCGACGGCGGCAATGTCGCCGCGATGATGCGCTGAACAGCGGCGGGGGGCGTATATGGCAACGATCCTCGTTTTAGGGGCAGGCGTCATGGGTACTGCCCTGGCCGTGCCTGCCAGCGACAACGGCCACAGGGTACTGCTGGCCGGCACGCCGCTCGACACGCTGCCTGTCACCAGGATGAAGGCGGGTGAAATCCACCCGAAGCTCGACGCGACGCTTGCCGAAACGGTGACGATCCTCGCGGACGAGGAACTCCGGACGGAACATGCCGACACGGCGGATCTCATCGTCGTCGGCGTCAGCAGCCCGGGTGTCGCCTGGGCGGCCGACCGGCTGAGCGGTCTGCTGCGCTCGAAAAAGCCGGTGGCTTTCGTGACGAAGGGTCTCGACCGCGAGGGTGAGCGGATCGTCACCTATGCCGAGACGCTGCCGCCGCGGATCGCCAATATGGAGAGCTTCATCGGCATCGGCGGGCCATGTATCGCGCGCGAGCTTGCCAACCGCTATCCGACGTCCAGCATCTATGCCAGCCGTGACAGGGCGGCCGCGGACTTCGCCGCGGGCTTGATGCGGACTCCTTATTACCGGCTCGCGGTGGGTGAGGATGTGACCGGCGTCGAGGCCTGCGCGGCGCTCAAGAATTTCTTCGCAATCGGTGTCAGCGCCATGCAGACCCGCTATCCGGACGGGCTGCGCGCCGACGGCCAGTCAAAAAACCCGACTGCGGCGGCCTTCAATCAGGCGGCTCAGGAAATGGCTTTGCTCTGCGAACGGATCGGCGGCAACCGTGCTTCCGCCTTCGACCGCGCCGGCATCGGCGATCTGCACGTGACGGTGGGCGGCGGACGCAACAGCCGGCTCGGTCATGGCCTCGGGCTTGGCCGAACCGTTGCGGACGTGATGTCGGGCGAGCTCGGCGGCGAAACGGTCGAAGGCATCGACACCGCAAGAATGGTCGGCTCGTTGCTGCGGCAAATCGACGATGCCGCCACCCTTCTGCCTCTCGCAACCGCCATTACGAACGCCATACTCGAGGACGGCGTATTCGTCTTCGACTTCGGGAGGATTTAGGTCGCGGCAATTCCCGGTCGGGAATGGCGCTGTTCTACAACCAACCTTCCAGCTCGCGGCGCACGACGTGGTTGAGCACCGCCATGCCCTCGGGGCTGTCGTTCAGGCAGGGGATATGGGCGAATTGTTCGCCGCCATTGTGGTGGAAGCTCTCGGCCGCCTGCCCGGCGATCTCTTCGAGCGTCTCCAGACAGTCGGAAACAAAGCCCGGATTGATGACGGCGATCTTCTTCACACCCTCCTTGGCCAGCCGTTCCACGGTGGCGTCCGTATAGGGTTGCAGCCACTCCTCGGGGCCGAATCGCGACTGGAAGGTCACCTGCAGCTTTTCTTTCGGCCAGCCAAGTTTTTCGCGCAGAAGGCGTGCGGTCTTCTGACACTGGCAATAATAGGGATCTCCCTTTTCGAAATAGCTTTTCGGGATCCCGTGGAACGAGGCGAGCACCAGCTCCGGCTCCCAGTCGAGCGTCGCGAGATGCTTGGTGATCGAGGTGGCCAGGGCATCGATGTAAACCGGGTCGTCGTGATAGGGCGGCACGGTTCTGAGCGCCGGCTGCCAGCGCATCTTGAGCAAGGCCTCGAAGGCCTTGTCGTTGACTGTGGCGGTGGTGGCGGCGGCATATTGCGGATAGAGCGGGAAGATGAGAATCCGCTCGCATCCGGCTTTCTGCAGCGCCTCTATGCGCGACGCGATGGAGGGCTGGCCATAGCGCATCGCCCAGTCGACGACGACCTGCGGCTGGCCGCCGAAGGCATCCGCCATCAGTGCCGCCTGATTGCGCGTATAGGTCCTGAGCCAGCTCTCGTTCAGCTCCTTGTTCCAGATGAGCTCGTAGGCCTTGCCGACCTTGCGCGGACGTGTGTTGAGCACGATGCCGTAGAGGATCGGGTACCAGAAGAGACGCGACCATTCGATCACCCGGCGGTCGCTCAGAAACTCCCGCAGATAGCGGCGCATCGAGGCGACGTCGGTGCCGTCCGGCGTGCCGAGATTGACGAGGAGCACGCCGACCTTTCCGTAGCTGACGGCGGGGTGATTGGTGTTCGGCTCGGCATCCATGGCGGTCATTTCGGTCCTCGTGAGGCGCGCACCTTTGCAAGGTGGTGGTCGCGCCGGCAGTTTCAAAGCCTTCTAAGAAGAAAAACCGGCGCGGGAAAGCCCGCGCCGGTCCCAAATGTCGAGGCAAATCGTCTTACTCGGCCGGGATGTCCAGCTCGCGGCCGATTTCAAGCGCTCGCGGCGCCGGATCCCCGTTGGCGGCCGATATCTTCCGCCATTCGGTGCCGCTGCCGTAAAAGGATTCCGCGAGGTCCCACAGCGTATCGCCGCGCGCTATGACGTGCTTGCGTGGGCCTTCGGCAGCGGCTGCCGCCGGGGGCGAAGCCTCGGGGGCAGTGGTGGCCGCTTCGCTTTCCGCCGGCTTTGCGGCGGCCTCCGTCTCCGGCGCGGCGGCGTCCGACTCCGGTGCAGCGCTGGGCGCGGCCTCCGGGGCTGCGGCAGCCACTTCCGTGATGCGGCCGTCGGTGTAGGGCTTGAAGGGCTGGTGGGCGGCGAGGTAGTCGGCGAGCACGGTTTCGAGGCCCGGACCGTAGTCATAGGCATTCTCGCCCTTGTCCTTGAAGACGGCGTAACCGTCGCCGCCGCCGCGCATGAAGTTGTTGCTGACGAGCGAATAGGTCTTTTCCGGATCGAGTGCCGCGAAGGCGTCACCCTCCTTGACCTCGACCCTGACGAGGCGGCTGCCGGCGGGCTTCGAACGATCGAAGGAATATTTTAGGCCCGCGACCTGCGGGAAGCGCCCGCCGCCTTCTTCGACCTGGCTGAGGCCGTTTTCAAGGGCTGCGCGGATGTCGGAGCCCTTCAGCTGGAAGGTGGAAAGCGTGTTCTGGAAGGGCAGGACGGTGATGACTTCGCCCATCGTCACGTCGCCGCCGTCGATCGAAGCGCGCAAGCCGCCGCCGTTGGTGATGGCGACCGTCACGCCCTGGCCCTTGACGCGATCGAGCATCGCGTCGGCCACGAGACTGCCCATCTCGCACTCCTTGGCGCGGCAGGTCTCGCGCGATCCGTCGATCGGCGCCTCGGTTTTGGCAATCACTTTCGATCGCAACTCTTCGATGGGCTTTGCGAGTTCCTTGATCCGTGCGGCCACGGCCTCGTCCGGCTTCACGGAGGAATCGACGAGGATCGGGTCGCCCTTGGCGGCCTTGACGACGCCGTTGTCGTCGAACGTCACCACGAGGTCGCCGAGATATTTGCTGTAGGAGCCGGCCTGTACCACCGGCACCTGGTAGCCGCCGGGGTTGTCGACCATGGTGGGATATGGCCCCTCGGCCTTCTCGTCGGTGTTGGACAGCAGACTGTGGGAATGGCCGCCGACCACCACGTCGACGTCCGGGATCTTGGCGATCGCCGCGAGGTCGCGCGGATAGCCGACATGGGTGAGCGCGATGATCTTGTCGACGCCCTGCTTCTTGATCTCTTCGATCGCGCTGGTGATCGTCGCCACGTCCTCGCCGATCAGAATATCCGGCCCGACCGAGGAGAGCTCAGGCGTGTCATTTGCGACCGCGCCGACGATGCCGATCTTTTCGCCGCCGACATCCAGAACGATCGACGGCTTGATCCGATCGCCGATCTTCGATTTGTGACTCGGCAGGACATTGGCGGTGACGACGGGGAAGGTGACCTTGTCGAGGAAGCTGGCAAGGCCATCTTCGGCTTCGTCGAATTCGTGGTTGCCGACGGTCATCGCGTCGAACTTCATCAGGTTGAGGAACTCCGCTTCCGCGGTGCCCTTGTAGGTGGTGAAGAAGAGCGAGCCCTGGAAATTGTCGCCGGCGTTGAGCAGGAGCACGTTCTTGCCCGTCAGTTCCTGGCGCTTCTGGTCTATCAGCGTCTTGAGGCGGGCGACGCCTCCGAAGCACTCGTTCTTGCCCTCTTCCTCGGCCGAACAGGTCGAATCGAATTTGTTGATCGATTCGATGCGCGAATGAAGGTCGTTGATGTGCAGGATGTTCAGTTCATAATCGGCAAAAGCTGCGCCCGAAGAGAGCGCGAGAAGGGAAGCGGCAACGAGGCCGGTCCGCATGTGTCTGATCATGGTGTGCTCCTGTGTGCTGCCGGCCGAGTCGCAGGTAAGACCCGCCGCGCTGCAGCGGATGTTTTCACCAGTCGGGATCGACTTCAAGCCGCAAACGCATGCCGACGCCGCCGGATTTCAGACAAGGTTAAGCCGTCCCGGCAAGAAAAAGGGCCCGTCCAGGGCCCTCGTTCATCATCTGGCGCCGTGTCAGCCGCGGCGCGCCAGCGAGAACTGTGCGCCGGAGTCCGTCGTGCAGTTCAGCTGCGCCGGCGTTGCCAGCGCACAGTTGACCTTGGACTGGGTGTTGCGCACCAGCGAGGTCATGTTGATTTCCACCAGCGTCGGGCTGACGTTCACATAGTTGCCGGAGGCGAGAAGCTGGTTGGTGTCGGTCGTGCGCGTCGAGAAGGTGCCGCCTGCGAAAGTGGAGACGATGCCGTTCGGATCGACCCAGGAACCCTCGACACCCGTCGCCTGCGGCGCCGACGACATTGGCCGGAGTTCCCGAGGCTGAGACTGACAGGATGCCAGCGCGGCGGCAGTTGCCAGGAGGGTGAGGATGGCGAATGGCTTCATCGGCGTTTCTCCCGCGTCACGAGTTGAGCGGGATGCGAACGCAAAACCGCTTCATACTTTCCTGTCCCGCTCTACCGCATAATTCCGTGAATCGAAACCGATCGACGCACAATTGTGCGGCGTCTCACAGCACCGCAACGACCGTTGTGCGTCTTTTGAGACACGCGTGCGCGAAACATGCCGCGATCATGGGTTGAAAGCAAGAGCGGGCATGCGCGCGGCGTTCGAAAAGAAAAGGCCCGGAACAGGACTGCTCCGGGCCGACAGGGCGTGCTTCGTCGCGTGATCCTCAGCGGACGAGAATGTTCCTGAACTGCCAGGGGTCCTTCGTGTCGATGTCTTCCGGGAAAAGGCCCGGGCGGCCGTCGAGCGGCGTCCATTCGGTGTAATGTCCTTCGACAGGGCCGAGATAAGGCATCTGCACTTCCAGGCAGCGCTTGTAGTCCATCTCGTCGGCTTCGACGATGCCGGCCTTCGGGTTCTCCAAAGCCCAGACCATGCCGGCAAGAACGGCGCTCGTGACCTGCAGGCCGGTGGCGTTCTGATAGGGCGCGATGCGGCGTGTCTCTTCCAGCGAGAGGCGGGAGCCGTACCAATAAGCGTTCCTGGCATGGCCGTAGAGCAGCACGCCGAGCTCGTCGACGCCGTCTACGAGCTCGTGCTCGTCGAGGACGTGCAGCTCCGGCTGCGCCGTGCCGCCATTGCCGAACATCTCGTGCAGCGAGAGAACGGCGTCATTGGCCGGGTGATAGGCGTAATGGCAGGTCGGGCGGTAGGAAACGTCGCCGTCCTTGTCGCGGACGGTGAAGAAGTCGGCGATCGAGATCGCTTCGTTGTGCGTGACCAGGAAGCCGTATTGCGGGCCGGGCGTCGGGCACCAGCTGCGCACGCGGGTGTTTGCACCCGGCTGCTCCAGATAGATCGCCGCCTTGCAGCCCTTCTTGTGCTTCTTGGCGTTTTTCGGCATCCAGTTCTCGTGGGTGCCCCAGCCGAGCTCGGCCGGCTGCAGGCCTTCCGAAATGAAGCCTTCTACCGACCAGGTGTTCCAGAACAGGTTGAGCGGTTTCGGGTGCTTGGCGCGCTGGGTGTCGCGCTCGGCGATGTGAATGCCCTTGACGCCCGCTTTCTTCATCAGCTTCGCCCAGCCTTCCCGGTCGTCCTGATGCGGCTCTTCGTATTTCAGGCCGAGATCGTCGGCGAGATTGAGAAGGGCCTTCTTGACGAACCAGGAGACCATGCCGGGATTGGCGCCGCAGGTCGAAACCGCCGTGGTGCCGCCCGGGTTCTTTTCCTTCTCCCGGCGTACCGTTTCGCGCAGGGCGTAATTCGTGCGCTCGGAATTGTCCATTTCGGCATCGAAGTAGAAGCCGAGCCACGGTTCGACGACCGTATCGACATAGAGGACGTCGAGCTTGCGGCAAAGCTTCATGAGGTCGAGCGACGAGGTGTCGACAGAGAGATTGACGCAGAAGCCTTGGCCGCCGCCTTCCGTCAGGAGCGGCTTCAGCAGTTCCTTGTAGTTGTCCTTGGTGACGGCCGCCCGCACGTGCCGCACGCCATGGCGCGCGAATATTTCCGCGTCCTTGGCATCCTCACGGGGCTCCACCACGATCAACCGGTTCTTGTCGTATTTGAAGTGGCGCTCGATCAGCGGCAAGGTGCCGTGGCCGATCGACCCGAAGCCGATCATCACGATCGGGCCGGCGATCTCGCCATAAACCGGATAGGTGGTGTCTGCCATTTTTGTCTTTCTCCTGAGAAAACATCCCTGTGCGATGCTTGGATGGGCGCAAGAAGCGAGCCTCGAATTCCTGGTGAGGACTGCATGTCGGGCAGAACCACTCAGGCAAACTATAGAGTGCAGCGGACTTTCGTGCGTCTGGATAGATGCGCGGCGCTGTAGAGCACAGTTTCCTGTCACAATAAAGAGCGGTCCCGTCAAGGCGGCACCTGCGACTTTGCTTAACCGGCTATCTTCCAGGGGCAGCGATGCCGCGGCCGCACCGGCACGATTTCGGGTCGATTCCGGAATCATCGCGATTCGGGCAGCTTGCCGCAAGCGCATCGTGCTATAGCTTCAACAGAGCCCATTGCCTCGCATCGCGACCGAAGTTCCTGGAGCAGACCAACGTGACTGGTGATCACCTCAAGGCCCTGATGGGCTTGCAAGCCGCAACGCCGGTGCTCATCGCGCTCTATGATCCGCAGGATCGGCTGCGCTACGCCAATGAAGCCTTTCGATCGGCCTACCACGTCGGCGAGGGCGAAGCGCCGACCTGGGCGGAGATCATGCGCCGCAATCATGCCGCGGGCAGGGGCACCGTTCTCAAGACTGACGACCTCGAAGGCTGGATCGCCGCCACGGTCCACCGGCGCGGGAAGGTACCTTTCCGCACGGTCGAGACCGACCTTCACGACGGCCGCTGGCTTTGGATGACGGAGACCGTGGACCAGAAAGGCTGGATGCTGTGCATCGCCGTCGACATTACGGAGGTGCGGGCGGGGGAGCGCAAGCTTCGCCAGGACCGGGATTTCGCGCTCAGGGCCTCACAGGTGGACGAACTCACCAGCGTGCCCAACCGGCGCTACACGATGGAAAGGCTCAACGAGTTCATTCGCAACTGCGCCGAGAACCCGCACATGTGGGGGTGCGTGGCAATCATAGACATCGACTATTTCAAGGCGATCAACGATCGCTATGGCCATCATCGGGGTGATGAGGTCTTGCTCGACTTCGCCCGGCAGATGCAGGAATTCGTCCGGCGCTCCGATTGCTTCGGGCGAATCGGCGGCGAAGAGTTCATGCTGATCCTGCCGGACACCACCGTCAGCGAAGCGAACCTCATCCTCGATCGGCTGCTGGACAGGGTCCGCAACGCCAGACCGCTTTCGAACATACCGGAGTTCTTCTACACCTGTTCGGTCGGACTTGCGGAGTATCGGGAGGGCGACAGCGTCAGGGACATTTATTCACGCGCGGACGATGCCCTTTACATCGCCAAGCGTGAAGGGCGCGATCGCGTCAAGCGTCATACGCTACCCGGATCGGACCGTGAGTTCAGCCCGGATCAGTCCCCTTAGGGAATTGCCGATGTAAAGACGGCCGCTTGCGAGATCGGCGGGAGCCAACCGCTCGACCCGTGCCCGCCGCTGGCAGATGAGCTCCGTGCGCAGAACGCCGGCGAGAAGGCCGCAGGCGATCGGCGGCGTCTTCAAGTACCCGCTGCCGTCATCGAGAAAGACCGAAGTTATCGTCCCCTCACAGACTTCCCCCTTTTCATTGAGCAGGATGACCTCGTCGGCCTCGGCCGTGGAAAACTCGCTGCGTGCCGCCTCGTAGCGGCTCCGGCGCGTGGTCTTCATCCGGAGGAGGCGGTCGCTGGAATCAAGCCGCGTCGAGGCGATCCGCACTCGCCACGCCGCGCCGTCGGCAAGCGGCACGAAGGGCGCCGTCGTCACGTCGATGCTGCCGTCGCGGTCGAGCGTGAGGCGCACGCGCAGCGGCGCTCGCGCGCCCGAAACGGCTGGCCCCAGCGTCGCCTCGGCTGCGGCCGCACCTGAAAAGCCGAGGCGCCTGGCGGAGCGCGTCAGTCGCGCCAGATGCAGCCGCAGCCTCGTAAAGCCATTCTCCGGTTCGTAGCGCAGCGTCTCGATCAGGGAAAAACCGGTCATCGGGCGATCTCGGCATCGCCGACGGCGAAGCGGGCCTTCAACAGGCACTCCTCGTACTCTGCCTCGGCCTTGGAATCGAAGACGATGCCGCCGCCGACATTGAAGACAGCCCGGCCCCCGGCAAAGAGCGATATGGTGCGGATCGCGACATTGAAGCGCATGGTGCGGTTCGGGGCGATGTAGCCGATCGCGCCGCAATAGGCGTCACGCGGCCCGGACTCCAGATCGTGGAGAATTTCCATCGCCCGCATCTTCGGGGCGCCGGTCACGGAGCCGCAGGGAAAGAGCGCGGCGAAAATGTCGGCGATGCCGATATCAGGCAGAAGCTTCGCCCTGACGTGACTCACCATCTGGTGGACCGTCGGATAGGTCTCGATGTCGAAGAGCTTCGGCACGTCGAGCGTGCCGACTTCGGTCACGCGGGAGATGTCGTTGCGCAGAAGGTCGACGATCATGCGGTTCTCGGCTTGGGTCTTCTCGTCGGCGCGCATCGCCGCGATGATCGCGTCGTCCTCATCAGGGCTCGCGCCGCGCCGCGCCGTGCCCTTCATCGGATGCGTCTCGATCCAGCCGTCGGCGTCGACCCGGAAGAAAAGTTCCGGCGAGCGCGAGATCAGGACCGGGCCGTCGAGGGCGACGAGCGCGCCGTATTTCACCGGCTGACGCTCGATCAGCGACCAGAATGCGGCAAGCGGATCGCCGGACCAGCGCGCATGGATCGGCATGGTCAGGTTGGCCTGGTAGCAATCGCCCTGGCGCAGGTGCCGGTGCAGCTTTTCGAAACGCTGGCGATAAGCAGGAAAATCCCAGCCTGCGCGGGGCTCCGCGAGGAAGGGCTCGTTTTCGATGCGCCGCTGAGGCACCGCAAGCGGATGGTCCTTTGCCGGCGCGTCGAAGACGCCGAAGGACATCAGCGGCGTTTCCCGGTTCTCCGGCGCGAAGGGGGCCAGTTTCTTCTCGAAAAGATGGCCCGCTTCGTAGGCCATGAAGCCCGCGATCCATTTGCCGGCACGATGGGCCGCCTCGATTTCGCCAAGGCCGCGGTGGAACTCAGCCCTCGTCCGTGCCGTGATGACGCGCAAAGGCTCGGCGAAAACCGTCGTGCGGTTCTCGCTGTCGTCCCGGAAGAGGACATAGGGCGCGTGTTCGATCATCGAGGTCGGTCGCTGTCAATTCGGTCCGACGGGGGCCGATAAGGCCCGAGCGGGTCACGCCTTATCAAGCGCCTCCAGTTCGTCGATGAGCCCTTCAATCATCGACAGGCCCTGTGCCCAGAACGACGGATCGGTGGCGTCGAGCCCGAAGGGCGCGAGAAGCTCGGAATGGTGCTTCGTTCCCCCCGCCTTCAGCATCTCGAAATATTTCTCCTGGAAGCCGCGCTCGGCGTTCTGATAGACGGCATAGAGGGAGTTCACCAGGCAATCGCCGAAGGCATAGGCATAGACGTAGAAGGGCGAATGGATGAAGTGGGGGATATAGGCCCAGTAGGTCTCGTAGCTCTCAGAAAGCCGGATCGCCGGGCCGAGGCTTTCGCTCTGCACCGACAGCCATATCCGGCCCAGGTCCTCGGCCGTCAGTTCGCCTTCCTTGCGGGCCGTATGCACCTTGCGCTCGAAATCATAGAAGGCGATCTGCCGGACGACCGTGTTGATCATGTCCTCGACCTTCTGCGCAAGCATCGCCTTGCGTTCGCGCTTGTCCTTGGTCCGGTCGAGGAGCGCGCGGAAGGTCAGCATCTCGCCGAACACGGATGCGGTTTCCGCAAGCGTCAGCGGCGTCGAGGCCATCAGCGCGCCCTGGGCGCCGGCAAGGACCTGATGGACGCCATGCCCGAGCTCGTGAGCGAGCGTCATCACGTCGCGCGGCTTGCCCATGTAGTTGACCAGAACATAGGGGTGCACGGAAGGGACGGTCGGATGCGCGAAAGCGCCCGGCGCCTTGCCCGGTCGGACCGGCGCGTCGATCCAGCTATCGTCGAAGAAGCGCCGCGCGATCGCCGCCATTTCCGGGGCGAAGGCGTGATAGGCGGAAAGGACCGTATCCCTTGCTTCGTTCCAGGGAATAAGCGCGTTCGGCGTTTCCGGCAGAGGGGCGTTCCGATCCCAGAAATCCATCTGCTCCATGCCGAGCCACTTGGCCTTCATCGCATAATAGCGGTGCGAGAGCCGGGGGTAGGCGGCCTTCACCGATGCGGCCAGAGCGTCCACGACCTCACGCTCCACCCGGTTGGCGAGATGGCGGCTGTCGGCGATATCCTCGAAACCGCGCCAGCGGTCGGAGATTTCCTTGTCCTTCGCAAGCGTGTTGGTGACGAGGGTGAAGGTGCGGATATTCGCTTTGAAGGTTTCCGCGAGCGCAAGCGCGGCCTTCTTGCGCACTTCGACTGAAGGGTCCTGCAGAAGGTTGAGCGTCACTTCCAGCGGCTGCTCCTTGCCGTCCACCGAAAAGGTCAGCGATGCGATCGTCTCGTCGAAGAGCCGGTTGAAGGCGTTTGCACCGGTCATGGACTTTTCGAGGAAAAGCTGCTCCAGCCTGTCGTCGAGCTGGAAGGGCTTGTCCTTGCGCAGGTCGAGGATCCAGGGCCGATAGTGGGCGGCAAGGCTGTCGGTCGCGAGGGCGGCGTCGATCACCTTGTCGCCGATGCGGTTGAGTTCCAGCGAGAAGAACAGGAGATGCGCCGATATGTCGGTAAGCTTCGACTGGACGTCGCCGTAGAGCTTTCCGTTCGCCGGATTGGACGTATCGGAGAAATAGGTAAGCCCCGCAAAGGAGGCGATGCGGCCCATGAGGTCGTCCAGCGCCTCGAATTCCTTCACGGCCGTGCCGATGCCCTGATCGCCGGTTCGGCCGGCAGCCTCCTTGAGCTTGCCCTTCCACTTCGCCTCGAAGGCGATCGCGTCGGCTTCCGCCTTCGCGAGGTCCGAGCGGAATTCCTCGGAAGAGGGCGAGAGGTAGAGGTCCGTGAGCCGCCAGGACGGCAGCTCGCCGAGCTCGGCCGGCGCTGCTGAAGCCTGTCCGGCCCCGGAATTCACCAGCGAGGCGCGCAGGAGGGATTGCCCGGAGGCGGCGAGGCGTGGCGAGGCAAAATTCATCGTCGGTTCTCTCGTTTTGAACAGGCCTTAACCCTGAAGCGAGGCAACGGCATGGCGCCCATTGCTACCGCCCGCAATGGATAAAATGCAAGCATTTCTCAAAACAGGATGTTCAGCCGTTTGTGGGACGAATGGCCGGTATGATTTGGCACATGATGCTGGCCAAAGGTACCCCGCGTGTCCCAAGCAGGAGGCTTTCGTGACATCTCATATTCTTGTCATCGACGACGATCCGGTGCAGCGGCGGCTGCTGACGAACATGATCGAGCGGCTGGGCCATGTCGCGCATCTCGCCGATAACGGGCGCAGCGGGCTCGAACTCCTGCAACGCAAGGGCGGGATCATCAACGTCATCCTGCTCGATCTTCTGATGCCGGAAATGAACGGGCACGGCCTTCTCGAGGCGCTCGCCGAACGTGGCATCGACATCCCGGTCATCGTTCAGACAGGGCAGGGCGGCATCGAAACGGTGGTCCAGGCGATGCAGGCCGGCGCCTTCGATTTTCTCGTAAAGCCGGTTTCGCCGGAGCGGCTGTCGATCGCCTTGGGCAACGCGCTGAAGATGGCGAGCCGCGACGGCAAGGTCAAAACCGCGCGGCGTCCGCGCGGCGGGGCCGTCGGTTTCGACGATATCGTCTCGGCAAGCCCGGCGATGATCCGCGTCATCGATCTCGCGCGCCGCGCTGCCCAGTCGAACATTCCGATCGTGCTCGAGGGCGAGTCGGGCGTCGGCAAGGAAATGGTGGCCCGCGCCATCCAGGCGGCGAGCGACCGGGCGGCGAAGCCTTTCGTCACCGTCAATTGCGGCGCCATTCCCCACAATCTCGTCGAGAGCATTCTCTTCGGTCATGAGAAGGGAGCGTTTACGGGCGCAAGCGAAAAGCACAGCGGCAAGTTCGTCGATGCCGATGGCGGCACCCTCTTTCTCGACGAGATCGGCGATCTTCCGCTCGAGGTCCAGGTCAAACTGTTGCGCGCCGTCCAGCAGGGCGAGATCGAGACGATCGGGGCGCGTCAGCCGCAGAAGGTGAACGTGCGCCTCATCTCGGCCACCAACAAGGACCTCATCACCGAGGTTCGCGAGGGCCGGTTCCGCGAAGATCTCTACTATCGGCTGAACGTCTTCCCGATCACCATTCCGGCGCTACGCCGGCGCAAGGAGGATATCCCCGTTCTCGTACGCGCCTTCGTCGAGCGCTTCGCCGCCGAGCAGAGGCTGGATCAGAGGCTGACGGTATCGAGCGGCGCGATGGCGCTGCTGACGTCCTACGACTGGCCGGGCAATATCCGCCAGCTCGAAAACGCCATCTTCCGCGCGGTCGTCCTCGCCGAAGGTCACGAGCTCACGGTCAGGGACTTTCCGCAGGTCGCCACCCAGATACCGGGATACATCGTTGCCGACCGCAGCGGTCTCTCCTGGGGCGAAGCCGGCCCGGAACGTCGTCCCGTTGCCGCTCAGCTCGCCGCTGCCCAGGCGGATGCTGGCGCGCGGGAACAACCGGCGCATGCCGAGACGACTCCGGACGGCCGCCTGGAGAACGCCATCGCCAGCCTCAGCGAGGGCGGCGAGGTCAGGAAGCTCGCTGAGGTCGAGGAGGAACTGATTCGCTTTGCCCTGAAATTCTACCGCGGCCAGATGAGCCAGGTGGCGCGCAAACTGGGAATCGGCCGCTCGACTCTCTATCGCAAACTCAAGGATTACGGCATCGATCCCGACAATCCCTTGCGTGAAGCAGCATAAAATCGACGCATTCACACCTCATTTGCCGTGCAAATCGTCCACCGCCGTTTAGACCTTGTTAGCAAACTGTTCACTATATTATAAGGGGCGGTGAACACTGTGGCATAATTGCCATGCTGTCACCTTATTTGACAGTCATCTGAGACAGCAAAGCACGGTTGTCCGTCGGACGGGGATTGAATGCCAAATTTGTTCGGTTTGGAGGAACCAGTCGGTTCCTTTGCGCGCAGACTCTGCTCGGCGGTCGCTCGAAAGGCGCCCCAGGTCCTGGCGTCCATCGCGCTGGTTTGCTCCCTCGTCACACCCGGGATGGCGCCTCCGGTCGAGGCCGCCGGCCAGACACGCACCCTCAAGCTCTATTTCATCCACACCAAGGAAAAGGCGCAGATCACCTTCAAGCGCAACGGTCGCTACGATCAGAAGGGTTTGCAGCAGATCAATCGTTTCCTGCGCGACTGGCGGCGGAACGAGCCGACCAAAATGGATCCGCGCCTGCTCGATCTCGTCTGGGAAGTCTACCAGAAGAGCGGTTCGCGCGACTATATCCACGTCGTTTCCGCCTATCGCTCGCCGGCCACGAACGGCATGCTGAGGTCGCGGTCGAAGGGCGTGGCGAAGAAGAGCCAGCACATGCTCGGCAAGGCGATGGACTTCTATATACCGGACGTGAAGCTCAAGGCGCTGCGCGAGATCGGCATGAAGTTCCAGGTCGGCGGCGTCGGCTATTACCCGACTTCCGGTTCGCCCTTCGTCCATATGGACGTCGGCGGGGTACGCGCATGGCCGCGCATGACGCGCAACGAGCTCGCGCGGCTCTTCCCGGACGGCAAGACCATGCATATTCCCTCCGACGGAAGGCCGCTGCCGGGCTATGAGCAGGCTGTGGCCGATTACAAGCGCCGCGTCGGCGCATCGGCGATCCAGGTCGCAGGCGGCGGCGCCAAGGGGCCGGGCGATACCGGCAAGCGCCGCAACCTCTTCGCCGCGCTCTTCGGCGGAGGCGGCGACGAGGATGAAGAACCCGCGGCAATCGCTGCCGGCGGCGCCGAAGAGGAAGCTCCGGCCAAGGTTCAGACTGCATCGGCGCCGGCGGCCCAGGATGCTCTTCCCGGTGTTGCAGGTTCCACTGCGGCGCCTGCCGGGCAGCAGGATATCAACGCACCGGTGCCGGCCGTGCGACCGGCATTCAAGGAAACCCCGGCTGATGGCGGCGTAGCGGTTGCACTCGTCGCGCCGGAAAAGAACAGTGCCCAGGAGGCGCTGGCAGCTGCCATGCCGCAGACAGCGGCCGTGCCTTCGGAATTCGCGGATCTGAGCACCCTCAAGGTTCCGGTTCCGCAAATGCTCGACCGTCGCGACATGAACGCCTTGATCGCCAACGAGACGCTCGTCGCCTCCGCCGACGGCCAGGCTCAGGAGTTCGGCTTCGTGCCGGTGCCGGGAATGCGTCCGGCCGGCGAAGAGGCGCTCGCGGCCGTGGCTCACGCCGAGGTCACTATTCCCGCTTCTGCGGATGGGCCTGCGCTCGCTTCCGCGGCGCAGCCGCCGAGTGCCGCCGGTACGCGCGTTGCCCTCGCAGCGCCGACCAGCGAGGATCGGGCGCCTGCATTTTCTCCGGCGATCGAGGTCGCGGCCTATGCGCCGCAGTCGGGTTCCGCTTCACGTGAGGCGATCTTCGACAGCGTCTTCGACACGGAGGCCGATGCTCCCTCGAAGGGCGCCCGTCCCAAGAGGCAGGATGCCCAGGCGAAGAGCCGGTCTTCCGTGCGCACGGAACCGAAACTGACGCAGAAGATCATTTCCGAGTGGGCACTTTCGGCGGGCCGTGTGGCTACCCTGTCGAAGCCGGTCAAGGCCCCGCGCTTCGTCAGCAAGTCGCTCCGCGTCGCGCCGACGACCGTTTATGCGGCCGGCTTCACCAGCAATAGCGGAGCGGTCGATACGGCGCGCTTCAGCGGCAGCGCGGTCAACTTCATGGAAGTGAAGAAGTTCAGCACAAACTGAGCCTTCTATTGCCGCTTAAATATAAAAGCCCGCCAGGTCAGTCCGCCGGCGGGCTTTTTGCCGAGTTGTCAGGCCGCGTCCTCGGATTCGGCGGCAGGGATCATGCCCAGCGCCTGGAGGTAGGTGTCGAGGATCGCTTCCTGTTCCATGCGCTCGTCGGCGTCCTGCTTGCGGATCGAAATCACCTTGCGCAGGATCTTGGCATCGAAGCCCATCGATTTTGCCTCGCCATAGACATCCTTGATGTCGTCGGCGATGGTCTTCTTCTCTTCTTCCAGCCGTTCGATCCGTTCGATGAAAGCGCGAAGCTGGTCGCGGGCAATGCCGTGAGCATCCGACATGGTCGTCTCCTTGTGGGGATGAATTTTCCGGGTGCTGTGAACTGCCGTGAACGGCCGCCGAGGTCAAGGGCGATTGCGCAACAACACAGGCATTTCCCGCGCAGGTCTTACTCCTTCGGGCGATTGCGTTCGAACGCGGCTTTCTGTTCGGGCGAGGCCTCAGCCTGGTTCTGCGCCCGCCATTCCTCATAGGGCATGCCGTAGACGATCTCCCGGGACTCCTCCTTGCTCATCGGCACGCCGGAGGCCTCCGCCGCCTCGCGATACCAGTTCGACAGGCAATTGCGGCAGAAGCCGGCGAGGTTCATCAAGTCGATGTTCTGGACGTCGCTGCGTTCGCGCAGATGTTCGAGCAGCCGGCGGAAAGCCGCGGCCTCGAAGGCGGTGCGCTGTTCCGGACTGATTTCGCTCATCGGGGTGGCCTCCTCTTCTTCAGTCGCTGTAAGCACCCGTGCGGGACGGGTGCCGCTGGTAGGCATGAAGCTCCGGCAGGCCGTTGAGCGCCGCAAGGATGGGCGCCAGACGTTCCGCCCAGGCGGCGACGCCCGCGGCATCGGCGATCAGATCCTGGCGGACCTCTATCAGCGCATGCGCGATCCCGGGAGCCATGCAGTGCCGGTACATGGTATCGCCACGCAGCGCGCCGTCATAGGGCTCGTTGTTGCCGACGACGATGTCGCCGGCGGCCTCCAGCCGTTCGATCAGCGGAAACACGGCGCGCGGGTCGTTGTCCCAGAGAACCGAGGCATGCCAGGGGCGTGCCACGCCCTTCCAAAAGGGCGTGAAGGAATGCAGGGAAATGACGAGAGGCGCTCTTGCGCCGGCCGCGGCGGACCGGGCGATGGTTTCGGACACGGCCTCGTGGTAGGGGCGGTGAAAGCGCCTTATGCGGTTCTGCCACTCCTCGTCCGAGATCGGGTGGTTGCCCGGAACGATCGCGCCATCGGAAATCTTCATGATCAGGGTGGGGTCGTCTTCGCCGCGATTCGGATCGATCAGGAGGCGCGAGAAACAGCCGAGCACGGCCGGTGCGCCGAGTGCGTCCGACAATTGCCGCGTCAGCGGTTCGATGCCGATATCGTAGGCGATGTGACGCTCGAAGGCGCTTTCGGGCAGGCCGAGCCGGCCATATTCCGGCGGCAGCCGGTTCATTGCATGGTCGGCAACCAGCACGAGACCCTTTGCCGGATCGCCCCCGGTGATCTCGTAAGGCGAGTAATGGTGCATTCGGCTCCTGCCAGGCTAAGGGTACCCACCTGATTGCACGCAAAGCCGCCATTCGCAAGAAAAACGCGAAGCTCTTATGCCGTTCCGTCACAGGAATGACGATTATAATCGATTAGAGTTGCGTTGACTTTCAGGGCTGGGCGTCGCAAGAAAGTGCCACGCAAATCAAAACGGAGTTCCGTAGGAAGCCGTGTCTAGATATCCTTTTTCCAGAGTGAAGCCGGGGTCGATGACGTTTGGATCCATCCTCCTGTTTTCCTTGGCAATTTCCGCTTCATTTCTCTCTGCCGGCGATGCCCGCGCCGATTTTCGAGTCTGCAATGGGACGCAGACTCTGGTCGGCGTGGCGATCGGTTATCGGGCCAAGGAAGGCTGGGTGACCGAAGGCTGGTGGCAGGTTCCGGCGACCACCTGCGCCACGCTGATCGAAGGCGAACTTCAGTCCCGATATTATTATCTCTACGCGGAAGATGCGGCCAAGGGCGGCCGTTGGACCGGCGACGTCAACATGTGCGTGGCCGAAAACGAGTTCAAGATCGTCGGCGTGCAGGACTGCTTCGCCCGCGGCTTCCAGCGCATGGGATTCAAGGAATACGACACGGGGCGGCAGGGAAGCTGGATGGTTCAGCTTTCCGACACGCCCGGCACGCAGGAAAGCCAGAATTGATGAGACGGAACAGGAAAGTCAAAATCCTCGCGACACTCGGGCCGGCATCGGCCGACGAGCAGATGATTCAGAAGCTGCACGAGGCGGGGGCCGATCTGTTCCGAATCAACATGAGCCATGCAAGCCATGAGGTCATGCGCACGCTGATCGAACGGATCCGTGTGGTCGAGGCGCGCTGCGGCCGTCCGATCGGTATCCTCGCCGATCTGCAGGGGCCGAAGCTGCGCGTCGGAAAGTTCGCCGAAGGCAAGGTCGAACTCAAGATCGGCCAGACCTTCACGCTCGACAACCGCGATGTGCCCGGCGACAGCCGCCGCGTCTATCTTCCGCATCCGGAGATCCTCGAAGCGGTGAAGCCCGGCCATCGCTTGCTCATCGACGATGGCAAGCTGCATCTGCGCGCCGAAAAGTCCGATGGCAAGAGCATCGTCACCACGGTCGTTTCCGGCACGCGGATTTCGGACCGCAAGGGCGTCAGCCTGCCCGATACGCTGCTTGGCGTCGGCGCGCTGACCGACAAGGACCGCGTGGACCTCGACGCCGTGCTGGCGACAGGAGAGGTCGATTGGGTGGCGCTTTCCTTCATTCAGCGCCCTGAGGACCTTGCCGAGGTTCGCAAGATCGCCCGCGGTCGCGTTGGACTGATGTCGAAGATCGAGAAGCCGCAGGCGATCGAGCGGATCGACGAGATCATCGAGCTTTCGGATGCGCTGATGGTGGCACGCGGGGACCTCGGCGTCGAAATGCCGCTCGAATCCGTACCCGGGCTTCAGAAACAACTGACGCGTGCCTGCCGGCGCGCGGGCAAGCCGGTCGTCGTCGCCACGCAGATGCTCGAATCGATGATCTCCTCGCCGGTGCCGACGCGCGCAGAAGTGTCGGACGTGGCGACCGCCGTGTTCGAGGGTGCCGATGCGGTGATGCTTTCGGCCGAATCCGCCTCCGGCGAGTACCCGGTCGAGGCGGTTTCGACCATGGCGTCGATCGCCAGCAACGTCGAGCGCGACCCGCATTATCCGGGGATCATCTACGCTCAGCGCACGCCGCCGGAAGCAACGGGCGCGGACGCCATCTCGCTTGCCGCTCACCAGATCGCCGAGACGCTCAAGCTTGCCGCAATCGTGACCTACACCTCCTCCGGCACCACCGGGCTGCGCGCTGCGCGCGAGCGCCCCCAGGTGCCTGTCATCGCACTTTCGCCGATCGTCCAGACGGCTCGCCGGCTTTCCGTGGTGTGGGGGCTGCACTGCGTCGTCACAGGGGATGCGACCGATCTCGACGATATGGTCAACCGCGCCTGTCGAATCGTCTCGACGGAAGGCTTCGGGAAGCCGGGAGACCGAATCATCGTAACCGCCGGCGTGCCGCTCGGTACCCCCGGCGCCACCAACATGCTGCGCATCGCCTATATCGGCTCGGACGGCCAATCGGGCATCTGAGCCGCCGCCTGCTCGATCGAGCGCTTTTCGACGCAGCCCCTCATCCGCCTGCCGGCACCTTCTCCCCGCAAGCGGGGCGAAGGGGCTCGCGGCGCCGACTTCGTCCGCTCTCCACGTTGACAGCGCGTCTTAGAGCATTTCAACGTTTCGTAGAAACACTGGAATGCTCTAACCATTTGAACGCACATCCGGACGGAAAACCGTTACACACTTCTCCTGGAACTGCTCTAATGGGGAGAACGGACCGGTGGGGACGCCTTGCGCCCGCAAGCCGGACGAGGGGCATTCTCGCGTCCTCAGGTGCCGGTCACGTGCGGCTGCCGGCAAGCTTTTCCGCGAGTTCGCCGAGTTGCTCCTGCGCCTTCCGGTCGGAGGGGTAGATGTCGAGGAATTGCTGCCATGCGCGCATGGCAAGTTCATCCTTCCCGGCGGCCTCAAGCATGGTGGCCATGCCGGCGAGCGCGCCGAAATGGCGAGGCTCCAGGGCAAGGACATGATTTATGTCGGACATCGACTTTCGGAAGTTGCCCATCTGGTAGTGCAGCGTGGCGCGACGGTTCCAGCCTTCGACATAGTCGGGGGCGAGGGCAAGCGCCTGGTCCAGAAGATCGAGCGCCGCCGACTGCTTCTCATCGGCAATCGCCTTGTTGGCCCATTGCATCAGGAGATTCACGGTCGCGCTACCGGAATCCTGCCATTCGAGGCGGATGCGATCGGCCACCTGCCGGGCCTTGTCCTCATCGCCTTCCTTCTTGAGATCGGCGAAGAGGGCATCGACACGCTCTTTCGGAGTGGTAAGCGCAGCGACCTCGGCCTGAGGCGAGGGTTCTGCCGCACTAAGCGGCGCGGCGGCCACTATCGCGGCGGCGGTCACGGCAAGAGATGCCAGTATCAGCTTCATAAAAACACGCATGGCGGACATCGTAGCCCGCCATGAAACAAGATCAAATCAATTTTGGGAAATCGGCGAGCAAGCCGCCGTGTTCCGGATTTACCTTGAATCGCGCCGATTCAGGAAACGTGCAGCAAGTCAAGTGCTACGACCTTTGCGCATCCGCGAAGACGCGCGGCGCTGCAGGCACGGCCTGCAGCAAGCATCAGCCCTGGCGTGCCTTGAAGCGTGGGTTCAGCTTGTTGATGATGTAGACGCGGCCCTTGCGACGAACCAGACGGTTTTCGCGGTGACGGGTCTTCAGGGATTTGAGCGAATTCTTGATCTTCATTTTTCCTGATCCGCAGGGTTTCGGGGAACGAAAATTCGCCCGGTAATTCCAACAATCAAAAGCGCGCCGTTCAGCGCGCTGTTCAAGTAGGCAGGCACATACCGTGTCGCCCCAATCGTGTCAACCGCATGACGGGGATTTTGCCGCCTGTCCCCGTCTTCCATGCGTCCCGGTCAGAGCAGGCGGGTGAAGTGCCCCATCTTGCGGCCGGACCGCGCCTCGGCCTTGCCGTAGAGATGAAGGAGCACATTGCGTTCGGCAAGCAGGTCCGGAACGCGGGCGATGTCGTCGCCGACGAGGTTCTGCATCACGCAGTCCGAATGGCGCGACGGGTCGCCGAGGGGCAGGCCTGCAATCGCGCGGATATGCTGCTCGAACTGCGAAACGACGCAAGCGGCCTCCGTCCAGTGGCCGGAATTGTGTACGCGCGGCGCGATCTCGTTTGCGACGACGCCGCCGTCGGCCAGAACGAAGAACTCGACACCGATGACGCCGACATAGCCGAGCGCGTCGAGAATGGCGGTTGCGGCCTTGCGGGCGGCCTCCGTGGTCGACCCGCCGACGGATGCGGGCACGGTCGATGTGTGGAGAATGCCGTTGCGATGCACATTTTCGGCAGGATCGAAACAGGCGGTGGTGCCGTCGGGCGCGCGTGCGGCGATGACCGAGATCTCCCGGTCGAACGGCACGAAGCTTTCGAGGATCAGCGGGACCTGTCCGAGCGCCACATAGGCGCCGGCCGGATCGTCGGCAGCGGAACGGAAGACGCGCTGGCCCTTGCCGTCGTAGCCGAGCCGGCGGGTCTTGAGCACGCCGGCCCCGCCGAAGTCCGCAAGGGCGGCCTCCAGATCGGCCTGGCTGTCGACGGGATGGAATCCGGCGGTGGCGATGCCGCAGCCGTTGATGAAGCGTTTCTCGACGAGACGGTCCTGCGCCACTTCCAGCGCCTTCGGCGGCGGGAAGACCGGCCGCGAACGGGCGAGTTGCTCGGCGGCCGAGACCGGGACGTTCTCGAATTCGTAAGTGATGAGATCCGCCACCCGCGCAAGCTCGTCCAACGCGCGCGGATCATCATAGGCGGCAATGATCTGGTCGTTCGCCACCTGCGCCGCCGGACAGTCCGGCTGCGGCTCGAGCACCACGGTGCGGAAGTTCAGGCGGGCAGCGGCCATGGCCAGCATGCGGCCAAGCTGGCCGCCACCGATGATGCCGATGATCTTCATACCTCGTCTACCGGATATTCCGCGACCGATACGGTCTGCTGTTCGCGCCAGTCGTCGAGACGGTCGGCAAGATCCTCGTCACCCAGCGCGAGCACGGCGGCGGCCAGAAGTGCCGCATTGATGGCGCCCGCCTTGCCGATCGCAAGCGTGCCGACCGGAATGCCGGCCGGCATCTGCACGATCGACAGCAGGCTGTCCTGGCCGGAAAGCGCTCTCGACTGGACCGGAACGCCGAAGACCGGAAGCGGCGTCATGGCCGCGCACATGCCGGGAAGATGCGCCGCACCGCCGGCGCCGGCGATGATCACCTGGAACCCCTCGTCGCGCGCGCCCTTGGCGAAGCGGACCAGGCGGTCGGGCGTGCGATGGGCGGAAACGATCCGGGCTTCGTAAGCGATGTCGAGCGCCTCGAGCGTGTCGGCCGCGTTCTTCATCGTCTCCCAGTCCGACTGGCTTCCCATGATGATGGCGACGGGCGGGGGCGTAGTGTCGGTCACGTCTCGATCCATTTCAGGCGATGATGTCGGGAATGATCTGGTCTTCGATCTTGGTGATCTTGTCCTTGATGGCCAGCTTCTTCTTTTTCATGCGCTGGACGCGCAAGGCGTCGCAGCCCGTCTGGATCATCGCGTTGATTGCCGCGTCGTAGTCTTCGTGTTCCTGCCTCAGGCGCGCGATAGTCAGTCTGAGTTCGGCCTGGTCCTGGTCCGGCATGCAAAGCGATCCCCATAAGCCCGGCTTCGCCGATCCGCGATCCGGAAATTCCTGCGTCGCTCTACCACATCTTGGTTAGCGACGGGAAGTTACCCGGCGTCATCATTTCGCCTTCGACAAATGAAAAATGGCATGGCACATTAAAAAGGTTTCAACCATGGAACATCCGGCATTTGCGTGCCGGATGCAAGCTAAAGGGAAGGGACTGCCAATGACCATTGAGGCTCATCTTGCAACGCTTGAGAAAAAACATGGCGTCCTTGAAGAGGAGCTACACGAGGCTCTGAACTCTCCGTCCTGCGAGGACGAACTGATCAGCGAACTCAAGCGACGGAAGCTGCGCATCAAGGACGAAATCGAAAGACTCCGTTCCTCGACGCACTGAGCGTGAACGGTACTCCCGATTGAATCGGGACGCATCGCCACGCGGAACTGCAGAGGCGATGCAACGATAGGGTCAAAACAATCCCGAAAAGATAGATTGCATTGCTTGACCGGACCAAGGTCCGGTCGGCTTTGCCGGCCGGACGGCATGCATCAGGACCAGAATTGGTCCAGCCACAGGTTGAGCCGGTCGAAGCCCGGCTTGTTGATCGCGTAGATCCGCCGTGTGCCGCTGGTCGAAACTGATACCAGGCTGCAGTCAAGCAGGGCTTTCAGATGCTGGGAGACGGCGGGCCGGCTGATCGGCAGACCTTCGGCGAGCTCGTTGACGGTTCTTGGCGCGCGCCTGAGTTCCTCCAGCAGATGGCGCCGGTTCGGATCCGCAATGGCATCGAATGGGTCCGCGATCGTCATGCGCGGACGTTAGGCGAATTCCCCCGGAGCGGCAAGAAAATTGTGCGGTGCGGAATGTGCTTCGCACGGCAGCACCCGCTACACTCCTCCCGATACGATGCTCCGGAGCCCATCCCATACGAGCTTCGAGCCGGCGAGGAAGGCCATCGTGTACATGAAGGGATAAAAGACCTGCGGCTTCATCCGCCGGACGGTCCAGGCGCCGCAGGCGGTCGCGACCATGGCCAGCGGGAAGAGCGTGGCCGAGGTCTTGAGATTGCTGAGATCGAGTTGGCCAAGGGCGAAATAGGGGATGAGCTTCACCGCATTGAGGGTCGCGAAGAAGCGCACGATGGTGCCGGTATATTCGCGCGGCGCGAGCTTCAGCGGCAGTGCGTATATCTGGAAAGGCGGACCGCCGGCATGGGCGACGAAGCTGCCATAGCCGGCGAAGGAGCCCCAGAGTGCTGCCGGACCGGCGCGCTGCGGTTTCGGCTGGATGGGTGGACCATTGCGGCTGCGCCACAGGGTGTAGACATAGCGCAGTACGAAGACGACGGTGATGAGCCCGATGATCAGCTTCAGCGCGTCGCGGGGCACATAGGCGGACGTGGCCCAGCCGACCGCGATGCCGGCGAGGGCGCCCGGGAGGAGCATCATAAGGGTTTGCCGATCCCCGTGCTTGCGCCAGATCAAAAGGGAAACGATGTCCATGGCGATGAGGATCGGCAGGAGCAGCGCCGCGGCCTGTACGGGCGAAACGACCATGGACAGGATCGGGACGCCCATCAGCGACAGGGCCTCTCCCATGCCCCCCTTGGACAGGCCAACGAGCACGACGGCCGGAACGGCAACGAGATAGAAGTCGATGTCGGGAAGCATTGGCGGCGGTTGATCCTTTTGTCATCTCCGTCTATCGGTTTTCCGCAATGAAATCGAGTGCCGGCTTCCGGCCCGAAGCGAGATCGCCAGGATTGACTCATGAGCAACATTGAAGACCGCTGCCGCCTCGTGCTGGTCGTTCCGGATATCGCAGATAGCGCGGAACGCGCGAAACTCGTCGGCGAGGCGTTGAGGGGCGGCGACGTAGCGTCCGTGATCGTGCCGCAATACGCGCTCGGCGATGCAGATTTCCAGAAGCATGCGGAAGCGCTCGTGCCGGTGATCCAGCAGGCCGGCGCCGCGGCCTTGATCGAGGGCGACACGCGGGTCGCCGGACGGGCGAAGGCGGACGGTCTCCACATCGCCGGCGGTCCGGATGCGCTTGCCGATGCGATCGAGCGGCACGCGCCGAAGTTGATCGTCGGCGGCGGCAACGCCACAGACCGTCACCATGCGCTCGAGATCGGCGAGCTGCGGCCCGATTACGTTTTCTTTGGCCGCACGGATGGCGACATAAAGCCGGAGGCGCATCCGAAGAACCTGGCACTCGCCGAATGGTGGGCGTCGATGATCGAAATTCCCTGCATCGTCATGGGCGGCACGGATCCGCAATCCGCGCTTGCCGTCGCCGAAACCGGTGCCGAGTTCGTGGCGCTCCGCCTTGCCGTCTTCGGCGAGGCCGGTCAGGCGCCGTCGGTGGTTGCGGCCGTCAACGCATTGCTTGACGAAAAAGCGCCACGGTTTGAAGGTTAAGACCTGCCGATGGTAATCCGCTCTCTCCTGAAATCCAGCCGGCCCGCAGCCCTTGCCGCCGCGATGCTTCTTGCAGTCGCGCCCGCCGTGGCTCAGCAACCGGTCGCGCCTGCGCCGGCTGACGAGGGCAGCGCGTCGAAGCGCGGGCGGATCACGCCTTTCAACGGCGCGGTACTGCCGGAGGATGCGGAGCGCAAACCGGCAACGGCCGCTCCGGAAAAGCCGAAGCCCGGCGACGGCAGTGCGCCTTCGAAGGGCGTCACCGTTTTCGATCGCATGGGAGCCGAATTGCCGGCTCTTCCCGAGGAAAAGCCCTTCACCGGCAAGATCGACGAAGCCTACGGCGCCTTCCAGCGAGGTTACTACCTGACGGCGATCGACCTTGCCTTGCCGCGGGCCCAACTCGGCGACCCCGCCGCCCAGACGCTTGTCGCCGCGATCCTGGAGCAGGGTCTCGGCGTTGCACGCGACGCCAAGGCGGCGGCGTTCTGGTACGGCCAGGCGGCGAACAATGGCGACCCGGCGGCCATGTTCAAATATGCCCTGATCCTGATGGAGGGCCGCTATGTCAAGCGCGACCGGAAGAAGGCCGACGAACTGATGAAGAAGGCTGCCGATCTCGGCAACGCCTCGGCCCAGTTCAACTACGGGCAAACGCTCGTGGCCGACATGCCGGGCGAGCGGGGGCTGAAGGCGGCGATGCCCTATTACGAGAAATCCGCCGAGCAGGGCATTGCGGATGCGCAGTATGCGCTCTCGCAGATCTATCTCAATGTCGACGGCATAGAGGAGAGCAAGCGGGCCCGTGCGCGCGAGTGGCTGCTCAGGGCGGCGCGGGCGGGCTATGATACCGCCCAGCTCGACATTGCCATCTGGCTGATCGAGGGTATTGCCGGCGACCGCAATCTCGAAGAGGGGTTTGCCTGGATGAAACGCGCCGCCGAAAGCGGTAACGTCGTCGCCCAGAACCGGCTTTCCCATCTCTACGTCAATGCCATTGGAACCCGTCCGAATCCGGTGGAGGCAGCAAAGTGGTACGTGCTCTCGCGCCGCGCCGGCCTCAAGGATGATGCGCTCGAGGATTTCTATCTCGGCCTCAACGAAACGCAGCAGAAATCGGCGCTGGCGGCGGCAAACAAATATCGCTCGACCTGACACGCGCCGGCGGATCCGATCTATTTCGCTTGAACTTCGGGGGTTTTTGTGGTCTTGAAGCCCCGATTTTGTCCGCGGCCTCCCACCCCTGTGCCGCCGCGGACGGAGTGACATCTCACTCGGTTTTTTGACGACGGTTCTCCTGCCCGCGCTTCGAGCTGCGGCCCGCATGCGGACTGTCAGACAGGTTCAATGTCCGGTCGAGCGGTCTCGGCCGGCCTTCGCTAGAGGAATTGCCGTATGGCCCGCTCCGCCCTTCTCAATGTCATGGTCCAGGCCGTCTTCAAGGCCGGCAAGTCGCTGGCACGCGATTTCGGCGAAGTACAGAACCTGCAGGTTTCCTTGAAAGGACCGGCCGACTACGTTTCGCAGGCGGACCGCAAGGCCGAGCGGATCATCCGTGAGGAGCTCATGAAGGCTCGCCCGACCTACGGCTTCCTCGGCGAGGAGGGCGAGGAGATCAAGGGAACGGACGGCGCCCATCGCTGGATCGTCGATCCGCTCGACGGCACCACCAATTTCCTGCACGGCATTCCGCATTTCGCTATCTCCGTCGCGCTCGAGCGCCAGGGCGAGATCGTCGGCGCGGTCGTCTTCAATCCGGCGACGGACGAGCTCTACACCGCCGAGCGAGGCGGCGGCGCCTTCCTGAACGACCGCCGCCTGCGCGTCGGCGCGCGCAAGGCCCTCTCCGATGCCGTGATCGGGACCGGCACGCCCCATCTCGGCCGCGGCAATCACGGCAAGTATCTGGTCGAGCTGCGCCACGTCATGGGCGAGGTCGCCGGCATTCGCCGCATGGGCTCCGCCTCGCTCGATCTCGCCTATGTTGCGGCCGGCCGCTTCGACGGCTTCTGGGAACGGGACCTTGCCGCCTGGGACATGGCTGCCGGCCTCTTGCTCATCCGCGAGGCCGGCGGGTGGTCCACCGATGCCGAAGGCGGCAGCAAACCGCTGGAAGCAGGTTCGATCGTCTGCGGCAACGAGCATGTCGCAAAGGCGCTTCGCGAGGTGATCCAGCGCCCGATTCCGTCCAAGTAACGGCAATATAGTTCGCCCGGAACGGTGCAACGTTTCCGGGACGGCAACATGCATAAAACAGCAAGCTGAAGCGCGCCGTATGTTTTCGATTTGAATGCGACGCGCTTTAGTGCCGTGCCCTTTGTTTTCCCTTCAATTCGGCGCAAACTTCCACTAGTCTCCGGGCCAATACGGATGGCCTGCGGCCATCGGCAGCACCGCTCTTCGATCGTCTCCGATTTGGGAATGGTGCAGCGATTCAGAGTGATGCGGCCGGCCTCTTGTTCGTCGGACAGGCGCGGAAACTGCCGCAAAACCGGGAGACTGGCGAACTTATGGCGAAACTGAATCTGTCCGGGTGGCGCGATCGCGAAGACGTGGAGGAGGACTACGGTCCGCACAAGCTTTCGAGCCCGATGCCCTATTTCTGGACGATGGTCCTTTTCCTGATCATCGTCGGTTTCGTCGCTGCAATCCTCTTCCGCCAGGCAAGCGAGGCCTTCGCCGGCAATCCCGGCCTCAACGGGCTGATCCTGGGCGTGCTCGTGATCGGTATCCTGCTGGCGTTCAACCATGTCCTCAGTCTCAGACCCGAGGTTCGCTGGTTCAACTCCTTCCGTGCCGCCGGCAGCGCCGATAAGGTCGGGCGCGATCCGGTGCTGCTTGCGCCAATGCGTGCTCTCATCGGGGGGCGCCAAACGACGGCAATCTCGACGGCCGCGCTCCGGTCCATCCTGGATTCAATCGCTGCGCGCCTCGACGAGTCGCGCGACATCACCCGCTATCTCGCCGGACTTCTCGTTTTCCTCGGCCTGCTCGGCACGTTCTGGGGCCTGCTCGGCACCATCGGTTCCATCAACACCGTGATCCAGTCGCTGGATGCGGGAAGCGGCAGCACCGACGATCTCCTGAGCTCCCTCAAGAGCGGCCTTTCGGCGCCTCTCACCGGCATGGGAACGGCGTTCTCCGCCTCGCTCTTCGGTCTTTCCGGTTCGCTCATCGTGGGCTTTCTCGATCTGCAGGCGGGACGCGCGCAGAATCGCTTCTATACGGAGCTCGAGAATTGGCTTTCGTCGGTAACCGACGTCAGCTCCGGTTTTTCCTCGCCGGGCGACATGACCGACGGCGCTCCGGTGGAAGAGCTGCGGCGGCTCACCGACCAGCTTACGCGCCTGACGCATGACGGCGGCGTGAACCAGCGCACCACCGCGGCCATGGCGAGCCTCGCCGAAGGCATCCAGGGCCTCGTCAAGAACATGCGCGGCGAGCAGCAGATGCTGCGCGACTGGATCGAGGCGCAGCAGGAGGAAGCCAAGGCGATGCGCAAGACGCTCGACCGGCTGACGGCGCGCATCGGCCAGGCCGACCGGATCACCGTGCAAAGCGAGAAGGCCGCAGGACAGGCGAAGCTCAGCCGCATCGAAGACGGCGGAGGGGATTGACCATGGCGCTTTCCCGACGCCGCGATCCGCGGGCGATCAACTACTGGCCGGGCTTCGTCGACGCACTCTCGACGCTGCTCATGGCGATCATGTTCCTGCTCAGCGTTTTCGTCACCGCGCAGTTCCTGCTCGGCCGGGAGATCAGCGGCAAGGACGAGGTGCTCAACCGGCTGAACAGCCAGATCAACGAACTCACCCAGCTCCTGGCGCTCGAGAAAAGCGGCAAGCAGGATCTCGAGGATTCGCTCGCCAACCTGCAGGCGTCGCTTTCACAGTCGGAAGGCGAGCGGTCCCGCCTGCAGGCCCTGCTCGACCGGGGCGCCGGCAGTGCCGAAGTCGCCGACGAAAAGATCGGCCGGCTTGGCTCCGAGCTCGAAAACGAGCGGCAGGTCAGCGCCCGGGCCATGAGCCAGATCGAACTGTTGAACCAGCAGATCGCAGCGCTTCGCAGCCAGATCGCCGCCATCGAAGGCGCACTCCAGGCATCGGAGGCGAAGGACGATGCCTCGCAGGCCAAGATAGCCGATCTCGGCCGCAGGCTGAACGTCGCCTTGGCGCAGCGTGTCCAGGAGCTCAACCGCTACCGTTCGGACTTCTTCGGCAGGCTGAGGGAAATCCTGTCGGATCGGGAAAACATCCGCATCGTCGGCGACCGTTTCGTGTTCCAGTCGGAAGTGCTCTTTCCATCGGGCGGCAGCGACCTGAACCCGGAAGGGCAGACCGAGATGGCGAAACTTGCGACAGCCCTTCTCGACCTTGCCAAGGAGATCCCGGCGGAGATCAACTGGGTGCTGCGCGTGGACGGCCACACGGACGACGTTCAGCTGTCGGGGATAGGGCGCTTCCGGGACAATTGGGAACTGTCGTCCGCCCGCGCGACGTCCGTCGTCAAGTTCCTGATCTCGAAAGGCGTCCCGGCCGACCGGCTGGTGGCGGCCGGCTTCGGGGAGTATCAGCCCATCGCACCGGGCGAAAGCCAGGAAGCACGCGCGCAGAACCGCCGCATCGAGCTCAAGCTCACGGAGAAATAGGCGCGGGCGAGCCGACGAACAGTGCTTCTGCGCCGTGATCGAACTGGAGCCGTGCAAGCTTCGCATAAAGCCCGCCCTGGCGGATCAGCGATTCGTGGGTTCCTTCCTCGACGATACGGCCGTGCTCCATTACCAGAATGCGATCCGCCTTGAGCACGGTGGCGAGCCGATGGGCGATGACGAGCGTCGTACGCTCCTGCATCAGGTTCTCAAGCGCCTTCTGCACCAGCGTTTCGCTCTCCGCATCGAGCGCCGAGGTGGCCTCGTCGAGAAGGAGGATCGGAGCGTTTTTGAGGATGGCGCGGGCGATCGCGATGCGCTGGCGTTGACCGCCCGAAAGGGTCACCCCGCGCTCGCCGACCAGCGTGTCGTAGCCCTGGTCCAGCCTGCCGATGAACTCTTCGGCCTGCGCCGCGACGGCGGCGGCGCGCACCGCTTCACGGCTTGCGTCCGGCACGCCGAAGGCGATGTTGTCGTGCACCGAGGTGGCGAAGATGGTCACGTCCTGAGGCACGATCGCAAGTCTCTCCCGCAGATCCTCGGGATGGACGGCGCGTATGTCCGTACCGTCGACGCGGATGGTGCCTTTCGCCGGGTCGTAATAACGCAGGAGCATCGAGAAGACCGTGCTCTTGCCGGCGCCGGACGGGCCGACGATGGCCACCGTCTCGCCCGGTCTTACCGCAAAGCTCAAGCCTCGGAGGCTCTTATAGTCCGGCCGGGCGGGATAGGCGAAGTGGACACCGTCGAACTCCACCGCACCGGCGGCAGGGACGGGCATTGCGACCGGATGCTCGGGCGCCCCGATCTCCGGCACTTCGTTCAGCAGCTCG
Source organism: Sinorhizobium sp. 22678 (assembly GCF_052044265.1). Classification (NCBI taxonomy): domain Bacteria; kingdom Pseudomonadati; phylum Pseudomonadota; class Alphaproteobacteria; order Hyphomicrobiales; family Rhizobiaceae; genus Sinorhizobium; species Sinorhizobium sp. 22678. The sequence continues at coordinate 173,958 of NZ_JBQEMS010000002.1, read as the reverse complement.
TTCAGACGCTCGGCGGCCCCCGCCGCCTGAGAGAGCTCGCCCCACACTTCCGAGAGTGCGCCGAGGCTGCCTGCCGCAAAAACGGAATAGAGCAGGAACTGACCGAGCGTCCCGGCGGAAAGCGAGCCCGCCAGGACGTCCCGCGCACCGAACCAGAGCACGGCGACGACGCTTCCGAAGACCATGGTGATGGCAAAGGCGGTCAGCACCGAGCGCGCTTTGGTCGCAGCGCGCGCGGCGCGATAGGCCGCCTCCACAGCGTTGCCGTAGCGCGAGCGCGCGCTCTCCTCACCATTGAAGGCCTGCACGGTGCGCGTGGCGGCGATCGCTTCGCCGGCATAGGCGGAGGCGGCCGCGAGCATGTCCTGCGCTTCGCGGGAACGCCGGCGTACCGAGCGTCCGAAGCCGACGAGGGGGAAGACGATGAGGGGGATCGCTGCAAGCACGAGGCTCGAAAGCTTCGGGCTCGTATAGACCATCATGCCCATTGCGCCGAGACAGAGGATCAGGTTGCGCAGCGCCACCGATGCCGTCGCACCCACCGCCGACTTGATCTGCGTCGCGTCGGCCGTCAGCCGCGAGACGATTTCGCCGGACTGATTGACGTCGAAGAATGAGGCCGAGAGCTGCATGACGCGTGCGAAGACGTCGCGTCTGAGGTCGGCGACGATGCGCTCGCCGAGCGAGATCACGAAGTAATAGCGGGCGGCACTGGCAAGGGCGAGGACCACTGCAAGCACCATCAGCATGGAGAAATAGGTGTTGATGAAGCCGGAGTCGGAATTGGAGAAGCCGTGATCGATCATCCGTCGAACGGCCAGCGGCAAGGTCAGCGTGGTGGCCGCTGCGACGGTCAGAGAGACGGCGGCGCCGATGGCGAGGCCACGGTAACGCGAGAGATAAGGCAGCACGGTTGCGAGCGGGCGGATGGACCTGCGCGCCGGCGGTTGTTTTTCTGGTCTTGGCACATAGCCCCCCGTTCGCCTGTCACGGGGCCACAGGCCTGTACGCCGCCGAGGCGCCAGAGCTGTGCGACTGCGATCTGCTGGCGCCCCGGACCGTGCCGATCCGACGAACCATGCAGAGATCACAAGTCTTCCGCGCGGCACTTGTTATCCCGCAGACCTTCATGTATAGGCACGGCATCGAATTGGGAAGCCGCGGCCCAAGAGCGGTCTGCGGCTTCATTTACGTGTTCGGTCCCAAAGTCGCAATGCCTTGCGACAATTGGACCCTGGAACTCTAGGAAGATTGTTATGAAGGCAGACATCCATCCCGACTACCACACGATCAAGGTTGTCATGACCGACGGCACCGAATACGAAACCCGCTCGACCTGGGGTACGGAAGGTGCGACCATGAACCTGGAAATCGACCCCAAGTCGCATCCGGCCTGGACCGGCGGCAACCAGCAGCTCGTCGACCGCGGCGGCCGCGTCTCCAAGTTCAAGAAGCGCTTCGAAGGCCTCGGCCTCTGATTCAGCCGCTCGACAGCGTGTTTCGAAGCCCGGCATTGCCGGGCTTTTTTGTTGGCTTTCACTCTTTCCTGCGGGCTTTGGGCAGGTGCTTTCTCGCTCAAGTCGTCCGTGCATGATCCTCGGGCTTGACCCTGGGCTTGACGCGAGGATCCACCCGCAATCACGCCCGCGCCAACAAAAAACCCGGCACATGGCCGGGCTTTGGCTTACAGCGGCAGGGTTCTGCGTCGCTCAACTCGCTCCGAAGGCCGTCTGCAGCAGCTTGATCTGCGCCTTGACGCCGTTCTGGTTGTCCGGAACGAAGCTCGTTGCTTCCTGCGGCCGATAAATCTCGCGGTCGAGCAAGGCGACCCGGTTCTGCAGCCGGAGCGACCGCTCGATGAGCTCGCGGAAGCTCTCCGGCAGATCGTTCCAGCCCGGCGCGCTGCGGTCGACGTTGAAGCTGTCCAGGCGCACCTTGCTCTTTTCCGACAGGACCTGCTCGCGGCTCATCTCGCCATTGTTGACGGCGCGCTGCAGCAGGAGCCATGACGCCATCTGCATCAGCCGGGTGGTGAGGCGCATCGACTCGGCAGCATAGAGAACGGATGCCATGCGCGGCAGCACCTTGGCGGCGGTGCGTCCAGGGCCATCGAGATAGCTTGCCGTTTCCTCGACCAGGCCCATCCCTTCAGCGTAGAGCGCCTTGAACTGCGCCGAAGACGCAGCGTGACCGGCGAAACTGACGGTATTCAATCCTCTTTCGGACATGCCTGTATTCCCTGGTTCCAACGCATCACAACTGTCAGGAAACGGGCGGCTCTGGGAAAAGTTTCCTGAGGCCCCTCCATGCTCGAAGAATGATCCCATACCGCATTCCGCGCAAGAGCATTCTTAAGAAAGGGTTAATCTCCACACTTCTTTGGAGGCCGCCCTGTCGCAAAGCAAAAAAAGAGCCGCGTGAAGCGGCTCTCAAGGTAAAACAGGGAGAAAAATCAGACCCATTCGCCAGTCGGTGAAATTGTCTGAGTCCGGAAGGACCGGATGCTCGGACAATCGCAGAAAATGCTTAATTTGCGGTTAAAGCCTAAGCATTCTTCTGGATTAAAGTGCCGAACCATTCCATCCCGCGCTCACCGGAAAAGGCTTTCGGCGGCCGAACGGCTCGCCGACTTGCGGTGCCTTTCCGCTTCGAGTCTTGCAATTTCCTCCGTCAGAAGCGCAATGCGCGCGGTCAGCTCGTCCACGGAGAGCAGCGAAAGATCGCTGCCGATCTCGTGCTCGGTCTTCTTTTTCGGTTGCTCATCGTCAAACAGGCTCATTCGATCTCTCCTCTTCCTGGGGATCGTCGGCGCCTTCGTCCGGCAGTTCCTCCAGCGGAGCCGCACGCGGCGAGAGCTGCAGGCTCTCCGGCGTCGTCGCCGTGCCGGCATTGACCGGCGAGAAGTTTTCGCGCTCGGCCGCGGGCACCGGTGCGCGCCGGCGGCTGCGGACGATCGCATAGGCAGTGATGAGCATATGCGCACAGGCCGTGATCATGAAGAGGCCATAAGGCCCGCTGGCGGTCATTATCGGCCCGCCGATCGTCGGGCCGATAATCGTGCCGATGCCGTAGAGCAGCAGGAGCCCGCCCGAAACCTTCACGAAATCCTCGGGGGTCGCGAAGTCGTTGGCGTGGGAAACCGCGATCGGGTAGAGCGCATTGGCGGCTGCGCCGTAGATCGCGATCAACGTCAGAACGATCCAGACCTGGCCGGGCTCGACGAGGAAGATCAGGAGGCCGGCGAAAGCGCCGACCCCGGCGAGCGCGGCAAGCACATAGCGGCGGTCGATACGGTCGGAGATGCGGCCGGCCGGCAGTTGCATGACGGCGCCCGAGAAGATCGCCACGCTCATCATCGCCGCGACGGTGCTGTCCGACAGCCCGGCCTGGCGGCCGAAGACCGCGCCGAGCGTGCCGAAGGCGCCGTTGGCGATGCCGATGAGCAGGATGCCGAGGAAGGAAACCGGCGAATTGCGGTAGAGGCCGCGCAGGTCGAGGCGGACCTGTTTCAGCGGCTGCGGCGAGGCGGCCCTGGACAACAGCGTCGGCAGCATCGCTACGCAATAGAGAATGCCGCAGATCATGAAGAAGAAGGTCGTGGACGTCTCGCCGAAGGGAATCATCATCTGGCCGCCGACGACGCCGAAAAGGGTGATTGCGATATAGAGCGAGAAGATCACGCCGCGGCTCTCATTGGTGGCGCGCTCGTTCAGCCAGCTTTCGATGATCATCGACGTTCCGGCAGTGGAGAAACCCGTCACCGCGCGCAGCGCCAGCCACCAGACCGGGTCGATCAGAATGCCCGTCAGCAGGGAAACGATGGCGATCAGGGCCGTGAACACGCTGAAGGCGCGCACATGCCCGATGCGCTTGACGACATTCGGGGCGAAGAAGCAGCCAAGCACGAAACCGGTGGCCCAGAGCGTGCCGAACAGACCGAGGATGGTTGTCGGATAGCCCTCCGCGGTGCCGCGCACCGGCAGGAGCAGGCCCTGCAGACCGTTTCCGAGGAAGAGAAACAGGGTGCCAAGCAGCAGCGCGGCAACGGGAAGCAGGTTATTTCTCATCGTCCACCCGGAATTCGTTCGCCCTTCGGCGTGTCGTGACGAGGACCGCCGCTCTGCCGATGGAAATCAATACCACCGGTCATTGCAAATCGACGGCCAAAACAATAGCCCTCTATGCGACGAAAAGTGACGTCCGTATGACGTCGCTCCCATTGCAGCGGATCTTCCCGGAAATGAGCGAATGTCAAAGGCACTGACGGTTCTCCTGCTGCTGGCCATGTGCGTCCAGCTCATCAAGCCGCTCGGCTATCCGGGACTGAGGCAGCGCCGCGATTTCTGGAAGATTGCCGTCTTCGCCATCATCGTGATGATGGTCACGGTGCTCGTGCGTCCCTGAGCCTCCTGCGGTGCCGCGCGAGATTTCGAAGTCCGGCGGCTTCGGCGTTCCTTGAGAAACAGCAACTTGGGAAAGGGCCGCGCTATTGTCGCGGTCAAGTTGCTCTATCTCCGCACGACATGACGACAGGAAAAGGTTAAATTACCGTGCTCGGCCACAAGATGAAGATCGAGGCTCTGTTGGAACGTCGTCTCACCGCCATTCTCGCAGCCGATGTCGTGGGCTACAGCCGCCTCATGGGAGCGGATGAGGCCGGGACGCTCGCGGCGCTGAAGCGCCACCGCCGCGAGCTGCTGGAACCAAAGATCGCCGAACATAAAGGCCGAATCGTCAAACTGGCGGGAGACAGCATGCTCGTCGAGTTTTCGAGCGTGGTGAACGCCGTTGCCTGTGCCGCCGCGATTCAGCGCGGTATGCTCGCCTGCAACGAAGGCTTGCCGAAGAGCAGGCGCATCGAACTCAGGATCGGCATCCATCTCGGCGACGTGATCGTCGAGGACGGCGACATCTTCGGCGATGGCGTCAATGTCGCGGCGCGCCTCGAAGGGCTTGCCGATCCTTCCGGCATCGCCGTTTCTGCCTCCGTACGGGACCATGTCGGCTCGAGACTCGATGTCGGTTTCATCGACAAGGGCGAATACAGCCTGAAGAACATCGCATCGACCGTCCGCGTCTATACGGTGTCGCTCGGCGGCAATTCGCTCGGCAAGCGTGGGGAGCCGTCCGGCGTCGTCGACCGCGGCTACGAACTATCGATCGCCGTCCTGCCCTTCACCAATATGAGCCATGATCCCGAGCAGGAATATTTCTCCGACGGCATTACAGAGGACGTCATCACCGACCTTTCGAAGATTTCGCGCCTGCACGTCGTCGCCCGCAACACCGTCTTCACTTACAAGGGCAAGTCCGTGAAGGTTAAGCAGATCGCCCATGAACTCGGCGTTCGCTTCATCCTCGAAGGCAGCGTGCGCAAGGCGGGCGGGCGCGTGCGCATCACCGGCCAGTTGATCGACGCGCAGACCGGCGGGCATCTGTGGGCCGACCGTTACGACCGCGACCTGACGGATATTTTCGCTATTCAGGACGAGATCACTCATGCCATCGTCGACCAGCTCAAGATAAAGCTTCTGCCGGAGGAAAAGAGGGCGATCGAAAGCGACCCGACGACCTCGGTCGAGGCCTATACGTACTACCTCCGCGGTCGGCAGTTCTCCCATACGTGGACCCGGCCCTATCTGCTGCTCGCACGCCGCATGTTCCTGAAGGCCGTCGAACTCGACCCGAATTATGCGCGTGCCTATGCCGGCATCGCCGAGTGCGAATGTGCGATCAGGGACTGGCACGAAAAGGAGTTTCCGCTGGAGAGCATACTCGATATGAGCGCCAGGGCGCTCGCGCTCGATCCGAACCTGGCGGAAGCGCATGCCTCGCGCGGGCTCGCATTGAACCACGACGGCCAGACGGAGGAGGCAAGCCGTGAGTTTCTGCAGGCTCTGGCGCTCGATCCTTCGCTCTATGAGGCGAATCTCTATTATGGCCGTTTCCTCTTTGCGCAGGGCCGATTCCGGGAAGCGATCGGGTTCTTCGAGCGCGCGGCGGAAATCCGGTCGGACGATTACTTTTCGCCGATCCATTTGATGGGTTGCCACCTGTCCCTTGGTAAGGAGACCGAGCGCCAGCGCTGGGCGCGGATCGGCATCGAAAGAGCGCAAAGCGCAATGGAGCGGAACCCCGAAAATGCCAGCCCGGCGCATCGCGGTGCATTGGCGCTGGCGCATATGGGCGAGGCGGAACGTGCGAAAGAATGGGTATCTCGCGCGCTGGCGATCGATCCGGACGATATCGTCGCGCGGTACAATGCAGCCTGCGTCCATTCGCTCCTCGGTGAGGGCGAGCGCGCGCTGGAACTGCTGGAAACCGTGGTGCCGCTGAGCTCCAGCTACCATGTCCAGTGGTTCAACCAGGATCCGGACCTGGACCTCATACGCGACGATCCGCGCTTCCGCGCGCTCCTCGACGCGCTCACAGAGTGCAAGGTCGGAAGGCGCTGAACATTCTGGCGATCAGATCAAGATCTCCCCGCGCATCGCCGAAACGCAGTCGCCCGAGACGCTGACGTTGCGGACTGTGCCGTTCCTCTTGTCGACACCGACCGTGATGAGGCTGCGGCGGCCCATTTCCACGCCCTGTTCGATGACGAGTTCGGCCTTCGCGTCGGCCTCGGGAAGCAGCGAGACGAGGTAAGCGCCGAGCGCCGCCGAGGCGCTGCCGGTTGCCGGATCCTCGATGACGTTGTCGAGCGGAGCGAACATGCGTGCCCTTATATGGCCGGGCCGCTCGCGCGTATGGGCATAGAGAAACAGGCTGAAGCTGTCTTCAGCAAGCGGATAGCGGCTATTCGCCTTCTCGAAGGCCGAGACGTTCGGCCGCGCTGTCGAAAGGGCATCGACGTCGCGCACCTCAGCGACCGAGAAGGGCAGGCCGACCGAAATGCGCACCGGCGGATGAGTTCGGTCGACGAGGTCGTCCTGGCGCAGCGATGCGCAGGCGGCAATCGTCGCGGCGTCTATGGCGGGTCCGACTTGCAGCGCCTGCGGGGCGACGATCCTTGCGCCCGTGACGATGCCGTCCCTGCCGAGAAGAGTCACTTCGACAAGGCCCGCCTTTTCCTCGAAACGCAATGCGCCGCCCGGCTTGCGGCCGAAGACTTCCCGTTGCCGGCCGAGCACGAAGGCCGTGCCGACATTCGGGTGACCGGCGAAAGGCACCTCGGTCGTCGGCGTGAAGATGCGCACGCGCGCGGTGTTCTCCGGATTTTCGGGCGGAAGGACGAAGGTGACTTCGGAATAGCCGAACTCCGTGGCGATCGCCTGCATCTGGGCGTCGCTCAAGACCCGTGCGTCCGGGATGATGGCAAGCTGATTGCCGGCGAAACGGTCGGTCGTGAAGACGTCGACGGTAATGAAGGAGACGGTGTCCATGGGGCCCTCCGGTCGGTCGCAGATGGCGTAGATTTAAAGTCGTCGCCGGCGCCGCTGAACAGCGAACTTGTCTCCCTGACAATTGTCGAGGCAGCAAGGCGGCGCCATAAAAAAGGCCCGGCGGCATCGCTGTCACCGGGCCTCTCCTCGCTCCCTCGAACTATTCTGGCGCTCAGGCGGCTTTTTCGAAGTCCTTCGTCCAGCTTCCCTTGGCGGCGAGGCTGCACATCTTGGCGCGATGGGCGAAGGCGCGCTGCCCGGCCGCGACGTTTTCCGACTTGCCGCCCCAGGCATTGAGCGCTTCCTGCTGCAGCGCCCGGCCATAGGAGAAGGTAAGCTTCCAGGGCAGGTCGTGCGCCGCGTTCATGGCTGAAAGGTGCGCCGTCGCCTCTTCGGTCGACTGGCCGCCGGAGAGGAAGGCGATGCCGGGAACAGCCGCCGGAACGGTGCGCTTCAGCACCTTGATGGTGCGTTCGGCGACCTCATCGACGGACGCTTTGCGCGCCTTCTTGCCGTCGATCACCATGCTCGGTTTCAGGATCATGCCTTCGAGGCTGACGTGGAGTTCGCCAAGTTCCTCGAAGACGGTGCGCAGGACCCATTCGGTGACCTCTTCCGAGCGCTCGATCGAGTGATCGCCGGGGGCGCCATCCATCAGCACTTCCGGCTCCACGATCGGTACGATCTTCGCCTCCTGGCACAGCGCGGCATAGCGGGCGAGCGCATGGGCATTGGCCCTGATCGCGCCCCAGGTCGGAAGAGCGTCGGAAATCGCAATCACGCCCCGCCATTTGGCGAAGCGGGCGCCGGCTTCATGATATCTGGCAAGGCGGGCGGCGAGCCCGTCGAGGCCTTCGGTTACCGTTTCGTTCGGGAAATGGGCCATCGGCTTGGCACCGGTGTCGACCTTGATCCCCGGGATCGAGCCCGCATTGCGGATGACGTCGGTGAGGGGCGTGCCGTCGGCAGCCTTCTGGAACAGTGTTTCCTCATAGAGGATGACGCCGGAGATATACTCGCGCATCGCATCGTCCGAGCGCAGCAGCATCTCGCGATAGTCGCGGCGCGACGTCTCGGTGGACTCCAGGCCGATGCTGTCGAAGCGCTTCTTGATCGTCGCGGTCGACTCGTCGGCCGCAAGCAGGCCGCGGCCGTTTGCCACCATGGCAACCGCAATGTCTTCCAGTCTTTCGCTCATATTCTTCTCCTACACACAGCGCTGATCAGCAATCGGAACAGCGAATGAAACCAATCTCGGAGCGAGGCGCAAAACCGTCTTTCGCGCCCCGGGAACAAAGCCGCGTTAACAGAAGATACCGTGCGGGAAAATGGCAGTAAAACGGGCTAAAACGATTTAAATAATTTTAATCGTTTGAAAAATCGTAATTATTTTGGGTGGCTTAGTTCCGGCGCGAAGGTGCATGTCACCTGCATAACGAGGCGTTCGAATCTGGATCAGCTTGTCGGGATTTAGTCATCGAGGCGATAGGCGCGTCGCATGAGTAATTCAATGCGACGCACCTTGCATGCAGAGCACCGTAGCGGGGCTCAGTTCCTCTGCCGGAGAATATCGACGCCCGGCAGGGGCTTGCCTTCCATCCATTCGAGGAAAGCGCCGCCGGCGGTCGAGACATAGGTGAAATCGTCCGCGACCTCGGCATGGTTGAGCGCTGCGACCGTGTCGCCGCCCCCGGCGACGGAGACGAGCGAGCCTGCGCGCGTGCGGGATGCCGCGTGTTTCGCGGCTGCCACGGTCGCCCTGTCGAACGGCGCGATCTCGAAGGCGCCGAGCGGGCCGTTCCACACGAGCGTTTCGGCGCGGGAGATCCATTCGTTGATGGCATCGATCGATTTCGGCCCGACGTCGAGCACCATGGCGTCGGCAGGGATGGCGTTGATATCGACGGCCTCGTTGTCCGCACCGGCCTTGAACTCACGGGCAACGACGCCGTCGACGGGAAGAACGATTGCGCATCCCGCTTCCGAGGCGGCCGCGAGGATGGCCTTGGCGGTCTCCGCAAGATCGTGCTCGCAGAGCGACTTTCCGACATCGACGCCTTGCGCCGCGAGGAAGGTGTTGGCCATGCCGCCCCCGATGACGAGCGCGTCGACCTTCTTCACGAGGTTCTGCAGAAGGTCGATCTTGGTCGAGACCTTGGCGCCGCCGACGATCGCAACCACCGGGCGCTTCGGATTGCCGAGTCCCTTTTCAAGCGCTTCGAGCTCCGTCTGCATGGTGCGGCCGGCATAGGCGGGAAGGTGATGAGCAAGCCCTTCGGTCGAGGCGTGGGCGCGATGGGCGGCGGAGAAGGCGTCGTTGACATAGATGTCGCCATTGGCGGCGAGCGCCGTCACGAAGTCCGGATCGTTCTTCTCCTCGCCTTTGTGGAAGCGGGTATTCTCGAGCAGCAGCACTTCGCCGTCGTTCAATTCGGCAATGGCGTTGGCGGCCTTGTCGCCGATGCAGTCGGCAGCGAAATAGACGCGCTGGTCGAGAATCTCCTCGACGGCGGGGGCGATCGCCTTCAGCGACATGCCGGCGACGGGCTCGCCCTTCGGCCGGCCGAAATGCGCGAGCAGAACGACTTTCGCGCCCTTCTCGGAGAGTTCGCGAATGGTCGGCGCCACGCGCTCGATGCGGGTGGTGTCGGTCACCTGATTGTCCTTGACAGGCACGTTCAGATCGACGCGCACGAGAACGCGCTTGCCGGCAATGTCGGTCAGATCGTCGAGAGTCTTGAAAGTCATCAGATGGTCTCCGGTGATAGTCTCTGGAATAGGGTAGGGTAGTCGATGACGAGGCCATCCTCGTCGACTGGCAGGTCCGCCGTGAAGCTGCCGTCCGCCGCCTCGTAACGGTAGAGCTTGCCGTCGTCGAGGCAGGTGTAATGCTGACCGTCGACGGTCGGTTCGAAGCTGTCGAAGGGCACGTAAAGCATGTCGAGCCTGGCGGTGCCGGATTGCCGGGTGAGGCCCAGGCGGCGGATCGGCAGCGTATTCGTGAAGGGCGTGCCGGCGAGGTCGATATCGACGCAGCCGTCGAATTGCGGCAAGGCCGTTCCGTCTGCTTTGCGCCAATGGCCGTGCCCATCGGACATGAGGTGCAGCCTCAGCCCTTGGGTCGTCTCTATGAGAAAGGAAAAGACGCGCCAGCCGGCATCGCAGTCGATTCGGTAGCGGACGCCATAGGCCGTTGCGCCGCGTTCGCCGATGAGAACGCTTTCGGCGCGGATGGCCGCGCCGAGCGATGTGTCGAAAGTCCTGAGCGTCAGATGTTCGAGCCCTTCCCCTTCGAGCGGGCGCCAGCGCACCGTCGTTGAGGAAAGGGCCCGGAACATCGGTCTTAGAGGAGCTTGCTCAGGGCAACCGCCGTATCCGCCATGCGGTTCGAGAAGCCCCATTCATTGTCGTACCAGGACAGGATCGACACGAACTTGCCTTCCATCACCTTGGTCTGGTCCATGTGGAAGACCGAGGAATGCGGATCGTGGTTGAAGTCGACCGAGACGTTCGGCTGAAGCGTGTAGCCGAGAACGCCCTTGAGCGGGCCATCGGCGGCAGCCTTGATGGCGGCGTTGATCTCTTCCTTGGTCGTCTCGCGCTTGGCGACGAATTTCAGGTCGACCACCGAGACGTTCGGGGTCGGCACGCGCACCGAGATACCGTCGAGCTTGCCCTTGAGCTCCGGCAGAACGAGGCCAACCGCCTTGGCCGCACCCGTGGAGGTCGGGATCATCGACAGCGCCGCGGCGCGGGCGCGGTAGAGATCCTTGTGCATCTGGTCGAGCGACGGCTGGTCGTTGGTGTAGGAGTGGATCGTGGTCATCATGCCGTGATCGATGCCAATGGCATCGTGCAGCACCTTGGCGACCGGTACCAGGCAGTTGGTCGTGCAGGATGCGTTGGAGATGACGAGATGATCCTTCGTCAGCTTGTCGTGGTTGACGCCGTAGACGACGGTCAGGTCCGCACCGTCGGCCGGGGCCGAGACGATGACGCGCTTGGCGCCGGCTTCCAGGTGAGCGGCTGCCTTGTCACGGGCGGTGAAGATGCCGGTGCACTCCATCGCGATGTCGACGCCGAGTTCCTTGTGCGGCAGTTCCGCCGGATTGCGGATCGCGGTCACCTTGATCGGCTTGCCGTTGTTGATGACGATCGCGTCGCCGTCGACCTTCACGTCGGCCGGGAAGCGGCCGTGGATGGAATCGAAGCGCAGCAGGTGAGCATTGGTCTCGACCGGACCGAGGTCGTTGATGGCAACGACTTCAATGTCGGTGCGGCCGGATTCGACGATGGCGCGGAGAACGTTACGGCCGATGCGGCCAAAACCGTTAATGGCGACTTTCACTGTCATATCGGGTCTCTCCCTGTCAGAATGCGTGGGGTGGAAAGGAGGGCATCGGTGAATGTCCTCCTGGCTTGATCAGGACAGCTTGGCTTCGGCGGACGCAACCACGACTTCTGGCGTAATGCCGAAGTGCTTGTAGAGATCCTTGTAGGGGCCCGAAGCACCGAAGCTCGACATGCCGATGAAGATGCCGTCATTGCCGATGAAGTGGTCCCAGCCCTGGCGGATGCCGGCTTCGACGGCAATCTTGACCGGCGACGTGCCGATGATTGCCTGCTGGTAGTCTTCGCTCTGCTCGGCGAAAAGCTCGAAGCAGGGGACGGAGACGACGCGCGTTGCAATGCCCTTGGCGGTCAGCGTCTGGCAGGCCTTGACGGCGATCTCGACTTCCGAGCCGGTGGCGAAGATCGTCACCTGCGCATCGCTTGCCGAGATCAGGTCGTAGGCGCCGCGGGCGCAGAGGTTCTGCTCCTCATATTCCGTGCGCACCGCCATCAGGTTCTGGCGGGTGAGCGCAAGACCGGAGGGGCGCTTGCGGTTTTCCAGGGCAAGCTGCCAGCATTCGGCGGTCTCCGTCGCATCCGCGGGGCGGAACATCAGAAGGTTGGGGATGGCCCGAAGCGCGGCCATGTGCTCGACCGGCTGGTGGGTCGGCCCGTCCTCGCCGAGACCGATGGAATCATGCGTGAGCACGTGGATGACGCGGATGCCCATGAGCGCGGCAAGGCGGATCGACGGTCGGCAGTAATCCGAGAAGATCAGGAAGCCACCGGAATAGGGGATGAGGCCGCCATGCAGCGCCATGCCGTTCATTGCGGCCGCCATGCCGTGCTCGCGCACGCCGTAGTGGATATAACGGCCGGAGAAATCGTCCGGGGTGATGGAGTGTGTCTGGCTCGTCTTGGTATTGTTGGAGCCGGTCAGGTCGGCGGAGCCGCCGATCGTCTCGGCAAGTACGCCGTTGATGACTTCCAGCGCATCCTCCGAAGCCTTTCGCGTCGCCGGCGAGGGCTTGGTCTCGGCAAGCTTCTGCTTGTAGGCGCCGATCGCCGAGGCGAGGCTGCCTTCGAGCTCGCCGGAGAAGCGGCGGACGAACTGCGCCTTCTTCTCCGCCTCTGCGGCTTCGAGCCGCTCTTCCCATTCCTTGCGCGCCTTGGCCGACCGCAGGCCTGCGAGGCGCCAGGCGTCGAGCACGTCGGAGGGAACCGTGAACGCCTCGGCTTCCCAGCCGAGCGCCTTGCGGGTGGCGGCGATTTCCTCGGCGCCGAGCGGAGAACCGTGGACCTTGTGCGTACCGGCCTTGTTCGGCGCACCGAAGCCGATCACGGTCTTGCAGGCGATCATGGTCGGTTTGTCGGACTTCTGGGCTTCCTCGATCGCGGCGGCGATCGCTTCAGGATCATGGCCGTCGATGGCGATCGTGTGCCATTTGCTGGCGCGGAAGCGGGCGTGCTGGTCGGTCGAGTCGGCAATGGAGATCGGACCGTCGATCGAGATGTTGTTGTCGTCCCAAAAGACGATCAGCTTGTTGAGCTTCAGGTGGCCGGCAAGCGCGATCGCTTCCTGACTGATGCCTTCCATCAGGCAGCCGTCGCCGGCCAGCACATAGGTATAATGCTCCATCAACTCGCTGCCGAACTCCTCGCGCAGCTTGCGTTCGGCGATCGCCATGCCGACGGAATTGGCAATGCCCTGGCCGAGCGGACCGGTGGTCGTCTCGATGCCGGCGGCGTGGCCGTATTCCGGATGGCCCGCCGTGCGCGAACCCAGCTGGCGGAAGTTCTTGATCTCGTCGATGGTGATGTCGTCGTAGCCCGTGAGGTAGAGCAGCGAATAGAGCAGCATGGACCCATGGCCGGCCGACAGGACGAAGCGGTCGCGGTTCGGCCAGGCGGGGTTTTTAGGGTCGAAGCTCAAATAGCGGGTGAACAGCACTGTTGCGATATCGGCGGCGCCCATCGGGAGGCCGGGGTGGCCGGAATTTGCCTTCTCGACGGCGTCCATGGAGAGGAAGCGGATTGCATTCGCCATCCGGTCGTGTTTTTCGCGAGAGATCATGACTGTTCCGTTTGCGTTCGGTGGTCAGGGGACGGTCTCTATCCTCCAAAGACCGCATGAGAAGCGGCAGACACATAGCAGGTGCGTGAGCCGAGTCAATAAATACGGGCCCTCCGCGACCAAATGCGGCGGCCCCCCGCGCGGTCCCTCTCGAACCGCAGGAACGCCGCCGGCCGGTGGCCGGTTCGGGAAGCGAAATCGACCATCCACAGCTTCCGCAGTTCAATGCCGCGCTTGGCATTGTTGAGACTTGCGTAATAGGTTTAAAAAGAAAAGGGCCGAAGTGATGAAAGCTCTACGATTCGGCCTTGGAGCGAGGCCCGTCCAGGCAAGGTGCAAGCGCTCCGCACTTTGTTTTAGGGCAGGGCGAAGCCGCTCCCCCTAGAGAGGTATCGGAAGACATGCCGGCAAAGACGGTCAAGGCGGCGATCGACGAGTTGCGCAACGCGGTTCAGTCACTTGAAATCGCGATCGACGGCCGCTTCGACAAGGAAAAGGATGTGAGCGAGTTCGAAGGCGAGGTCAGGCGGGTCAATGAGGACCGGTCTCGCCTGGCACAGGAACTCGACCAATCCCAATTCCGCGCCAACCGGTTGGAAGAGGTCAATCGCGAGGTATCCCGTCGTCTCGTGACGGCGATGGAGACCATTCGCGCGGTGCTGGATCGCTGAGGTTCTGAACGTATGGCGCAGGTGACGGTAACGATCGACGGCAAGGCCTATCGCATGGCCTGCGAGGAAGGGCAGGAAGAGCACCTCGGCGACCTCGCGACCAGGTTCGACCAGTATGTCGGCCATCTGAAGGCCCAGTTCGGCGAAATAGGCGACCTCAGGATCACCGTCATGGCAGGCATCATGGTCATGGACGAGTTGAGCGAGGTCAATCGCCGGCTGAAGAGTATCGAGGCCGAAGTGGACGATCTGAAGAGGGGCCGCGACACCGCGCTTTCGGATCACACGAGAAGCGAGGAGGCGCTTGCCTCGGCGCTCGGTGAAGTGACGGCGCAGATTCAGGACATCGCCGCCAAGCTCAACGGGCGGCCGACTCCCCCGACAAATTGAGTCCGGCCTGCGATTTCGCAGAAATTATGCAGCTCCACGGCATCCGGCTCTGGTGAAAAGCCCCGGGACGCTCTATATCTGCCGGGCGATCTGCGCTTCCCGACAGGAACCACAATCCCCGGGGCCATACACGATCTCAAGGGAACTGTCCCTGGCCGGACCCGTGGGTCCGGGCATACGGTGCCCACCTACCTAGTAGGTACCCGGGATCGTAAACTCTCCATCGGTCGTCGTGGATCGCACTTCTTCCCTTTCCTTCTCGCTCGGTGCCCGGAACGCGCGGCGGATTGCATCCGCCATCGCGTCGACCGTCGGCGACCGGTTCCCGCGTCTCGTCCGCAGCACGACATTCGACATATCGATGATGCCGAAGCCATCCGCCTCGGTAAGCTCGCGGCAGCCGGGCGGTATGGTGCTTCGCGACAGGGGCGCAATGGCGAGGCCTGAAACGACGGCGGCGATGAGCCCGCCGCTCGTGCGGCTCACATAGGCGACGCGGTTCTCGATATTCCGGGTCGTCAGGCTGCGCAGGGCCAGGTCGTCGCACCAGCCGCCTTCCGCATAAGTATAGGTCGCGATGGGCAGGGGCTGCCGCAAATGGGTGCCATGCTGCTCGGAGGTCGCCCAAACGGTTGGGTTTACCATCAGAACCTCGCTGCGGGTTCGTCCGCCCGGTTCGAAGACGACGGCGATGTCGAGTTCTCCGGCCGCGAGCGCTGCCGAGTTGGCCATGGAGGTTTCCTGACGCACCGTCACTTCGACGCCGGGATGAATGGCCGCGAAAGCGCCGAGCGCCTTCGGCAGGGTGGAATTGACATATTCCTCGGAAATCCCGATCCGGACGGACCCGTCGAGCGCCGGTGAGCGCATCGCCGCAGCCGTATCGTCGAGAAGGGTAACGATCCGGCGCGCATTGTCGACAAGGCGCCGGCCCTCAACGGTCAGTATCACGCCACGCGAATGGCGTTCGAAGAGCGCGGATCCGATGAGATCCTCAAGCCTGCGGATCTGCATGCTGACGGCCGATTGGGTGCGCCGCACCATGTCGGCAGCGCGTGTGACATTGCCGGTGTCGGCCACCGCGAGGAAGGTTCTGAGCAGGTCGCTGTCGAGCGGTGCTGTCATGTCGTTGCCATAAGAAACGCTGATGACAGGCATGGTTGCAATTCATTTGTCACATGTCAAGGACGGCGCAAAGATGGACCTGTCGCCATCCTTCCGAGGTCCTCGCCATGCCCGTTCTGGTCGTCTCAGCACAGCCCGTCAGAAGCTCCTCCCCGCCGCTTGCGACGGCCCTTGCTCGCTGGCGGCTGTGGCTTTCGCTTCGCACGCAATGGGCGCTGGTGAGCCGCCGCGGCGACCGGCACCTTCTGGCAGACGCCGCTATCCCCGCCACGTATCGCCTCGGATGCGAGGAAGACCGGCGCCACCGTGACGCAGTCCGGCATCTGCACTGGATGCTCTGAGGCAACTCCTTCGAGAATTGGCATCCCTAAGCCATTGTGGCACACGCACGAGTCGCAAAGTATTGCGAAAGCGGCGCCCGCATGGTTCCGCTTCGGGGTCGTTTTGCGCTATGGCATGGCGTTGAGGTTGATCACCGCGGCAATATTCGCCCGCAGGGGAAGGTTGGATGTCACCCAAGGATCTGAAAGCAGCTTTGAGGAAGGAGCGCCTGGCGCTCCGCGATGCCATGCCGGCGGAAGCGCGTATCGAGGCGAGCCTTGCCATGGCCGATCATGCGGCCGAGGTCATCGCGCTCGATCCCGGACACGTCGTCTCGGGCTTCTGGCCGATCCGTTCGGAGGCCGACGTCCGGCCGCTGATGGTGCGGCTCAGGGATCGCGGTGCGCGCCTCTGCCTGCCGGTGATCCTGGACAGCAAGGCCATCGTTTTCCGGGAACTGCTCGACGGCATCGCGGTCGTCGAAACCGGCTTCGGCACCACCGGCCCCGGCCCCGATGCGCCGGAAGTCGATCCGGACATCATGCTCGTACCGCTCTCGGCCTTCGATGCCGTGGGCCATCGGATCGGCTATGGCGCCGGCTATTATGATCGGGCGATCGACCGGCTGCGCCGCAAAGGCCACATGCCGCGCCTGATCGGGATTGCATTCGACTGCCAGGAAGTGGCATCAGTGCCGGCTGAACCGCACGACGTGGCGCTGGACGCCGTATTGACGGAGAGCGGTTTTCGGCATTTCTGAGCGGGATGAGGATTTTGCGCGGATTCCGCCACATCCTGCTTAAAATTCATTGAACCGACCACGTGCATGAATTGGAGTCGATCCAGATTGCCTTGGTCCAAGCGGGATTGAACGGCATGCGACTTCTGTTTCTGGGGGATATGGTGGGCAAGACGGGCCGCATGGCCGTCTGGGAGCGCCTCCCGGGACTCGTGAGCGATCTCAAGCTCGACTTCGTCATCGTCAATGGCGAGAACGCTGCCGGCGGATTCGGCATAACCGAAGACATCTTTCTCGAGACGATCAGCGCCGGTGCCGACGTAGTGACCACCGGCAATCACGTCTGGGATCAGAAGGAGGCGGTGGTCTTCTGCGAGCGGCACGATCAGTTCCTGCGGCCGGCAAACTATCCTGCCGGGACTCCGGGTCGCGGTTCCAATCTCTTCTTCGCGCGAAACGGCGCCCGCGTTCTGGTTGCCAATGTCATGGGGCGCGTCTTCATGCATCCCGAGCTCGACGATCCCTTCAAGACGGCCGAGGCGATCCTCGACGCCTGCCCGCTCGGCGAGCAGGCCGATGCAGTCGTCTTCGATTTTCACGCCGAGGCCACGAGCGAGAAGCAATGCTTCGGCCACTTCGTCGACGGGCGTGCCAGCCTGGTGGTCGGCACGCACACCCATGTGCCGACGGCGGACCATCAGATACTCAACGGTGGCACCGGCTATATGAGCGATGCCGGCATGTGCGGCGACTACGACTCGTCCTTGGGGATGGACAAGGAAGAGCCGCTCAACCGCTTCATCTCGAAGATGCCCAAGGGTCGCTTCGAAGCGGCATCCGGCCCGGCGACCATCTGTGGCGTCGGGATCGAGATTTCGGACCGGACGGGGTTGGCGGAAAAGATCGCGCCGCTCAGGATCGGCCCGCGCCTAGCTGAGACGATCCCGCAATTCTGGGTTTGAGCGGCTGGGCTTCCTCCGTCTGCGCATCCATTTCCGGATGCGGGCGCTCTGTTCGGATCTCCTTTTTTCAAGGGTGACAGACCCGCCAAATGGTGGCAGGTTAGCGACCAAAATGAGAGCCGCACCGCACGCGGCCGCTATTCGTAAGTTTCCATGCCAATAATTGAAACGGGATGCGGTCGGAGGCGCTCATACTTTCGCTCATCCCGGCGTACAGCGCCGCGCGTTCCTCAGACGCGCAGAGGTCGCTGCAGCATTTTGATTGCTGCATGTGTCTTCCTTTGACCGAAAACGATCAAGGGAAACATGCAGGTAATGCAGCCGGAGTTCCATAGCGTCGCAGCTCGGTCGGGCGCACAGAGTCGCTGTGGCGCTCCGGTATCCAAAGGCGCCGCACCAATTGCAGTCCCGGTGCCGGCGATCTGACGTTCAGATATCTGGAGAGCGTGCATGTTGCGAAAGTGGCGTCTGCCGGCCATCGCCGGCTTTTTCGTCTCCCTTCTCGTTTCGGTCCCGGCAGGCGCGCAGGATGCGCAGTTGCCGACGGTGACCGTCGCCAAACCGGTCGTGCGCGATGTCGTCGACGCCGACGAATTCATCGGCCGCTTCGAAGCGGTCGACCAGGTCGCGATCCGCGCACGGGTCGGCGGCTATCTCGATCAGGTCTTCTTCACCGACGGCGCCATGGTGAAGAAGGGCGACAAGCTCTTCGTCATAGACCAGCGGCCGTTCCGCACCGCCCTTTCCCAGGCGGAAGCCTCGCTCGAGGCTGCGCGATCGACCCTTGTCTTCGCGGAGACCACGTTCAAGCGAACGGAATCGCTCGCGGGATCGGGCACGCTCTCGGTGTCCAGGCTCGATGACGACCGCCGTGCGCTGCTCGCGGCCCAGGCGAATGTGCGCGGCGCCGAGGCGGCCGTCGAGCGCGCAAAGCTGGATCTGGATTACACGACCATCACGGCGCCGCTGAGCGGACGCGTCGACCGGCGTCTCATTTCCCCCGGCAATCTGGTACAAGCGGACCAGACGGTGCTGACGACGATCGTCTCGCTCGATCCGATCGATTTCTATTTCGACGTCGACGAGCGCCGGCTGCTCTCCTATGCGCGTACGGCTCGGGACCGCGGCAGCGCTTTGCAGGAGGGGGCGGGCTCCATCCCGGTGCTGGTCACGATCGCCGACGCCAACGAGCCGCCATTCGAGGGCAAGCTCGACTTCGCGGAGAACCGGGTCGACAACCAGACGGGTACGATGCGGGTGCGCGCGCGCCTCGCAAACCCCAAATTGATCCTGCAGCCCGGCCTGTTCGGCCGCGTAGAAGTGGAGGGATCGAACACCTACCGGGCGGTTCTGGTGCCTGACGAGGCAATCGCCGCCGACCAGAACGAACGCATCGTCTACACGGTCGGCGAGGATGGCAGCGTCGCAACCAAACCGGTGCGTCTTGGTCCCAGGCTCCACGGTTACAGGGTCATCCGCAGTGGCTTGACGGGGGAGGAGACGATCGTCGTCAACGGTCTCATGCGCGTCCGGCCGGGCGTAAAGGTCAAGCCCGAGCTCATCGTCCTGCCCCCCGAGGCCGCGCAATCGGCGGAGAATGCCCAATGAGGTTCGCGCATTTCTTTGTCGACAGACCGATCTTCGCGTCGGTGCTTTCGATCGTTCTGCTGATCGTCGGCAGCATCGCCTATTTCCAGCTTCCGGTGGCGCAGTATCCGGAGATCGCGCCGCCTACCATCGTCGTGCGCGCCTCCTATCCGGGCGCGGATGCTGAGACCGTCGCCAATACCGTTGCCACCCCGCTCGAGCAGGAGATCAACGGCGTGGAGAACATGCTCTACATGTCCTCCTATGCCACCGCTGACGGCTCGATGGCGCTGACGATCACCTTCAAGCTGGGGACCGATCTCGATCAGGCGCAGGTGCTGGTGCAGAACCGTGTCTCGATCGCCGAGCCCCGGCTTCCCGAGGAAGTCCGGCGCATCGGCGTAACCACGACGAAGAGCTCGCCGGACCTGATGATGGTCGTTCATCTGCTTTCGCCGAACGACCGCTATGACCAGCTTTATGTTTCCAACTACGCCCGCACGCGCATTCGCGACATATTGGTCCGGCTGGACGGAGTCGGCGACGTTCTTCTGTTCGGCGAGCGTGAATATGCGCTGCGCATCTGGCTCGACCCCCAGAAGCTCTCCGCCTACGGCATGACCGCAGGCGATGTCGTCTCCGCGCTGCGTGAGCAGAACGTCCAGGTCTCGGGCGGATCCATCGGCGGTCCGCCGATGTCGAGCGACAGCGCCTTCCAGTATACGGTGACCACCGACGGCCGCTTCAGCGACGCTCGCCAGTTCCGCTACGTCATCGTCAAAGCGACCGAAGAAGGCAGGCTCGTCCAGTTGCAGGACGTCGCCCGCATCGAACTCGGTGCGCGCGAATACGTGACCAACAGCTATCTCAACGGCAGCCCCGCCGTCGCGCTCGGCATCTTCTCCCGCCCCGGCAGCAATGCGCTCGCTGCGGCCGACGCGATCCAGGCGACGATGACCGAACTTTCGCGGGACTTTCCCGAAGGGCTCGAATACAGGATCATCTACAATCCGACGGAATTCATCTCGGAATCCATCGACGAGGTCTACAAGACGATCGGGGAAGCCGCGCTCCTCGTCGCTCTGGTCGTGATCGTGTTCCTGCAGTCGTGGCGCACGGCGATCATTCCGATCGTCGCCATCCCCGTTTCGCTCGTCGGCACATTTGCGCTTCTCTATGCCTTCGGCTTTTCACTGAACATGCTGACGCTGTTCGGCCTGGTTCTCGCGATCGGCATCGTGGTCGACGACGCGATCGTCGTTGTCGAGAACGTCGAGCGCAACCTTGCGCGCGGGATGACGCCGCGAGAGGCGGCGCATGTGACGATGGACGAGGTGGGCGCCGCGGTCATCGCGATCTCGCTCGTCCTGACGGCAGTGTTCGTGCCGACCGCGTTCATTCCGGGTATTGCCGGGCAGTTCTACCTGCAATTTGCGGTGACGATCGCAGTCGCGACGGTGATCTCCGCGGTCAATTCCCTGACGCTCTCGCCGGCGCTTGCCGCAATCCTGTTGCGGCCGCACGAGAACCACGAGCATGAGAGCCGCAATCCCCTGACGCGGATCGGCCGCGGTTTTGCCAACGGCTTCAACCGCGGCTTCGACCGCATGGCCGATGGGTATGCATGGACGGTGCGCCACCTCGTCAGGACGCGGATCGCCTTAGCCGGGGCGCTCGTCGTCTTCGTCGCCCTGCTCGGAGCCACCTGGTACATGGCACAGGTCGTGCCTCGCGGCTTCATACCCACGATGGACCAGGGCTATGCCATCGTCGTCATTCAGCTTCCGGACGGTGCCTCTCTCGAGCGCACCGATAAGGTCGTCCGGCGGGCCTCGGAGATTATCCGGGAGGTACCCGGCGTAAAGGATGCTGTCGCCTTTGCCGGTTTCAACGGCGCGACCTTCACCAATGCATCCAATTCCGGCGTGATATTCACGCCCTTCGACAGCTTCGAAGAACGCCTCGAGCAAAAGCTGAGTGCGGAACAGATCATCGGCCAGATCTTCGGTGCGATGCAAGGCATTCAGGAGGCTTTCATCATCGCCGTTCCGCCACCCTCCGTGCGAGGCATCGGCAATTCGGGCGGCTTCAAGATGCAGATCATGGACCGCCAGAGCGCCGACATGCGCCGGGCGCTCGGGCTCGCCCATCAGATGATGGGAGCGGCCAACCAGACGGAGGGGCTGACCGGCGTCTTCACCACCTTCACGGCCTCCAGCCCGCAATTCTTCCTGGCGATCGATCGCGACAAGGCGCGGGCGCTGAACGTGCCGATTCCCAATATTTTCGAGACACTCTCGATCAATCTGGGGACGTCCTACGTCAACGATTTCAACGCCTTCGGCCGCGTCTATCAGGTCCGTGCCCAAGCCGACCAGCAATTCCGGCTGGAGCGGGAGGACATCCTTGCGCTTAAGGTACGCTCCGCCTCGGGCGCCCTGGTGCCGCTCGGCACGCTCGTCGAGATCCGCGATACGAGCGGACCGGCGCTCGTCCAGCGCTACAACATGTATGTCTCGGTCCCCGTTCAGGGCAATCCGGCGCCGGGCGTTTCGACGGGCAGCGCCCTGGACAAGATGGAAGCACTTGCAGGTCAGATCCTGCCGCAGGGCACCACCTTCGAATGGACGGAACTCGCTTTGCAGGAGCGCCAGACCGGCAACACTGCGGTCTTCATCTTCGCGCTTTCGGTGGTCTTCGTTTTCCTGGCGCTCTCTGCGCAATACGAAAGCTGGGTGCTGCCGCTGGCCATCATCCTGATCGTGCCGCTTGCCGTGCTCGCGGCGCTTCTCGGCGTTTCGATCCGGGGCTTCGACAACAATGTGCTGACCCAGATCGGGCTTATCGTCCTGATCGGTCTTGCCGCGAAGAACGCGATCCTCATCGTGGAATTCGCCCGCCAGGGCGAGGAGGAGGGCAAGACGCCGATCGAGGCGGCGATCGATGCGAGCCGGCTGAGGCTGCGGCCGATCCTGATGACCGCTTTCGCTTTCATCCTCGGCGTCGTGCCGCTCGTCATCGCCACGGGACCCGGCGCCGAAATGCGCCAGTCGCTCGGCACGGCGGTCTTTGCCGGCATGCTCGGGGTCACCGTCCTCGGCCTGTTCCTGACGCCGGTCTTCTATGTGGCCCTGCGCTCATTGCGGCGCAAGCGTGCACCGGCTGCCGCGCCGGCGCCGGCGCCGGGGGAGTGAAGAGACCAGTGCATCGGCAATGACGCAATTGTGAGCGGCCGCCGGTCGTTAGACGCTGGACGCGATCGCGGCCTTGAATGATCCTGCGTGCCGCCCGGCATGAGCAGCAATGCGCTATGCGGGCGGAATACCAGAGCAAGTTTTTCTTCCCGCACATGTGAGAGGTGAAGGATGCTGCTGCGATACCTTGCCTACACCGTGACCGTCATCTGGATTATCCATGCGCTCTGGCCGACACCGGCGCACGCGCAGCAGGCGGAAGCCCATGTGAGCCAATGCCAAGCGATCGCGGCAGCCACGCCGGCGGCGACGTTCGCCAGCTTCTCGGCCCCCGCCGCCGCTCCCGCGGCATCTGCCGACACAAGCGAGGTGACGATCACCTTTCTCGGTCATTCGACCTTCCTGATCGAAACGCCGGGGGGAGTTTCGATCGCCACCGACTACAACGGCTGGTTCCGCACGCCGTCGCCGCCAACGGTGGTGACGATGAACAGGGCGCATTCCAGTCATTACACCCTGGCGCCGGATCCGGCGATCCGGCATGTCCTGCACGGCTGGGGGGACAACGGCGAGCCGGCGGATCATGACCTCGTCGTCGGCGACGCCTATATCCGCAATGTGACCACGGATATCCGTTCGGGTTTCGAGGGAATGGAACGGGACGGCAATTCGATCTTCATTTTCGAGATTGCCGGGCTCTGCATCGGCCATCTCGGCCATCTGCACCACGAGCTCGACGAAAGCCATTACCGGCAAATCGGCCGGATCGACGTGCTCATGGTGCCGGTGGACGGCGGTCTGACGATGGGAGCGGAGAGCATGAGCCGCGTCGTCTCGCGACTGCGCTCGGCGCTGATCCTGCCGATGCACAGGCCGATGACCAACAACTTTCTGGCGATGTTCGGAGACGACTTCGACAAGCGCTTCGCCACGGAGCCTTCCGTGAAGGTGTCGCTGCGCTCCCTGCCGAGGAGACCGCTCATCTATGTCCTGCAGGGTGTTTGAGGACCGCCGCAGCGCATTTCCGTCTCCTGAAAACACGACGCGCCTGCTGGACTGGACGCGGCAATGAAACTATAAGGCGCCCGATCTCACCGAAATCACGCATGCAGAGGGCGTCATGGCTGGCCATTCACAGTTCAAGAACATCATGCACCGCAAGGGCCGTCAGGATGCGGTGCGCTCCAAAACGTTTTCCAAGCTCGCGCGCGAAATCACCGTCGCAGCAAAAACCGGCCTTCCCGACCCGACGATGAACCCGCGCCTGCGTCTGGCGATCCAGAACGCCAAGGCGCAGTCGATGCCGAAGGACAATATCGAACGCGCGGTCAAGAAGGCTGCGGGCGGCGATGCCGAGAATTACGAAGAAGTCCGCTACGAGGGCTACGGCCCGGGCGGCGTCGCAGTCATCGTCGAGGCGTTGACGGACAACCGCAACCGCACCGCCTCCAACGTACGCTCCACCTTCACCAAGGCGGGCGGGGCGCTCGGCGAAACCGGTTCGGTTTCCTTCTCCTTCGATAGGGTCGGTGAAATCACCTACAAGCTGTCCGCCGGCGACGCCGACAAGGTGATGGAAGCGGCAATCGAAGCGGGTGCCGACGACGTCGAGACCGACGAGGAAGGCCACACCATCACCTGCGGCTTCGAGGATATCGGCGAAGTATCGAAAGCGCTCGAAGGCACGCTCGGCGAGGCGGAGACCGTAAAGGCCGTCTGGAAGCCGCAGAATACCGTGCCGGTGGATGAGGAAAAGGCACAGTCGCTGATGAAGCTCATTGACAATCTCGAAGATGACGACGACGTCCAGAACGTCTATTCGAACTTCGAGGTCTCCGACGAGGTTCTGGCGAAGCTTTCCGCCTGAGCGTTCGGAATATCCGTTGCAATTGACCCGCATCGCTCCGAGCGATGCGGGTCAATTGCTGTTCGCGTCAGGCGGCGGCGAGATCGCGTTGCGCTTGGGCAAACAGCTTCACCGACCGCAACCGCGCTTCCATGTCGAAGATCGGCATTGAGACGATCAGCTCGTCCGCCCGGGTGAGATCCACGAATGCCTCGATCTTTCGGCGGATCGTCTCGGGGCCGCCGACCACCGCGTAGCTCATTGCATGGTCGACGAAAATCTTCTCGTCCTGGCTCCAGAGGCCGTCCATCGATTTGACCGGCGGCGGGAAGCGCCCGCGGGCATTGCGGCGAAGCGCGACGAAGGATTGCTGCATGGAGGTGAAGAGGTGGTTCGCCTCATCGTCGGTGTCCGCGGCGACACCCATGACGCCCACCATGACATGCGGCTTGTCGAGCTGGGGCGACGGGGTGAAGCGCTCGCGATATATTTCGAGTGCGGAAAGCAGCATGTCCGGCGCAAAATGCGAGGCGAAGGCGAAGGGAAGGCCGAGCATGCCGGCGAGATGGGCGCTGAAATGGCTCGAACCGAGCAGCCAGATCGGCACGTTCGAATCCGCGCCCGGAACGGCGATGATCTTCTGGTCTTCGGTCGCCGGGCCGAGCAACGCCTGCAGTTCGACGACATCGTTGGGGAAGTTGTTGGCGCTCGCCTCCATGTTGCGGCGGAGCGCCTGCGCCGTTCTCATGTCCGTGCCGGGCGCGCGGCCGAGGCCGAGATCGATGCGGCCGGGGTAAAGCGCCGCAAGCGTGCCGAATTGCTCGGCTATGACGAGCGGTGAATGATTGGGCAGCATGATGCCGCCCGAGCCGACGCGGATCCTCCGCGTGGCCGAAGCCACATGCGAAATCACGAGAGACGTCGCGGCGCTGGCAATGCCTTTCATGCCATGGTGTTCGGCCAGCCAGAAGCGCTCATAGCCGTTCTCCTCCGCGGCGATTGCCAGCCGCCGCGAATTTTCGAGCGACTCTGCGATGCTGCCCCCTTCGGTGATCGGCGACAGGTCGAGAATGGAGAAGGGGATCATGGCGGGCTTTCAATTAAGAGAAATTGATCTTCCGCAATGTAGGTTCAAGTTTCCTTACGCCAAGGGTGCACCGGCGCTTTTAGGCAAGGCGCGACCATTTCTGTGTAATGTTTTTGTTTTGTTCACTTTTTGCTGGCAGCGTCCCGTCGACCGAAATAGGGTGAAGCATGCAGACTACGATTCGCATCATCGGCATCGATCCGGGCTTGAGGCGCACCGGCTGGGGGGTCATCGAAACGCTCGGCAATTCGCTGCGTTTCGTCGCTTCCGGCACCGTCACTTCCGATGGCGAGATGGACCTTGCCTCCCGCCTCTGCCAGTTGCATGACGGGCTTGCCGAGGTGGTGCACGGCTATCAGCCGCACGAGGCCGCTGTCGAACAGACCTTCGTCAACAAGGATGCGACGGCGACGCTGAAGCTCGGCCAGGCGCGCGGCATCGCCATGCTGGTGCCGGCCCGGGCGGGCTTGAGGGTCGCGGAATACGCGCCAAACGCCGTCAAGAAGGCCGTGATCGGCGTCGGCCACGGCGAAAAGCAGCAAATACACATGATGCTGAAGGTGCTGATGCCCAAGGCCGAGTTCAAAGGCAACGATGCCGCCGACGCGCTCGCCATCGCCATCTGCCACGCCCATAACAGGCAGGCGGTGACGAGCCGCCTTGCGGCGCTTGCGGGGTAGGCCGGGCAACGACATTTCTTCGAAGACGACGGACCAACACCATCCAGAGAGACCAGATGATCGGCAAGCTCAAGGGCACGATAGACGAGATCGGCGAGGATCACGTGGTTCTCGACGTGCATGGGGTCGGGTATGTCGCCCATTGTTCGGCGCGTACGCTCGGAAAGCTCGGAAGCGCCGGAGAGGCGGCCGTTCTCTTCATCGAGACCTATGTGCGCGAGGATCAGCTGAAGCTGTTCGGGTTCTTGAGCGCGTTGGAACGCGAATGGTTCCGCCTGCTTCAGAGCGTTCAGGGTGTGGGATCCAAGGTGGCGCTGGCGGTGCTCTCTACGCTGACCCCCGGGGAACTCGCCAACGCGATCGCCTTGCAGGACAAGACGTCGATCTCGCGCGCGCCGGGCGTGGGTCCGAAAGTTGCCGTGCGTATCGTCACCGAACTCAAGAACAAGGCTCCGGCCTTTGCCGGCGAGATGGCACCGTCGATCGGCCTGAAGCAGGAGCTCGGCGAAGGCGTTGCCGCGGCGCCGGTTGCGGACGCGGTCTCGGCGCTCACCAATCTCGGCTATTCGCGAGACCAGGCGGCCAATGCCGTTGCGGCTGCGCTGAAAAACGGCGGGGAGGGCGGCGACAGCGCCAAGCTGATCCGCCTCGGCTTGAAGGAGTTGTCGCGGTGAGGAAGCGGCGAGCCTTCCTGCGGCCACAAAAGCATTGGAGTAGAGGGACGCTGGCCGTTCTCGCTGGATTGATCCGGGCGCCGCTATTATGGTTGAGCGCGGCAGCGACGGTGACCGCGCCTCAACGCCGGTGCCCCTATGGCCGCGGACAGCCCGAAACGGAAGCAATGACATGAGCGAAGCCGCACGTCTGATCGCGCCGGAAAAGCGAGGCGAAGACCTCGATGCGACCATGCGCCCGCAGACGCTCGACGACTTCACCGGCCAGGCGGAAGCGCGCGCCAATCTGAAGATTTTCATCGAGGCGGCGCGCAACCGCGGCGAAGCGCTCGACCACGTACTCTTCGTCGGCCCGCCCGGGCTCGGCAAGACGACGCTGGCGCAGATCATGGCGAAGGAGCTCGGCGTCAATTTTCGCTCGACTTCCGGGCCGGTGATCGCCAAGGCCGGTGACCTTGCGGCGCTGCTCACCAACCTCGAAGAGCGCGACGTGCTCTTCATCGATGAAATCCACCGCCTCAATCCGGCCGTCGAGGAAATCCTCTATCCGGCCATGGAGGATTTCCAGCTCGACCTCATCATCGGCGAGGGGCCGGCGGCCCGTTCGGTGAAGATCGATCTCGCGAAGTTCACCCTGGTGGCGGCGACGACGCGCCTCGGACTGCTGACGACGCCGCTGCGCGATCGCTTCGGCATCCCCGTGCGGCTCAATTTCTATACGGTCGAGGAGTTGGAGCTGATCGTCCGGCGTGGCGCGCGGCTGATGGGTCTCGGCATGACCGACGAAGGCGCGCGCGAGATTGCCCGCCGTGCGCGCGGCACGCCTCGCATTGCCGGCCGTCTCCTGCGCCGGGTGCGCGACTTCGCCGAAGTCGCACGGGCGGAGGCCGTGACGCGGAAGATTGCCGACGAGGCGCTGACCCGGCTGCTCGTCGACAGCAAGGGTCTCGACCAGCTCGACCGGCGGTATCTGACGATGATCGCCCAGAATTTCGGCGGCGGGCCGGTGGGGATCGAGACCATCGCCGCCGGGCTTTCCGAGCCGCGCGACGCGATCGAAGACATCATCGAGCCCTATCTGATCCAGCAGGGCTTCATCCAGCGCACGCCGCGTGGTCGCGTGCTCACGGCGAATGCCTGGAAGCATCTCGGCCTCAATCCGCCACGGGACGTCGAGGCAAGCCAATTCCGGCTGACGCTCGAGGACGATTGAAATGATCACCCGGAGGGGCTTCATGAAGGTCCTCGGCGGTGGATTGGCGAGCGCCGTGGCCCTGGGCAGCTACGCCTTCGCCATCGAACCGCTTGCGCGTCTGAGGGTGGCCCGCTACGCCGTGACGCCACCGGGATGGACGCCCGGCCTTAAGCTCCGCCTGGTCGCGCTCGCGGATATTCACGCCTGCGAACCCTGGATGTCTGCGCGCCGCATCACATCCATCTGCGAGCGCGCCAACGACCTCGGCGGCGACGTGACAGTCCTTCTCGGCGACTACGCTTCCGGCATGAATCTCGTGACGCGGTATGTCCATGCGAGCGAGTGGTCGAAGGCGCTTGCCACGCTCACGGCGCCCCTTGGCGTCCATGCCATCATGGGAAATCATGATTGGTGGGAAGACATGACGGCCCAGAAGAACGGCGGCGGCGATACCTTCGGCCATCGGGCATTGGCCGGGGTCGGCATTCAGGTGCACAGCAATCGCGCGGTCCGCCTTGAGAAGAGCGGCTTCCCTTTCTGGCTCGCGGGGCTCGAGGACCAGCTTGCGCTCCTGCCGGGACGGAAATGGAAACGCGCGTGGATGGCTGGGCTCGACGATCTCGATGGCACGCTTGCACAGGTGACGGACGAGGCGCCAGTGATCCTGCTCGCGCACGAGCCGGACATTTTTCCGAAGGTGCCCTCGCGGGTCGCATTGACGCTGTCCGGTCACACCCATGGCGGACAGGTGCGCTTTGCCGGCCACTCGCCCGTCGTGCCGTCGCGTTTCGGTGACCGGTACGCCTATGGTCATATCGTCGAGCATGATCGCAACCTCATCGTCTCGGGCGGCCTTGGCTGCTCCATCGCGCCGATCCGTTTCGGCGTGCCGCCGGAGATTGTGGTCGTCGATCTCGGATGAGTGGAAATCGCCCCCATCCGCCTGCCGGTCACCGTCTCCCCGCAAGTTCCCGGATCGTCGCAGCCAGTCTTTCCCTTCCGCCCGGCATCCAGCCGAGAGCGCGCAGCTTCTCCGTCGACATCGTCTTGAATTCGGCGGCTTCCGCTGCCGGCGGCAGCGGGTGCGGACAGCCGGTTGCGGTCTGGAGAAAGGAAAGAATCTCGCGGTTGTCGGTCAGCACGTCGGAGACGTTGAACACCTGACCGGATATTCTCGCCGGTTCGGTCTCGAGCATGAGGCGGACGGCCTGGGCGACATCGTCGCCATGGACTTCCGTGCCGATGCGCCCTGGTACCGGCCGGCCGGCAATGTAATCGGAAAAGAGATCGCTCCACTTGTGTTCTCGTCCCGAGCCGGCGGGACCATAGACACCGGTGACTCGCAGGCTCGTCGTGACGAAACTGTGGTCGGTCATCGATTTCAAAGCGTTCTCGGTGGCGAGCTTTACCTGTCCGTAGAGCGTGTCCGGAGCGGCAGGTGAGGTCTCTGCGACAAGGGGCGGCGCCGTGTCGCCGTAAACCGCGCGGCTCGACAGGAAAACGCAGCGGCGTACGCCGGCGGCGCGCGCTTCCTCGAAAAGGCGAACGGAGCCGTCGAGATTGGCGCGGCGGAAACCCCGGGGGTCATCACCCTCGCCTCCGCGATATCTGCCCTCGACATGCTCGAAGGCGGCATGGACGAAATAATAGATATCGCCGAACGCGCCGGCCTGGTCCGCATCCGCATCGAGACACAGAGGCACATGGGACACCCGTTGCGAATACAAGCCAGCAGGGGGCGGAGAGCGCCCGCCGACCGTGACTTCATAGCCGTTTGCCAGCAGGTGCTCGACGATGAAGCGGCCGACGAATCCGGTGCCGCCGGAGACGAGAACGCGGGTCATGGCGACGTCGGACCCGCCTGCGGCGGATTGGCAAGACCGGCAATATCCGGAATTTGATTGCCGGTCAGATAGGCGTGCCAGAGATCGATCAGCGGGCGCAGCACGTCCGCGCGCGGATGATCCTTCTCCCACGGCTTTTCATACTGGTAGTGAAGCACCCCGATCGAGCGCCAGTCCCAAAGCCCAGGCAGGTTGAACCACACATATTGCAGCATGTTCATCGTCACCGGCAGTCCATGCCAATCGGGGAAGAAGCTTTGCAGAAAGGTCTGGTCCGTGCGCGGCCAGAAGGCGTCCGGCGCATCGAGGGCCGCGAGCATCTTCTCGAAGGTCGCGACGGCCGGCTCGGCGACGAAGACGCCGGAGTTCAGGCGGTGGAAGTCCGCGAGACTCTCATAGACGTTCGGCGCCGCGGCAAATTCCGGATAGAGAAACAGCTTGTCGATGTTGCGCAACACGATCGCGTCGGCATCGATGAAGATGCAGCGTTCGTATTCCACGAGTTGCCACAGCCTTATCTTGCAGAAATTGTCGAGCGGCGAATGGAAATCGGGCTTGCGACCTTTGGTGAAGGGTGCCTGCTCATGCACGTTGCGGCGTTGATGCCGGGCGTTGAATTCGTCCGAGAGCGGCAGCAGATCGGTTTGGATCAGGCGGCAGTCGAATTCGCGCAGCGGCTCGAGAGCGGCGGCATCCACCCCTCCGGTGTGGAGCACGACGATATCGGCGGGCGTGCGGGTGAGGCGGATCGATCTGAGCAGGGCCCGCGCACCGAGCGCGTAGTCGCTATTGGTGACGAGCGTCACGAAAGCGTGGCGCGCAGTCACCGTAGAGGAGGGGCTGAGCCCCTCCGGACTGGCGAAGACGCGGCTCATGAAACGGATTTCAGCCGCTTGCCCTCCGGATCGTGGTTGATCAAGGGGGCGATGTCCTTCGTCCAGGCGGAAATGGCCGGCACGCGCGAGCGATCGACGCGATAGGCGAATTTCTTCGCCACATCGACGATCTCCGAAAGCAGTCCGTCTTCGAGCCGAACCGGATTGAGGCCGAGCGCGAGGAATTTCTCGTTCTGCACCACGAGCTCGTTCTCGGCCGCTTCCTTGCGCGGATTGGGAAGCCAGGCGATTTTCGCGCCGGTCATGCGTGCGACCATCTCGGCGAGATCGCGGATGCGATGCGTTTCCGTCATCTGGTTGAATATCTCGACACGGCTGCCGCGCGCCGGCGGGTTCTTGAGCGCGAGTTCGATGCAGCGCACCGAGTCCTGAATATGGATGAAGGCACGCGTCTGGCCCCCGGTTCCGTGAACCGTCAGCGGATAGTCGATTGCTGCCTGGATCAGGAAACGGTTGAGGACGGTTCCGTAATCGCCGTCGTAGTCGAAGCGGTTGATGAGCTGCGGATGACGCCGCGTCTGTTCCGTATGCGTGCCCCAGACGATGCCCTGATGCAGATCGGTGATCCTGAGGCCGTCATTCTTCGCATAAAACTGGAAGAGCAGCTGATCCAGGCACTTGGTCATGTGATAGACGGAGCCCGGGTTGGAAGGATAGAGGATTTCCTGGTTCACCGTCTCTCCGCCCATGGTCTCGATGCCGACGGGCAGGTAGCCTTCAGGGATCGCGGCCCCGATCGTGGAATAGCCGTAAACGCCCATCGTACCGAGATGCACGAGATGCGCATCGAGGTCGAGTTCGACCAGTGCGTTGAGGAGGTTGTGGGTCGCGTTGACGTTGTTGTTGACCGTGTAATTCTTGTGCCTGTCGCTCTTCATCGAATAGGGAGCGGCCCGCTGCTCGGCGAAGTGGACCACCGCATCGGGCCGATGCTCCGCCAGCCAATTCTTCAGGAGTTCGTAGTCGCGGGCGAGATCGATCAGATTGAAGTGGATACGCCGGCCGGTTTCGGCGTGCCAGATCCGCGTGCGCTCCTGGATGGAATCCATCGGCGTCAGAGATTGCACGCCGAGTTCCGTGTCGATCCAGCGGCGGGAGAGATTGTCGAGGATGTGAACGTCGTGGCCCGCATCGGACAAATGCAGGGCGGTGGGCCAGCCGACGAAACCATCACCGCCGAGGACTGCGATCTTCATGCACGATTCTCCTGCTCGGGAAGAGGACAGGGTCCTGATAGGATAGGATTGTGACAAAGCTGCAGTGCTTGCAAATGTCTTTTTGTTCCTGCACAGGAAAACGCGAAAAATCCTCCCGGAGAATGCCATGTCACTGATTTCGCTTGCCGGCGAGCTGACCGAGACCGGCCACCGACTGATCCAGCGGGTCTATTACGAGGACACCGATTTTTCCGGCGTCGTCTACCATGCGCGCTATCTGCATTTCATGGAGCGCGCCCGGACCGACTATCTGCGGCTTCTCGGCGTCGAGCAGGCGTCGCTGGCGATCGAAGGCGACGTGGAAGGCCTCGTCTTCGTCGTCCATCGTATGGAAATCGACTTCAAGGCGCCGGCGCGCATGGACGACGTCCTGACCATCGAGACCGCGACCGAAAAGGCCGGCGGCGCAAAAATGATCCTGCAGCAGCAGATCAGGCGCGGCGACGCGCTGCTGATCGCGGCCAAGGTAATCATTGCGGTCATCAACGGTCAGGGGCGGCCGAGGCGTCTGCCGGAGGCACTGGCAACGAAATTCCTTGCTGCGCAGGCGGCTTCCGGGTGAGCGGCCGGCTCACTCGACCGAGTTCAATATCTTCTTCGTCAGCGACTGACTGATCTTGCCGATCTCCCGCCACGGATCGGTTCCGGATTCTATCCGCTCGACAATGTCCGGAATGTGAAACCCGTTGGCGGCCTCGAGCCCTTGGAGTTCGTCCCAGCCGACCGGAGTGGCCACCGGTCCGCCGGAGCGCGCGCGGGTGGAATAGGGTGCGATCGCCGTGGCGCCGCGATCGTTTCTCAGCCAGTCTATGAAAATCCTTCCCTTGCGCTTCGCCTTCGACATGGTGGCGACGAAATTATCCGGATCGCGCTCGGCAATAGATCGCGCGAGCGCTTTGGCGAAGCCTTTGGCCTCCTCCCATTCGGCATGGGGGCGGAGCGGAACGATGACGTGGACGCCCTTGCCGCCGGTCACCATGGGCACTGTCTTCAGGCCGATCTCGGCGAGCTCGTCGCGAAGCTTGACGGCTGCCGCCTTGACCGTCTCGAAGTCGACGCTCGGATCGGGGTCGAGATCGAAGACCAGACGGTCGGGTTTCTCCAGTCGATCGATGCCTGAACCCCAGATGTGAAACTCGAGCGTTCCCATCTGCACGGCGGCGACGAGGCCCTTGGCATCGTGGATGTACATATAGTTCTCGGTGTCGCCCGATGACTCGGTGATCGGCACTTCCCGGATCGCCTCGGGGAAGCCGTCGCTCGCGTGTTTCTGAAAGAAGCAGTGCCGATCGCCGCCCTGCGGGCAGCGCACCAGCGAAACGGGGTGATCGGCGGCAAAGGGGAGCATCCTCTCGGCGACGACGGCATAATAGCGGGCGAGATCGATCTTGGTGATGCCCTGGCCTTCGAAGAGCACCCGGTCCGGATGCGAGATGCGGATACCGAGGACATCGCCGTCTCCTTGCACAGCCGGCGTCTTGCGCGGCTTGGCCGAGGTTTTGCTTTTGGCGGTCTCCGGCTCCGCTTCCGCCGGCTTCGCTGTCTCCAGTTTCACGGCCCTGGCCTCCTTGTCCTCGCGCAATCCCTCGAATGAACCGTGGCGGACATGTCCGTCAGCCGTGAACTCGGCGAAATCCACCTCCGCCACCAGGTCCGGCTCAAGCCATACCGAATTTCGCATTCTCTCTCGCGGCACGCTGTCGAAGGGCGACGTGTCGCGTCTGCGCTTCGCGAAGGCCGCAGCGAGTTCCTTCATCGTCTTCCCGTTGAATCCGGTGCCGACGCCGCCACGGTAGATCAGCTTCCGGCCTTCGAACGTCCCGACAAGAAGCGAGGCAAAGGCGCGTCCTTTCTTCGAAGATGGGGTATAGCCACCGATGACGAACTCCTGGCGCTTCGTGCATTTCACCTTCAGCCAGCTTCGGCTGCGCCCGCTGCGATAGGGGGCATCCGCCTCCTTGGCGATTATACCCTCCTGGCCTGCCTTGCATATCGCGGAAAGCACGTGCTCGCCATTGCCGCGGACATGCTCGCTGAATTGTATGGTCGAGGTGGTGCCGAGCGTTTGGAGCAGCGCTTCGAGCCGTTCCTTGCGTTCCACGAGCGGCTTACGGCTCAAATCCTTGCCGTCGAGCTCGATGAGGTCGAAAGCGTAAAGCCGTGTGCTGGCCCCCGTTCTAAGCGCTTTCTGCAAGGCCGAGAACGTCGATCCGCCTTCCGACAGCGCCACCACTTCGCCATCGATGAGGGCCGACCGGCAGTCGAGTTCGGCAAGGGCGGCGGCAATTGCCGGGAACTTATCGGTCCAGTCGAGGCCGTTGCGCGTGTAGCAGCGCACGGTGCCGGCGCCGACGGCGCAGACAAGACGGTAGCCGTCGAACTTGGCTTCGTTCAGCCATGCATCGCCGGCAGGCACCTTGGTCACCAGAGTCGCCAGCTGCGGTGCCTTGAAGGCGGGCAGCTTACCGAAGGCTTTTCGCGTGACAGGCTTGCCTGCATTGCCGGTTTCGGCGATCGCGCCGGCCTTGAGATTGGCCGCGATGCTCTCGTTGGAATGCCAGACCCGTGCCTGCTTCTCGCCTTTGCCGTTGGCGATCTCCTCCATTGTCCGGCCGGTGACGATGCTGGTGATGTTCTCGTTGATCAGGCTCTCGCCGTCTTCGGAGGCGATCTCGTCCGTTTCCTTGACGAGCAGCCAGTTCTCGCGCTTTTCGCCTTCGCGTGGCCGCATGCGCACCAGCGCCCAGCCGCCCTTCATTCGGCTGCCATGCAGCTTGAAGGAGAGCTTGCCCTTCTTCAAGGCCTTCGACGGGTCATCCTCCGGCTCCCACCAGCCGGTATCCCAGAGCATCACGGTACCGCCGCCGTACTCTCCCTTCGGTATCGTTCCTTCGAAATCGCCATAGGCAAGCGGGTGGTCTTCGGTACGCACGGCCAGGCGCTTGTCTTCGGGGTTGAGGCTCGGGCCGCGGGTCACCGCCCAGCTCTTCAGCACGCCCTCCCATTCCAGGCGGAAGTCGTAATGCAGGCGGGTCGCAGCGTGCTTCTGGACCAGAAACCGCATCCTGTTGTCCCCGCTGCGCCGCGCGACCGCACCCTTGGGTTCGCTGGTCCGCGTGAAATCGCGGCGCCGGTTATATTCGGAAAGCGGTTGATTGCGAGCGGCCATGGATCGTCAGCCCGATTTCGGCTGGAAGGCTGTATGTTTCGGGGGCCAGGGGCTCATGGCACCGAAACGTGCGACCCGGTGCGAAGTTCCGTATCGCTCAAGCTCAGTCGAACTGCGCGCGCGGTAATACTCCCTTAACCATAATGGTGTCTTAATCCGTGTATCAGGATTTGTGCAGTGCACGTCATCCTTTGACCAAAATTGACGGCAAGAAGGCAGGCTGACGCGAGTAGATCGCAATGCCGCGATCGGTGGCAATACCGGGGCATTCCTGCTGCAGGACGTTTGGGCGACCCGGTCTAGAGCATGAGTTGCTCTGCCGGGTGTTTGGATTCGGGGACTGAAATCGATGGAACAGGTTGGATTGGCCGCGACGAGCGACGTGACCCTCTGGTCGCTCTTCATGCAAGCGGGCTTGGTCGTGAAGCTGGTCATGCTGGGGCTCATCGCCGCCTCGGTCTGGACCTGGGCGATCGTCGTCGACAAGAGCCTCAATTACGGGCGCGTCCGCCGGCAGCTCGACAATTTCGAGCAGGTATTCTGGTCGGGTCAATCGCTGGAGGAGCTCTATCGTACCCTCTCGGACAGGCAGACGAGCGGAATGGGCGCGATCTTCGTTTCGGCCATGCGCGAATGGAAGAAAAGCTTCGAGCGCGGCGCGCGCGCGCCGATCGGCCTGCAGATGCGTATCGACCGCGCCATGGACGTGACGCTCGCCCGAGAATCCGAAGCGCTCGAGGCAAGGCTCGGCTCGCTGGCGACGATCGGCTCGGCTGCACCCTTCATCGGCCTTTTCGGTACCGTCGTCGGTATCATGACCTCGTTCCAGGCCATCGCCGGTTCCAAATCCACCAACCTCGCCGTCGTAGCGCCCGGTATCGCCGAAGCGCTGCTGGCGACCGCCATCGGTCTGCTCGCCGCTATTCCTGCCGTTATCGCCTACAACAAGTTCACCGCGGATGCCGGCAAGCTGACGGCACGCATGGAAGCCTTTGCCGACGAGTTCTCCGCCATCCTGTCGCGGCAGATCGACGAGAAGCTGCAGCCTTCTCGTCAGGCCGCGCAATAACGACCTCAAAGCACGGAGACTACGCTGATGGGTATGGCAGCTGGCGGAGCCAAGGGGTCGGGCGGCGGGCGCCGCCGCCGTGGCGGCAGAAGAAGCGCGATCAGCGAGATCAACGTCACGCCGCTCGTCGACGTCATGCTGGTTCTCCTCATCATCTTCATGGTGGCCGCGCCGATGATGACGGTCGGCGTGCCGATCGATCTGCCGGAAACGCAGGCGAAGGCCATGAACGCCGATACCCAGCCGATCACCGTTTCGGTCAACCCGGCGGGCGAGATCTTCCTGCAGGAGACTCCGATCGCGATCGACGAGGTCGTGCCGAAGCTCGAGGCGATTGCCACGACCGGCTACAATGAGCGCATCTATGTGCGCGGCGACACCAGTGCCGATTACGGCACCGTGATGAAGGTGATGGCACGCATCTCCGCGGCAGGCTTCAAGAACCTGGGTCTCGTAACGCTTCAAGAACAAGAGAAGTGATCGTCCGAATGAAGGGCAGTATCGCTACATCTGCTGTCCTCCACGCTCTGGTTCTCACCTGGGCGCTGGTGTCGCTTGGCAGCCCGGCCGATTTCGAGGTCGCGGATGTCGAGGCGCTGCCGGTCGACATCGTGCCGGTCGAGTCGATCACGCAGATCCAGCAGGGCGACAAGAAGGCTCCGGCCAAGGAAAAGGCATCGCCCGTTCCGACCAAGAAGCCGACGCCTGTCGAAAACGCCGAGAATGTCGGCGAGAACGACGTCGACCTGAAGACGCCGCCCACGCCCAATGTCAAGCCGGTCGAAAACGAGTCGGCCGCAGCGCCGCAGAAGACCGAAAAGGCACCGCCGACACCCGATCCGGTGAAGGAAGCGATCGAGAACGTCGAGGAGAAGCCGGCGGCCGAGCCGGCCACGGAAGTGGCGGCACTCCCCGAACCCAAACAGGAAGTGAAGCCGGACACGAAGCCGGAACCGGCACCGGCGGAAGAACAGCCTGCGGAAAATCCCGAGGCCGAGGCTCTGCCGGACAGGGTGCCGACGCCGCAGTCGAAGCCCAAGGTCGAAAAGCCCGCGCAAACGGCCAAGACGCCCGAACGCAAGAAGGACGAAGCCAAGAAGGAGCAGAAGAAGGCGTCCTCCCAGAAGGAGAGCGACTTCAATGCCGACGAGATCGCGGCGCTGCTCAACAAGCAGGAATCCTCCGGCGGCGGCGCCAAGCGCTCGACCGAGGAGGCGGCCCTCGGCGGCAAGAAGACGACGAGCGGCAATACGCTTTCGCAGAGCGAAATGGACGCGCTTCGCGGCCAGATCCAGAACAACTGGTCGATCATTCCCGGCATGGCCGACGCGGCGGATGTCCGCATCAAGGTAACGATGCGGCTCGACCCGAACGGCGACCTGATCGGCGAACCGGAAGTGGAAGCCAGCGGCGGCTCGGATGCGGCGCGGCGGGCACTCATGGGTGGTGCACGCCGGGCCATTCTGAAGTCTGCTCCCTTCAAGGGGCTGCCGGCCGACAAATACGATTCGTGGAGCGAGGTCGTCGTCAACTTCGACCCGAGCTCGATGCTCTAGACAGGTTGGGCTGGTTGTGGGCGGATCATTGCGCCTCATCCTGCTCGGAACACGAAAGGCTGAAAGGCTTTATGGAAATGCTGAGACGCAATTTTTTCCGCCTCCTGATGGTGCTGGTCGCCGGCTGCGGGCTCATTGCCTCGCCGGCAAATGCGCTCGTCGAGATCAACATCAACAAGGGTAACGTCGAGCCGCTGCCGATCGCGATCACGGACTTCCTGCAGGGCGATCTCGCCCGGAAGATCTCCGACGTCGTTGCCGCAGACCTGAAGCGCTCCGGGCTCTTCGCGCCGATCGACAAGGGCGCCTTCATCGAGAAGATCTCCAATCCCGATGCCGCGCCGCGTTTCGAGGACTGGAAAGTGATCAACGCGCAGGCGCTCGTCATCGGCCGCGTCACGCAGGAAGGCGACGGCAGGCTGAAGGCGGAGTTCCGCCTCTGGGATACCTTTGCCGGCCAGCAGATGCTCGGTCAGCAGTTCTACACCCAGCCGGAGAACTGGCGCCGGGTCGCCCACATCATCGCCGACGCGATCTATGAGAGGATCACCGGCGAGAAGGGCTATTTCGACACGCGCATCGTTTACGTCGCCGAAAGCGGGCCGAAGAACGCGCGCAAGCGCCAACTTGCCATCATGGACCAGGACGGGGCCAATTCCCGGGCGCTCACCAATGCCAACGACATCGTGCTGACGCCGCGCTTCTCGCCGAACCGTCAGGAAATCACCTATATGTCGTTCGAGAACCAGCAGCCGCGCGTCTATCTGCTGCAGCTCGAAACGGGGCAGCGCGAGGTGGTCGGCAATTTCCCGGGCATGACCTTCGCCCCGCGTTTCTCGCCGGATGGCCAGCGGGTGATCATGAGCCTGCAGCAGGAAGGCAACGCCAACATCTATACGATGGATCTGCGCTCGCGCACGACGACGCGGCTCACCAATACCGCGGCGATCGACACCTCTCCTTCCTATTCGCCGGACGGCAGCCGGATCGTCTTCGAAAGCGACCGCGGCGGCAGGCAGCAGCTCTACGTCATGGGCGCCGACGGCTCGGGCCAGACGCGCATTTCCTTCGGCGACGGCTCCTATTCGACGCCCGTCTGGTCTCCACGCGGCGACCTCATCGCCTTCACCAAGCAGTCCGGGGGCAAGTTCTCGATCGGCGTCATGAAGCCGGACGGTTCGGGCGAACGCATTCTCACCACCGGCTTCCACAATGAAGGCCCGACCTGGGCGCCGAACGGCCGCGTTCTCATGTTCTTCCGCCAGAACGCCGGTGCGGGCGGTCCGCAGCTCTATTCGATCGATCTGACGGGCTACAACGAACAGCTCGTCCAGACGCAGGGCTTCGCCTCGGACCCGGCCTGGTCGCCGTTGATGGAATAGGGCCGCCGGCGGGCCCGATCGAGAGAATTGATGAGATTCAAAGATTTCGGGCCGATACGGCCCGAAACTCTTCGTGATCGCGCGTCCACAGTTATGGCAGGGAATGAGGCGAATGTGCCGCTTT
Organism: Sinorhizobium sp. 22678; assembly: GCF_052044265.1. Classification (NCBI taxonomy): domain Bacteria; kingdom Pseudomonadati; phylum Pseudomonadota; class Alphaproteobacteria; order Hyphomicrobiales; family Rhizobiaceae; genus Sinorhizobium; species Sinorhizobium sp. 22678. The sequence goes on along the minus strand of NZ_JBQEMS010000002.1, from coordinate 134,439 downwards.
CTCGCCGCAAAGTGCTGGTGTAGCAGGCGCCCCGACGCACATTGTCGATTTGTTAACCATATCCGTTGAAAAGCAATTAACCGCTTCCGGTTACAGTCTGGCAACCGTGAATTTGACACTTCTCAAGGAGACCCGGCCCATGAGCCGAATTGACACCCCGGCAGCAAGCCGCATGCAGACCATCGCCCGCAATCCGGTCATGATCGCGCTCGTCATGACGCTTGCCCTTGCTGGCTGCGCTTCCAAGAAGAACCTGCCGAACGATGCTGCCGGCCTCGGACTCGGCGCAGGCGCGGCGACCCCGGGCTCACAGCAGGACTTCACCGTGAACGTCGGCGACCGCATCTTCTTCGATACCGACTCGACGTCGATCCGAGCCGACGCACAGGCGACGCTCGACCGGCAGGCCCAGTGGCTGGCAAAATATCCGAACTACGCAATCACCATCGAAGGCCATGCCGACGAGCGCGGCACCCGCGAATACAACCTCGCGCTCGGCGCCCGCCGTGCTGCCGCGACCCGCGACTATCTCGTCAGCCGCGGCGTCCCTGGAAACCGCATGCGCACGATCTCCTACGGCAAGGAAAAGCCGGTCGCCGTTTGCGACGACATCTCCTGCTGGTCGCAGAACCGCCGCGCCGTTACCGTTCTCGGCGGCGCCGGCAGCTGATTATTCGGCAACGAGGGGGATTCGAAGGGCGGCCTGCGGGCCGCCCTTTCTTTTTTACCACACTTTGGCCGAACTCCGTTGCTTTTTCACGGGAGTTGGAAAACTGTGCGGCACCCCACCTCGGATTCGACGAATGTACTGCGCAAGGCGATTCAGGGGCGGGAGAATCGGTTACGAACAGGACAAATGAAATGAAGAAATTTGTCGTGGCAGGACTGCTTGGCCTCGTGACCCTTGCGGGTCTCGGCTCTACAGCAGATGCCATGCCGCTTTCCGGGCTCTTTGCCCGTACGACGCAGACCGATGCCGGCAGCAAGGGCAACCTTCCGGTAATGAAGGTGCAGTCATCCGATATCGCACGGGTCGGTCAACTCGAGGAACAGATCCGCTCTCTCAACGGGCGTATCGAGGAAATGAGCTTCCAGCTCCTGCAGATGCAGGAGCAGATCCGGAAGTTCCAAGAGGACAACGAGTTCCGCTTCCAGGACCTGGAAAACGGCAGGTCCTCCTCCAAGAAGAGCGGCGCGCTTGAAACGCCGAAATCGAATGATCAGGCGTCCGTCACCCCCGGGGTGACGGATAGCCGGCCCTCGGGCGCTCCGGCTGCCGGCGGCGCCGATAGGGCGGGTGTCGATCCCAGCGGGCCAGGCGCAGCGCCCGCGCCGACGACGCTGGGTCAGATCATCTTCGACGAGAACGGCAATCCCGTCTCTGCAACGGCGGGCGTGGAGCCCGGAGCCAACGCCACTCTGCCCGGCGTCGACACAGGACTTGCGACCCAGGGCGGCGGCCTCAACGACAATCCGGGAAGCGTGCCGGCCAGCGGACAGGCGACCGCGTCCCTCAGCGATCCGGGCGATCTCTACCAAGCAGGCTACAGCCACGTGCTTTCCGGTGATTACAGCATCGCAGAGCAGGAATTCCGCGATTATCTCGATGCCTTTCCAAGCGGCGACAAGGCGGCGGATGCGAGCTTCTGGATGGGCGAGGCACAGTATTCGCAAGGCAAGTACAGCGACGCGGCCAAGACCTTCCTCAACGCGCATCAGAGCCACGGCAAGTCACCGAAGGCTCCGGAAATGCTCTTGAAGCTGGGCATGTCCCTCGGCGCCCTCGACAACAAGGAGACCGCCTGCGCCACGCTGCGCGAGGTCAACAAGCGCTATCCGAAAGCATCACCCGCCGTGAAGGCGAAGGTGGCGAGCGAGCAGAGCCGTTTCGGCTGCTGAGGCGGGCCAAGATGCCCCATGCCGTCCTCGATACGGCCCGAAATTTTCTCCGATCCTTTATCAGGCCCTGCAGGATTCTGGTTGCCGTCTCCGGTGGCAGCGACTCGATGGGGTTGCTTGTAGCCCTGCATGCGGCGATCGCCGCAGATGAGCGCCGTGGATTTTCCCTTGCCGCCTGCACTGTCGACCATGCGCTGAGGCCGCAGTCGGCTCGCGAAGCAGAAGATGTGGCGGCTTTTTGTGCTGCGCTCGGTATTGTCCACCGCGTGTATCGCTGGGAGGGCGCGAAGCCGTCGACCGGCATTCAGGCGGCGGCTCGAAACAAACGCTACGAATTGCTGGCCGAGGCCGCGGTGGCGCTTGGCGCCGATTGCATCGCGACCGGCCATACGCGCGACGACCAGCAGGAGACCGTCGCCATGCGCGTTGCCCGCGGCAGAAGCGATGGTGCTGGAGACGGGGGGCAGGGCGAAGGGCATGGCGCCGCCGGCATGGCCGCGGCCATGTTGTACGGACGGCGGATCTGGGTGTTGCGGCCGTTTCTCGGCTTGGTGCGCGCCGACATCCGCAGCTTTCTCCAGGCATGCGGCGTCTCCTGGATCGACGATCCGAGCAATGCCAACCCCGCCTTCGAGCGGGTCCGGGTGCGTGCCCGGATAGCGACATCCCAGGGGATGCCGACGCCCTTGTGCAACGGGCGCCAGCGCGCCGCCTCTTCCGCCAGAGCCGCCGCCCTGATCGAGAAGCGTATCCGCGTTCACGAGGCGCTGGTCGCGGAGGTTTCGGCGCGGCATGCCGGGGAGATCGACGATGCGGACTGGCGCCGTGCGCTCCTGACGGTCGCGTCGGTTCTCGGCGGGCGCGACCACATGCCCGCTCGCGCCACGGTGCAGCGGCTTTCGCAGTTCCTGCGATCGGGTGAGCCTGGCCGCATGACGGCGGGACGGGTCGTCTTCGACCGGCGGGCAAGCGGTCTCTATCTCTATCGAGAGGCGCGCAACCTGCCGGGGCTCGCCATCGGACCGGGCGGGCAGGGCATTTGGGATGGGCGGTTCACGGTAAAGAGCGGCGGGACGGCGGTTACGGTCGCCGCGGACGCTTCGGGGAGGCTGTGGACTCAGAGGCTTATTGACGCAGGGCTGCCGACGGGGATTGCCAAGCGCGGATCCATGGTGGCACCAGAAATCGCGTCGGCGGACGGCGCGGGGCTCGCCTTCGGCGAGGCTCCGGCGAAAGTCGAGTACTACATCCCGCTTTACGACACCTTTTTGCCGGGTTTCGACAGGATCATGGCGGATGCGGTCGCCGTGTCGTTTGGGCGTGATCGATACCCCGCGCCGCCGGTGCACGATGTTTTGATAGAAATGGAAACGTAACCGGCGGTTTTCCTTGGCAAGGTCACCCCGGACACCTATGTTAGGACCAACAATACAGTCCGGCGAATGCGCGGGCTGCGACAGGTTCCGGGGAGTTCGATGAACCCTAATTTTCGAAATTTTGCCCTTTGGGCAATCATAGCGCTTCTCCTGATAGCGCTATTCAGCATGTTCCAGCAGCCGACCGAACGAGCAGGCTCGCGTGAAATTCCATTCTCGCAGTTCCTCAAGGACGTAGACGCGAGCCGTGTGAAGGACGTGGTGATCACCGGTTCGAAGGTGATCGGCAGCTACACCGAAAGCGGGGCGACTTTCCAGACCTATGCGCCCGCCGTCGACACGGCGCTGACGGAGCGGCTGGAAGCCAAGGACGTCACGGTCACGGTTCGGCCGGAGACGGACGGCTCGTCGGGCTTCCTCAGCTACATCGGAACGCTGTTGCCGATGCTCCTGATCCTCGGCGTCTGGCTGTTCTTCATGCGGCAGATGCAAGGTGGCTCGCGCGGCGCGATGGGTTTCGGAAAGTCCAAGGCAAAGCTTTTGACGGAAGCGCATGGCCGCGTGACCTTCGACGACGTCGCTGGTGTCGACGAGGCCAAGCAGGATCTCGAGGAAATAGTCGAATTCCTGCGCGACCCGCAGAAGTTCCAGCGCCTCGGTGGCCGCATCCCGCGCGGCGTGCTGCTGGTCGGACCGCCCGGCACCGGTAAGACGCTGCTTGCCCGCTCGGTTGCCGGCGAGGCGAACGTCCCCTTCTTCACGATTTCGGGTTCGGACTTCGTCGAAATGTTCGTCGGTGTCGGCGCATCGCGCGTCCGCGACATGTTCGAGCAGGCGAAGAAGAACGCCCCCTGCATCATTTTCATCGACGAAATCGATGCGGTCGGCCGCCATCGCGGCGCCGGTCTCGGCGGCGGCAACGACGAGCGCGAGCAGACGCTGAACCAGCTGCTGGTCGAGATGGACGGCTTCGAGGCGAACGAGGGCATCATCCTCATCGCGGCCACCAACCGGCCGGACGTGCTCGACCCGGCGCTTCTGCGTCCGGGCCGCTTTGACCGCCAGGTCGTCGTACCGAACCCGGACATCAACGGCCGCGAGCGGATCCTGAAAGTGCATGTCCGCAACGTGCCGCTCGCACCGAACGTGGACCTCAAGGTGCTGGCACGCGGCACGCCGGGCTTCTCGGGCGCCGATCTCATGAATCTCGTCAACGAGGCCGCGCTGATGGCGGCGCGGCGCAACAAGCGCCTCGTTACCATGCAGGAGTTCGAGGACGCCAAGGACAAGATCATGATGGGCGCCGAGCGCCGCTCTTCGGCCATGACCGAAGCCGAGAAGAAGCTGACCGCCTATCACGAGGCGGGCCATGCGATCCTCGCGCTCAACGTCCCCTCGGCCGATCCGTTGCACAAGGCGACGATCATTCCCCGCGGCCGTGCGCTCGGCATGGTGATGCAGCTTCCCGAGGGCGACCGCTACTCGATGAGCTACAAGTGGATGATCTCGCGCCTTGCGATCATGATGGGCGGACGCGTTGCCGAGGAACTGACCTTCGGCAAGGAGAACATCACCTCCGGCGCATCCTCCGATATCGAGCAGGCGACGAAGCTTGCCCGGGCGATGGTGACGCAGTGGGGCTTCTCCGACCAGCTCGGTCAGGTCGCCTATGGCGAGAATCAGCAGGAGGTTTTCCTCGGCCATTCCGTCGCGCAGCAGAAGAACGTTTCGGAATCGACCGCCCAGAAAATCGACAACGAAATCCGCCGGCTGATCGACGAGGCCTATGAGACGGCGCGCCGCATCCTCATCGAAAAGAACCATGAATTCGTGGCTCTCGCGGAAGGATTGCTCGAATACGAGACGCTGACCGGCGACGAGATCAAGGCTCTGATCCGCGGCGAGAAGCCGGCGCGCGATCTCGGGGACGACACACCGCCGCATCGCGGCTCTGCAGTGCCGTCAGCCGGCACCAAGAAGGAAGCCGGCACCAAGGGCGAGGAGCCCGAAGGTGGGTTCGAACCGCAGCCGCAATAGGTTCCCACACATGCGCAAATCCAATGCCGCCGCTCCGGAAGGAGCGGCGGCATTTTTGGATGCTCACGTTTCAGTGCAACAGTGGTGCGCCCAAGCGTTGCTCAGGGAAAGATCCGGTTGTAACGCGCTGTAATGATTTCTGATGTTATGATCGGTGCCGTATATTGCGGTTTTATGGCAAATATGGCGCAGATTTGCGGGCGGGTCGCGGAACTATGAAAACCAAGAGCGGAACACGCAGGCGCACGCGGCCGGCACAAGAGGCGACGCCGAAGCAGGACAATGGAGTTTTTATGAAGCGCAGATATTTCGGCACCGACGGCATTCGCGGCCAGTCCAATATATTTCCGATGACGCCGGACCTCGCCATGCGGGTCGGCATTGCAGTAGGAACGATTTTCAGAAACGGCGCTCACCGCCACCGGGTGGTGATCGGCAAGGACACGCGCCTGTCCGGCTACATGCTCGAGAACGCAATGGTCGCGGGCTTCACGGCAGCGGGGCTCGACGTCTTTCTGCTCGGCCCGATCCCGACGCCCGGCGTTGCCATGCTGACGCGGTCGCTGAGGGCCGATATCGGCGTGATGATCTCCGCCTCGCACAATGCGTTCCGCGACAACGGCATCAAGCTCTTCGGGCCCGATGGCTACAAGCTCTCGGATGACATTGAACAAAAGATCGAAGAACTGTTGGAGCAGGATATGTCCGGGCAGCTCGCCAAGCCGGAGGATATCGGCCGGGCCAAGCGCGTCGACGGTGACATCTACCGGTATATCGAGCAAGCCAAGCGGACGCTGCCGCGCGACGTCACGCTGAAAGGTCTTCGGATCGCGATCGATTGCGCAAACGGTGCCGCCTACAAGGTCGCGCCCTCCGCCCTTTGGGAACTAGGCGCCGAAGTCGTTACGATCGGAACCGAACCGAACGGCGTCAACATCAACCTTGAGTGCGGATCGACGCATCCGGCGGCGCTTCAGAAGAAGGTGCACGAGGTGAGGGCGGATATCGGCATCGCGCTCGACGGAGACGCCGACCGTGTTCTGATCGTCGACGAGGAGGGGGCAGTCATCGACGGCGACCAGCTCATGGCGGTCATCGCCGACAGCTGGGCGGCAGATGGCATGCTCAAGGGCGGCGGCATTGCCGCGACCGTCATGTCGAATCTCGGCCTCGAACGCTACCTTCAGGCGCGCCGGCTCAAGCTCCACCGCACCAAGGTGGGCGATCGCTACGTCGTCGAGCAGATGCGTCAGGACGGCCTGAACGTCGGTGGCGAACAATCGGGCCACATCGTGCTTTCCGATTTCGGCACCACCGGCGACGGCCTCGTCGCGGCGCTGCAGATCCTCGCGGTCGTAAAGCGCCAGGGCAAGACTGTGAGCGAGATCTGCCGTCGTTTCGAGCCCGTGCCGCAGGTCCTGAAGAATGTTCGCGTTGCGGCCGGCAAGCCCCTGGAGGATGCCGGCGTGCAGCAGGCGATCGCCGATGCGGAGGCGCAGCTCGCCAAGAACGGGCGGCTGCTCATCCGGCCCTCCGGCACCGAACCGCTGATCCGCGTCATGGCGGAGGGCGACGACCGCGGTCAGGTCGAGCGCATCGTCGACGAACTCGTCAACGTGATCGGCGGCGTGCGCAACGCTGCCTGATTAAGAAATAGCCGCTGCCCCTCATCCGCAGGCGGATGAGGGGCAATCACTGTACGTAAATATACCGACCGAATACTTCCAAAAGTTAATATTCAAGGTAAATTTTTGTAGTTAATCAGGGATTAACCTTTCCCCTTCATCATGCATCGAAGCATACAAAACGGCTGCGACTATGATCCGTCAGCCGTTCAAGAATACACTAATGTATTGGGGTTGGGGCATGAAGAAGATTTTTAGGGGCGTTGCTGCGGCTCTGCTGAGCGGCACGCCGGTTTATGCAGCGGACGTCTATCAGCCGCCCGTAGAAGCACCGTTCGTCGAGCAGCCGGTGGAGGTGGTCGAAGCCAGCGGCTGGTATTTGCGCGGCGACGTCGGTTACGCGTGGAACGATTTGCGCGGTGCCCACTATTTCCAGGGCTCGAACAGCAATCTGGTCGATTTCGACCGCGCCGATGTAGATGATTCCTACGTCCTTGGCGGCGGTGTCGGATACCAGATCAACAGCTATCTGCGTGCCGACGTCACGCTCGACTACCTCGGCGAGTCCGACTTCAACGGCTCTACCAGCGGCGGTTGCGGGGTAGCCGTCAACTGCGTCTCGAACGATGTCGCATCGATGTCCGCCTGGAGCCTGCTGGCCAATGCCTATGTCGACCTCGGGACCTACGGTGCCTTCACACCCTATGTCGGTGCCGGTATCGGTGGCACCCGGGTAAAGTGGGGAACCCTGCGCAACACGAGTTGCGACGTTACGGATCCCGGCAACTGCGACCCGACGATCGAGCACAAGGGCGAAAGCGATTGGCGCTTCACCTATGCGCTGATGGCCGGTACCGCCGTGGATCTCACCTGCAATCTCAAGGCCGATGTCGGCTACCGCTTCCGCCATATCAACGGCGGCAACATGTTCGGCTACAATCTCAACAGCGGCCCGGCCTACGACAAGGACATCTATGTGCACGAGGCGCGCGCCGGCCTGCGCTATTCCTTCGGCAACAATTGCGAAGCGGCCTATGTGCCGCCGGCCGAGCCGATCGTATATAAGTGATCCGGGCTAAGGCCTGTTGAGATTCGGGCCACCGCCGCCGCTTGTTTGATCGCCTCATCCCTGTGACAAGCACAGGGACGAGGCAGAGGCCAGATTGCAGTCCTGCGAAAAGTTCCCTACAGCGCCGCGCGTCTTATGAGACGCGCGAATGGCGCTGTAGCCCTTTGAGCTGCTGCATGTTTTTGTCCATTGACCGCTTTCCATGTTCCTAAGAGACATGGTTAACCCATAGTTAACCCGTGCCTGCAATAGTTAACGCGAATGGCCAGCTTCACGCTGCAGCGCTTTGCGTCTCCCCATATATGCGCAAACCCGCAGCACCTGGCCGAGCGAAAGGGCATGGCATGGATTGGCGACGGGGATTTTGCAGCATGGCATTCTGCGCCGGCCTGTTGGCGCCGTTCTCTGCACAGGCCGCCGACGAAGAACTGCTCGACGCGCCCGAGATCACGATTTCGCCGGAAGCGACCGGCGGCGGGCTTTATCTGCGTGGCGACATCGGCTACGCAGCCTGGCTGGACGAGGGCGATCCCTTCTACCGCTCCTCTGGCGGCACGGGAGCCGTTTCCTTCGACGACGCGCGCTTCGACAAGCCGGCCTCCGCCACCATCGGCCTCGGCTATCAATTCACCGACGTCATTCGTGCCGATCTAACGGCCGAATATTTCGAGGGCCGCTTCGACGGGGCGTCGCTGTCCGCCAGTCCGTGCGCGGGCGAGGGCGCGGGGACGAGGTGCGCTCTTTCCCACAGCGCCAATTTTTCCGCGCTCGGCCTGATGGCAAACGGTTATGTCGATCTGGCGACGCTTGCCGGTTTCACGCCGTATCTCGGTGCCGGTATCGGAGCGACCCGGATCGACTGGAAAACGACCCATGAGACCTCGACCTGCGTTGGGGCAGGCGGGGCCTGCTCCGGGACGGCGGGCGGTGCTTCCTATGGCGGGCGGGACAGCTGGCGCTTTACCTATGCCCTCATGGTGGGCGCCTCCTACGACGTCACGGATCGGCTGAAGTTCGATGCCGGCTATCGCTATTCGCAGATTGCGGATGGCGACATGTTTGGCTCCGGGGGCGCGGAGGGCTATGACGACGGACTGTCGCGTCATGAGTTCCGCGTCGGACTGCGTTTCGCGCTTTGGTGATGCAGTGCCGGTTTGCTCGAAACGGCAAAAGTTTCTTCAAACGCGACGCGACCGCTTGACTTCCTCTCCGAGCCGCAATATTCCCGGCGGCGGGACACCCCTCCCCAACGAGGGGCTTCTATCTGAGAGGATAGCATATGACGAAGCCTGCCAAGCCGGCCATGCGCCCGGCCAATACTCATTTTTCTTCCGGTCCTTGCGCCAAGCGTCCCGGTTGGACGCTCGAAGCTCTCTCCGATGCCCCGCTCGGTCGCTCGCACCGAGCCAAGATCGGAAAGACAAAGCTCAAGCAAGCGATAGATCTCACCCGCGAAATTCTCGAAGTTCCGGCCGATTACCGTATCGGTATCGTGCCCGCTTCGGACACCGGTGCCGTTGAAATGGCGCTTTGGTCGCTGCTCGGCGCCCGCGGCGTCGACATGCTGGCCTGGGAGAGCTTTGGTGCCGGCTGGGTGACCGACGTCGTCAAGCAGTTGAAGCTTTCCGATGTCCGCCGCCTGGAGGCCGATTACGGCGCGCTCCCGGACCTGTCCAAAGTCGATTTCGATCGCGACGTGGTCTTCACCTGGAACGGCACGACCTCCGGCGTGCGGGTTCCGAATGCCGATTTTATTCCCGCGGATCGCAAGGGCCTGACCATCTGCGATGCGACCTCCGCCGCCTTCGCGCAGGCGCTCGATTTCGCCAAGCTCGACGTCGTGACTTTCTCCTGGCAGAAGGTGCTCGGCGGAGAGGGCGCCCATGGCGTGCTGATCCTCAGCCCCCGCGCAGTCGAACGGCTGGAGACCTATGTCCCCGCCTGGCCGCTGCCGAAGATCTTCCGCATGACCAAGGGCGGCAAGCTGATCGAGGGTATCTTCACCGGCGAGACGATCAATACGCCGTCCATGCTCTGCGTCGAGGACTATATCGACGCGCTTCTCTGGGCGAAGTCGGTCGGTGGCCTCGAGGGTCTGATGGCCCGCGCCGATGCCAATGCCGAGGTCATTCACCGTTTCGTTGCAGCCAATGACTGGATCGCCAACCTCGCGGTGAAGCCCGAAACCCGATCCAATACGTCGGTCTGCCTGAAGATCGCCGACAATAATGTGTCGGCGCTCGACGCGGACGCACAGGCCGCCTTCGCCAAGGGGGTCGTGGCCCTCCTCGAGAAGGAAGGCGTCGCATTCGACATCGGCCATTATCGCGATGCGCCGTCTGGGCTTCGCATATGGGCGGGCGCGACGATCGAGACGTCCGACATGGAAGCGTTGATGCCGTGGCTCGCCTGGGCTTTCGAGACCCAGAAGGCGACGCTTTCGCAGGCTGCCGCCTGATCCGATGCGATCCGCTTCGCTCTCCCTGAGGGCGAAGCCTAATCCCCAATGGTTCAGACCTGTTTTTCAAGGAGGCCTTCATGGCACCTCGCGTTCTCGTATCCGATGAACTGTCGGAAACCGCTGTCCAGATATTCCGCGATCATGGCGTGGAAGTGGATTTCCAGCCGAAGCTTGGCAAGGACAAGGAGAAGCTTGCCGAGATCATCGGCAATTACGACGGCCTTGCCATCCGCTCCGCCACCAAGGTGACCGAAAAGCTGATCGCCGCCGCGACCAACCTCAAGGTCGTCGGCCGGGCCGGCATCGGCGTCGACAATGTCGACATTCCCGCCGCTTCGCGCCGCGGCATCATCGTCATGAACACGCCCTTCGGCAACTCGATCACCACCGCCGAGCATGCGATCGCGTTGATGTTCGCCGTTGCAAGGCAGCTTCCCGCCGCCGACGGCTCGACCCAGGCCGGCAAGTGGGAGAAGTCGAAGTTCATGGGTGTCGAGATCACCGGCAAGGTGCTCGGGGTCATCGGCGCCGGCAATATCGGCTCGATCGTCTGCGCCCGCGCGATCGGTCTCAAGATGCACGTCATCGCCTATGATCCGTTCCTGTCGAAGGAGCGGGCAGAGGAAATGGGCGTCGTCAAGGTCGAGCTCGACGAACTCCTCGCCCAGGCAGACTTCATCAGCCTGCACGTGCCGCTGACGGACAAGACCCGCAACATCCTGAACGCGGAGGCGATTGCGAAGGCCAAGCCGGGCGTGCGTATCATCAACTGCGCCCGCGGCGGTCTCGTCGATGAAAAGGCGCTTGCCGAGGCCCTCAAGTCCGGCCACGTCGCCGGCGCAGGCTTCGACGTCTTCGAGGTCGAGCCCGCCACGGAGAGCCCGCTCTTCGGCCTGCCGAACGTCGTCTGCACGCCGCATCTCGGCGCATCGACGACCGAGGCGCAGGAGAACGTCGCTCTTCAGGTCGCCGAGCAGATGTCGGAATATCTCGTCAAGGGTGCGGTCACGAACGCCATCAACATGCCGTCGATCACGGCGGAAGAGGCGCCGATCCTGAAGCCCTTCATCCGGCTCGCGGACGTTCTCGGTGCCTTTGTCGGACAGGTCACCGAAAGCGCGATCAAGGAGATCGAGATCCTCTACGACGGGTCGACCGCGGCGATGAACACCAAGGCGCTGACGAGCGCGGCGCTCGCCGGCCTGATCCGCCCCCAGGTGGCCGACGTCAACATGGTTTCGGCGCCGGTCATGGTCAAGGAAAAGGGTGTGATCCTTTCCGAGGTCAAGCGCGACAAGACCGGTGTCTTCGACGGCTACATCAAGCTGACTGTCAAGACGGCGAACCAGACCCGCTCCGTCGCAGGGACCGTCTTCTCCGACGGCAAGCCGCGCTTCATCCAGATCAAGGGCATCAATCTCGATGCGGATGTCGGCAATCACATGGTCTACATAACCAACACCGACGTTCCCGGCATGATCGGCTTCATCGGATCGACCCTCGGCGACGCGGGCGTCAACATCGCGAATTTCCAGCTCGGCCGTGAGAAGCAGGGCGGCGACGCGATCGCGCTGCTTTACGTCGATGGCCCGGTTTCGGAGACCGTGCTCGACAAGCTGCGGGCGAACGAAGCGATCCGCCAGGCAAAGCCGCTGGTGTTCAATATCGACTGAGCCGCACTCGGGCTTTCAAATTGCCCCTTCCCGCAGGCGTCCGCAGGGGAGGGGCTTTACCATATATGTCACCGCGGCAGCTTCGGCCGGCCGCGTTCGGCAATGGCGATGCCGCCGAGGACGAGTGCCAAAGCCGCAAGATGAAACGGGTGGAATATCTCGCCGACCAGAAGGACGGAGAGAAGGGTCCCGAACACGGGAATGGCGTTGATGAACAGGCCGGCACGATTGGCGCCGATCATCTCGACGCCGCGAACATAGAGAACCTGCGACATCAGCGAGGGGAAGATCGCCGCATAGATCACGATCGCCCAGCCGGTCGCATCCGGCATGATTGCCGTACCTTTCCCGATCTCCCACAAGAGGAGCGGTATGGCGCTCAGCAGCGCCCCGAAGGCCGGTGCGGCTATGAAGCTCTGCCAATGCATTGCCGGTTTCCACCGCAGCGCAACCGTGTATGCGGCATAGACGATGCAGGCGAGGATCATCAGCGCGTCGCCGAAATTGAAGCTCAGGCGCATGAGGCTGGCGAGATCGCCATGGGCGGCGGTAATGAGCACGCCGATCAACGTCACGGTAAAGCCGATGACCTGGGCGAGCGACGCCTTCATCTTGAAAAGCGCGAAATTGAAGATGAAGATCAGCATCGGAATGCCGGCCTGAAGGATGACGGCATTGATGGCGCTGGTGTATTGCACCGCGGAATACAGGAACGCATTGAACATGGTGAAGCCGACGGCGCCATAGGCAAGCAGTTGCAGCCAGTGCTGGCGGATCTTTTGCCAGTCGCGGCGGATCTGCGGCATCATCAGGGCCAGGATGACGGCAAGCGCGAGCAACCAGCGCAAGGTCGTCAGCATCATCGGGCTGACGTGCCCGACGGCCATCTTGCCCGCCACTGAATTGCCGCCCCAAAAGAGCGCGGTAATACCGAGATAGAAATAGGCTCTGGCGTTCACGATGATACGGTCCGTGCGGGATGGAGGAGGATTGCCGGAATGGCACGAGAGTTCGAGATATAGGCGTTAAATCCGCGCTTTGTCATTCAAAAAGGGCTGGCCACCGCTCATAACGGGGTCGCTTTCCGAAAGACAACACAGTATAGATGCGCGGGTTTGAGAACAGCGCAACGTCCGCATGCGCGCGTAAACAGGAAGAGAATTATGACGAATGTCGTGGTGGTCGGATCCCAGTGGGGCGACGAAGGCAAAGGCAAGATCGTGGATTGGCTCTCGGAACGCGCCGACATCGTGGTGCGCTTCCAGGGCGGCCACAATGCCGGCCACACGCTGGTGATCGACGGCGTCAGCTACAAGCTGTCGCTGCTGCCTTCGGGTGTCGTCCGCCCCGGCAAGCTCGCCGTCATCGGCAATGGCGTGGTGATCGACCCTCATGCATTGCTCGCCGAGATCGACAAGCTTGCGGCCCAGGGCGTCAAGGTCACGCCCGAGAACCTGCGCATCGCCGACAATGCCACGCTCATTCTCTCGCTGCACCGCGAGCTCGACGGCATACGCGAAGACGCGGCTTCAAACAGCGGCACGAAGATCGGCACGACCCGCCGCGGCATCGGTCCGGCCTACGAGGACAAGGTCGGCCGCCGCGCGATCCGCGTCATGGATCTCGCCGACCTCGACACGCTGCCGGCAAAGGTCGATCGGCTGCTGACGCATCACAACGCGTTGCGCCGCGGCCTCGGCGAGGCCGAAATCAGCCATCAGGCGATCATGGACGAGTTGTCGTCGGTTGCCGAGCGCGTGCTGCCGTTCATGGACACGATCTGGCTGCTGCTGGACCGGCAGCGCCGCAAGGGCGCACGGATTCTCTTCGAAGGCGCGCAGGGCACGCTGCTCGATATCGATCACGGCACCTATCCCTTCGTGACCTCGTCGAATACGGTCGCAGGTCAGGCCGCCGCCGGGTCGGGCATGGGCCCCGGCGCGCTCGGCTATATCCTCGGCATCACCAAGGCCTACACGACGCGGGTCGGCGAAGGGCCGTTCCCCACCGAACTCGACGATGAGATCGGCCGCTTCCTGGGAGAGCGCGGCCATGAATTCGGGACGGTGACGGGGCGCAAGCGCCGTTGCGGCTGGTTCGATGCTGCGCTGGTGCGCCAGTCGGTGGCCGCTAACGGCATCACGGGCATAGCGCTCACCAAGCTCGACGTGCTCGACGGGCTGGACGAGTTGAAGATTTGCGTCGGCTATACTCTGGATGGACAGCAGATCGACCATCTTCCCGCAAGTCAGGCACAGCAAGCTTCGGCAAAGCCGGTCTATATCACACTCGAGGGATGGAAAGAGTCGACGGTGGGCGCCCGCAGTTGGGCCGATCTTCCGGCGCAGGCGATCAAGTATGTTCGCCAGGTCGAGGAACTGATCGGCGCGCCGGTCGCGCTACTTTCGACCAGCCCGGAACGGGACGACACGATACTTGTGACGGACCCTTTTGAGGACTAGTGTCGGCGCAAGGAAAGCGGCGACGCGGCAATTGCCGCGGGTCTGGAAATTGAGAAAGTACTGATGGCGGATTTTGTTGCAGTTATTCGCAGGACGGTCGACGGCCTGTCGGAAAACACACTGGAAATGCGAGGCAGGGTCTACGAGAAGGCGCGCGGTGCCGTGCGCCGCCAGCTCGAGAGCATGAACCCCCGGCCGTCGGACGACATGATCAACCGCCAGCTCAACAAGCTGGAACAGGCAATCTCCGAGGTTGAAAGCGAGCACGCCGAAGCCCTGCCGCCGGTCGAGGAGATCGAAGCTCTCGAGCCGGATACGCTCGAAGCACAGCCGGGCGACGAGGCCGCCACACCGGTAACACAGGAGGCGGAGCCCGAGGCATTGCCGGCCTCATCCGTCGAAGCGGAGCAGACCGCCCCAACGCCGGCCGAAGAGCCTGCTTCTGACGCCGCCCCCGAAGAGCCCGAAGGTCCGGTGCAAGCGGCCCCCGATGAGGAGCCGCCCGCACCGGTTGCCGAGGCCCCCACGGTCGACATGCGCGACGAGGCACCGCTTCACGAAGAGGAGCCGGCCGACGCTGCCCCCGCCGTTCCGCAACGGGATGAGCCGGCCGAGGAACAGCAGCCGGCCGCCGAAGCCGATGCGCAGCAGGAACATCCTGCCCAAGACGTGACGGCCGCCGAGCCCGATCCGCAGGATGTCAGCCGCAATGAGGCTGAGGTCGAATCATATCCGGCCGAGCCGGCACCGGCCGAACCGACGCCGGCGGAGGTCCAGGCCGATGATGTGCCGGACAGGCGGGGACCATCCGAGTGGGCTTTGCCCGAATGGGAGGATACCACCCCCTCGCCACGGCCGAGCGAGATCCCGGTCGAGCCGGAAGACCATAGGCAGGACGAGACGTCGCCGGCCGAGCCCGAGCGGCTGGGGATACATCCGGTCGAGCCGGAAAAGGCCGAAACGGAACAGCATAGCGGCGAGGCGGACGCAGCGCGCTCCTGGTCATTCGACGACAGCGATCCCTTCGCCCAAGGTACCGAAGGCAAGAAGGACCGGCCGGCCGACGAGCCGGAAATTTCCGAATGGTCGTGGCCCGTCGAGAAGGCTCCGGCCGCCGCGAACCAGGAAGAGCGTGCCGGCACTGCCTGGGATCATGTCGACGATCTGCTCGGTTTTGAGGACGACGGCCGGACGGCGAATGGTTCCGCGAGCAACAAGGACAAAGACAGCAGCCTTGCCGCGCCGCCTGCGGTTCCCGCTCGCCCCGCGTCCTATCGCGCCACGCCCAAGCCCAGCCGGTTCAGCATCAAACGCCTGGCGATCGGCGGGGCGGTCGTGCTTCTCCTCGGCGCCGGCGGCTACGCCTACTGGCAGAATAGAGAGGCGGGCAATGCCTGGCTCACGGGCATGGTCGCGAAGATCATGCCGAGCGATCCCGCCGAGACGCCGGCACCGGCGACACCCGGTGGCGAGGCCGAGCCGGCGAACCGACCGGCCGAACAGTCCGGCACCGAGGAAAATACGGCGCTTTCGGATGCTGCGTCCACCAAGTTCACCCAGCGGCTGCTTGCCGATGGAACGGAAAGGGACGAGGGACCTGCCGTCGCGACCGAGACGGCCGCTTCTCAGGAAGGCAAATCCGTCGCTGCACGGACGCATGCGGTAGAGCCGCCGAACGCCAATGCCGGCGTGCAACAGGCGGCAGCGGATCAGACGGCCTCGCCGGTGCCCGGCCAGACCGCCAGCGAGGCAGCAGCGCAGCCCGAGGTTTCCGTCGCCGATGGCGAGAAGATGTTCCTCTATGAAGAGAGGCTCGGCCAGTCCTCGCCGACCGCGATTCCCGGCACCGTTGCCTGGTCGATCAAGGAGGAGTCGCCAGGCGGCGATGCCAAGCCCGAGCCCGCCATCCAGGCGCAGATCACGGTTCCCGATCGTGGCCTCACGGCTTTGATGACCATCAAGCGCAATGCCGATCCGTCCTTGCCGGCAAGCCACGTGATCGAATTCGTGTTTTCGCTGCCCGAGAGCTTCGAGGGCGGCGCCATAGACGGCGTCCAGCGCGTCTCGATGAAGCGAACCGAGCAGGACCGCGGCGATCCGCTGATCGCCGTCCCGGCGAAGATCACCGACGACTTCCACATGATCGCACTCAACGATTTTGCCGAAGCGGTCAGCAACAACACCGAACTTCTGCGCAGCCGCAGCTGGATCGATATCCCGATCACCTACCGCAACGGCCGCCGCGCTCTCCTTACCCTGGAGAAAGGGCAGGGCGGAGCGGACGCCTTCAACAAGGCCTTGCAGGCTTGGGGAAGTCCCGGCAGTACAGCTTCCAGCGGGCAATAGTCTAAGGCCTGTTGAGATCCGGGCCACCCGCCGCCGCTTGTTTGATACCCGCATCCCTGTGCTCGTCACAGGGATGAGGGTTGAGAGGGTGCGGTCCCCCGGCGCGCTTCATAAACCGGGAAGATTGCGAGGCGGCGCGGAAGGTCGCGGGTCACGCCTGTGTAAAGCATCCCGCTTCGCTTCTATGCGAGAATGTAGGAGCCGCACATCCCCGGTCCCTCATTCCTGTGCTTGTCACAGGAATCCAGCCAGACCAAGTCCTTGGGCTGGAAAGGCCTTCCCGCGCCGCAGACGCGGCGCTGCTGGATCCCTGTGACGAGCACAGGGATGAGGGGTAGAGAGGGTGCGGTTCCTTGGCGCGCTTCATAGACCGTGAAGATGGTGAGGCGGCGCGGAAGGTCGCGGGTCACGCCCGTGTAAAGCGTCCTGCTTCGCTTCTATGCGAGAATGTAGTAGCCGCACATCCCCGGTCGCTCAATCCTGTGCTTGTCACAGGAATCCAGCCAGACCAAGTCCTTGGGCTGGAAAGGCTCTTCCGCGCCGCAGACGCGGCGCTGCTGGATCTCTGTGATGAGGATGAGGAGAGATTGTAGCCCTCCGAAAAGTGTTCTACAGCGCCGCGCGTCTTACGAGACGCGCAAAGGTCGCTGTAGCACTTGAGCTGCTGCTCGGTCGGTACTCATGGAATTCCAGCGCATCGCCATCCGTGCCGACAAAACCCACCAGAGCTTCAACGCCATTATCCATCTCGCGGCCGCCGCCCATCCGGAAGTGCGCAGTGTCAGAACACATGAAGACATGAAAAATCCCGGCTGGATCTCCAGCCGGGACTTTCGTTGTGGGGGTGAATGCGTGGGCCTTTAAGCGCCTTCAACCACGCGCAGCGCACTGGCTCGTTCCAGCGCGGCCTTGCGCACGGCCTCCTGCACCTTTTCGAAGGCCCGAACCTCGATCTGCCGCACGCGCTCGCGGCTGATGTCGAACTCGGTCGAGAGATCCTCCAGCGTGATCGGCTCCTCGGTGAGGCGGCGGGCCTCGAAAATCCGGCGCTCACGGTCGTTCAGAACCTTCATGGCATTGGCCAGCAGTGCGCGGCGGCTCTCGAGCTCGTCCTGTTCGATCAGGATTTGTTCCTGATTGTCGTGGTCGTCCACCAGCCAATCCTGCCACTGGCCGGAATCGCCTTCGCTCGCCTTGATCGGCGCATTGAGCGAAGCGTCGCCCGAAAGGCGACGGTTCATCGAGACGACCTCTTCCTCACTGACCTTCAGGGTCGTGGCGATCTCCTTCACCTGTTCGGGCTTGAGATCGCCTTCATCGAGGGCCTGGATGCGGCCTTTCAGCCGTCTCAGGTTGAAGAACAGGCGCTTCTGGTTGGCCGTCGTGCCCATTTTGACCAGAGACCACGAACGCAGGATATATTCCTGGATGGCAGCCTTGATCCACCACATGGCGTAGGTCGCGAGGCGGAAGCCGCGATCGGGCTCGAACTTCTTGACCGCCTGCATCAGGCCGACATTGCCTTCGGAAATGACTTCGCCGATCGGCAGACCGTAGCCGCGATAACCCATCGCGATCTTGGCAACGAGGCGAAGATGGCTCGTTACGAGCTTGTGCGCGGCCTTGCGGTCGTCATGCTCCTGGTACCGCTTGGCGAGCATGTACTCTTCCTGCGGCTCGAGCATGGGAAATTTGCGAATTTCGTCGAGATAGCGGTTGAGACCGCCCTCTCCAGCAGCAATGGTCGGCAAGGTATTGCGGGCCATGAAGCACCCCCTTTGTGCGTCGCCGGCCTCCGGGACGGCAGGCCGGGCCTGTGGGTCTTCATCCAAGACCCCACGAGGCTAATAGATAAGTGCGGCGAAAGCATGATTCAAGGAATCCAGTTTCACGCTGTCGTGAAACTTGAGAAAGAAATCGGCGGGTTGAAACGCCTATAAGATTGGAATCTTCATACGCAAATTCAAGGGGCTCCGACCCGCAGCGCCGCGATCAATTCCTGAATATCCGCCGGCACAGGCGTTTCGAAATGCATGGTCTCGCCGGTTGCGGGGTGTTCGAACTGCAGCATGAAGGCGTGCAGGGCCTGTCGTGGAAAGCGGTTGACGGCGGCTCTCGCCGGTTCCGGCAGCAGATTGGCCTTGGTGCGGAAGGCCGCGCCGTAATCCGGATCGCCGATCAGCGGATGACCGATATGGGCCATGTGCACGCGGATCTGGTGGGTACGCCCGGTCTCCAGATGGCACTCGACGGTGGAGGCGAGAGAGGTGCCGTCCGGTTTCTCGTGATAGCGCTCGATCACCTCGTAATGCGTGATCGCCTCGCGTGCATCGTCACTGTCTTCGCGTTTGACGGCCCGTTTCGTCCGGTCGCCGGCCCGCCCCAGCGGCGCGTCGATCTTGCCTTTCAATTGGCGCGGCCGGCCCCAGACTACGGCCCGATAGGCACGCTCGAGCGGCCCGCTGCGGCCGTGGTCGGCGAACTGATCCGAAAGGTGGCGGTGTGCGGCATCGTTCTTCGCGACCACCATGACGCCGCTCGTGTCCTTGTCGAGGCGATGCACGATACCGGGGCGCTTGACGCCGCCGATGCCGGAAAGGCTGTCGCCGCAATGGTGGATGAGCGCGTTGACGAGGGTTCCCGTCCAATTGCCGGCGCCGGGATGCACAACCAGGCCGGCCGGCTTGACCAGTACGATCAGGTCGGCATCCTCGTAAAGCACGTCGAGCGGGATCGCCTCACCCTTGGGTTCGGGATCCTCCGGCTCGGGCAGGGCAATCCGGAAGGAGTCGCCGGGGTGAACCTTTCGCTTCGGTTCGGTGACGGTCGCGCCGTTGATCGAGACGGCTCCTTGCTCGATCAGGCCCTTGATGCGATTGCGGGAAAACTCGCCCGCAAGCGCTTCCGTCAGGAAGGCGTCGAGGCGTCCGGCCGCGTCATCGCCTGCCGTCAGGACTTTCCTATTGCCGGGCGCTTGTTTAAAGGGATCGTTCATTCCGTTCCAATTCCGATAGAAAGCCGACCATGACCGCAATCGAGCCTGAAGAACAGGAAGACAAGCCGCTTGATCCAGCGATGGAGAACGTCCGTCGCAAGATGGTGCGCCTGCAACTCGTCTCGGCCGGCGTGATGCTGGTGATGCTTATGGCCGTCCTCGGAGCCATTGTCTACAAGCTGACCCGCACGGACGGAAGGGCCGAGGCGGCGCAGCCGGCCTTGAGCGTGCCCGGCGATGCTCCGGTAAGCGCCATCGCGGCGCTGCCGGCCGGCTTCTCGGTGAGCAATGTGGCGCTTTCCGGCTCGCAGCTCGTCTTCTACGGCAGTCTGCCCGGTGCGGAGCCGCGTGCGATCGTTTTCGACATCAGGGCCGGCCGCATCGTTGCCGACGTCACTGTCAGGACCAATTGACGATATGACTGAACCTCTCCTTCGCATCGACGATCCGGCGGACCCGCGCATAGCCGGGTTTCTGTCGATCAAGGAGCGCGATCTGACGGGACGGCAGGGCCGCTTCATCGCCGAGGGGACCGTCGTGCTCAGGATGCTTGCGGCCGCGCATCGCGAAAGGCGCGGCATCGCAGCCGAGGCGATCCTGCTCCTCGAGAGCCGGGTGGCCGGTATCGCGGACCTGCTCGCGCAGTTTCCGCCGGACGTTCCGGTCTATGTGGCGGCCGGCCGCGTCTTCGACGCGATCGCCGGGTTCAACATGCATCGCGGCGTGCTGGCGCTCGGCCGGCGCGATGCTGCGCCCGGCCGCGATGCGCTGATTGCAGGATTACCGCAGTCGAGCCTCGTGCTCGCCGCCTGCGGCATATCGAACCACGACAATATGGGGTCGCTCTTTCGCAACGCTGCGGCCTTCGGGGTCGATGCGGTGCTGATGGACTCGATGAGTTGCGATCCGATGTACCGCAAGGCAATTCGCGTATCCGTGGGGTCGGTGCTGACGCTGCCCTTCGCGCGCGAGGGTACAGCGGCGGAGCTGGTCGGACGTCTTCAGACGGCAGGTTTCGTCCTCTGGGGGCTGTCCCCGCGCGGCACCGCCGACATCACCGCGATCCCGCCGGCGCCGCGCACAGCATTGCTGGTCGGCACCGAGGGCGAGGGGCTGCCCGAAACGATACTTTCGGACATTCGCACGGCCCGCATCCGGCAACGGCCCGGCCTGGACAGCCTCAACGTGGCGATGGCAGCCGGCATCGCGCTTCATCAGGTTGCAAGCATCAACGGCAGGGTTTGAGCGGAACGGCGAGCGTTTCGGCACGATGGGTGCAGATACAAGGGGCATGCCGCCGGCATCCCCGGCCTGATCTCATTCGGGCTCCAGCATCTCCTTCACCCGCTGCGCCAGGCTCCTTCGGCCTGCCCGGCCTTCGGCATCTTCGCCGGCAAGAAGGCCGTGGATGGGCGAGGTGTTGCCCTCGCGCGTCGCCGTCAGGGTGACCATGCCTGCTGCGATTTCGGCCATCTCCTCGCGGAGCGCCTCGTCGTGAGCAGCCGATTTGGAGCCGACAAGGCGTTCGGAAAGCGCTGTCGCCCGGTTTCTGAGATCGTCGGAAAGCGCAGTCGTGTCGAGGCCATCCGTCGCGGGGTCGTGCACGTCCGCATGCTTCGAACGCTTCGCACCGCGCGTTTTGACCTGCGACCTCAAATGGGCGATCTCTGCCGCGCGTTGTTCGAGGGCACTCTCGCGATCGGCGTTGGCCGCCGTTTCGCGGGCGAGGCGGTTTTCGAGTTGATGCATGCCTGTCTCGTCCTGGGTGAGGCGCTGCTCCATTTCCCCGGCGCGGGCGGTTTCCGCCTCCAGGTTGGCGCGCAAGGTCTCGCGCTCGTCGTGGATCGCTCGCATCCGGCTCTTCAGGTGCTCGATTTCGGTGTCGCGCGCCGCAAGGTCTATCTTGAGGCCATCGAGGTCCGCGCTCTGCTTGTCGATCCGGCTCTGCAGCGCGCGCACGGTCTCGGAATGCGCGCCGTTCTCTCGTGCCGAGCTTTTGGCAGCCGCCTCCATGCTTTCCAGGCGTTGTTCCAGCCGACGGATGGTAGAGCGCATGGTGGCCGCCTCGACGTTCATATCCGCCAGCTGCGCTTGAAGTTCGGTGTTTTCGCTCACCAGATGGCGCGTGTCCCTCAGGGTCCTTTCGTGCTGCACCATCAGCGCGACAGCCTTGTCGCGCTCGCGGCGCAGCGCCTGAAGCGTCTTGGCGTTTTCGACGGCATAGGTCGCGCGCGCCGCATCCCTTTGCGCGCGCACTTCCTGCGGGCTCAGAGGCATCGTTGCCTTCAGCCTGTCCTCCGCAAAGCGCACGATGCGCCTTTGGATGGCAGGGGCGACGAGAAGGCCGATGACGACCGCCGTCAGGAAGCCCAGGGCAAAGAGGAGCGCATATTCAATCACGTGCTGGCCGTTTCAGTGTGGACCGGGTCTGCAGCAGGCAGTCATTCGCGTTCATGCAGTAAGCATGATGCGGGAAATGCTGCAACAATTACCGCAAGCTTGCACGTCTTTTCGGGCAGGGTTCATCGGCGCCGTGGCGCGGGCGCTTCAGAAGGGGTTCCAGGTCGGCTGCTGCGTCAGCTTGAGATAGCCGACATTGATGCCGAGCCTCGCGCCGATGCCGGTGCGGATCGGCACCACCACGACATGTTCGTCCGTCAGCACCGTCATGCCGACGCCGGCGACCACGTAAGCCGAACCGGAGACGCCGCCGAAGCGCTTGTAGAGAGCGGGCACGCTCGGCAGATTGTAGACGAGCATCATGGCGCGGCTGCCCTGGCCACCCCAGTCGAGCCCGAGCGACGGGCCCTGCCAGAAGACGCTGTGCTGCCCCACATTCTTGGTATGGAGCTCGCCCTCGCCATAGGTGACGCCGGCGATGAAGGCACCGGATCCTTCCTGGCCGAGGATATAGCCGTTCGGCAGACCATAGCGCTCGAAAGCGCGCTCGACGACCTTGGCAAGGCCCCCGGACGTTTCGCCGAAGAAACCGTGACCGGCGTCGACGATCTCCTGCATCGTGTACTGGCTGGAGTTTTGGGATTGCGCCTGTGCGCCAGAGGTGCCGGCGATCAGGGTGCTGGCCACCACGGCCATCATGGTCACAATAGCGCGGACAGCCATCAGGGTGGTCTTCATCATCGGCTGCATCGTTTCCTCCGTCGGGGCGCGAAAGCGGCTCGCGCGCCGGCCGTCATGACCGGCTCTTCCATCGGCTGCGCCGTCGGTGCCGGCACGGGCCATTTTTCACAAGCATGCGCGCGGAACGCACTAGCATTTGGAACGAGTGCACCTTATCGGCTTCCAGGAACCCACCTGAAATCGGGGTGCTCCAACAATTTGAACGGATCATCTTAACAATCGGTTTACCAAATGTGATGTCATTATGGCTTATCGACATATGGCACGACCGCCCGCCTCATGATCTTACTCACGACCGTGCGGGAGCTGCGTCGGGCTTATGCGCGCCCGGCGCCGCGACAGCCCGTGATCCGGTTTGAAGCGAGCAAGGAAGAATGATGGCAAAGAATCCGAATCTGACGTTGACGGGACACGATCTGGCCGCGCTGCTGTGCAGCCGCGTCTGCCACGACATCATCTCGCCGGTCGGCGCCATCAACAACGGTCTCGAACTGCTCGACGAGGGCGGCGCCGATGCGGATGCGATGGACCTGATTCGCACCAGCGCGCTCAATGCTTCCGTACGGCTGAAATTCGCGCGCCTTGCCTTCGGGGCCTCGGGCTCGGTCGGCGCCTCGATCGACACCGGCGAGGCCGAGAAGGCCGCCAAGGACTTTGCCGCTTCGGAGAAGAAGACCGAGGTCAACTGGAACGGACCGCGCGCGATCATCGCCAAGAACCGCGTCAAGCTGCTCCTGAACCTGTTCCTGATCGCTTATGGCTCGATCCCGCGTGGCGGCGTCATCGACATCACTCTGGAAAATCCGGAGTTCGACGCGATATTCACCCTCAGTGCCAAGGGGCGGATGATGCGCGTGCCGCCGAAGCTGGTGGAGCTCATCTCCGGCACGCCGGAGGAGGCGGTCGACGCCCATTCGATCCAGCCCTATTACACCGTGCTCCTGGCGGAAGAGGCCGGCATGGAGATCGACGTCGTATCGACCGGCGAAGCGATCGTCTTCACCGCTCGCGTGGTAGCGCCCGAAACGGTGAGCGCCTGAGGCGGAACCGAGCGCGGCTTTCGGCACATCTGGCCAATTCCATCGTCTCATTGCCCTGGTGACGGGAGGACTCACGCGCCCTCCCGCATGCTTCACGACCGCATCGCTCCAACCGACGGGAAGCACCGGCGGATTTCAGCGCGGCGGGTGAGGCCGCGTCACCGCGGTAACTGTTTCTTTGCCAAATCCGTATAGGATTGCTTGATGGAGATGGTTTCGCGTGTGGCGAAGCGGGAAGGAGATGGACGTGCGGCGCTTGATGATTGCTGACGGATCGGATGTTGTGCGCAAGGTCGGGAAGCGCATCCTGTCGGGAATGGGATTCCTGGTTTCCGAGGCGCCGAGCAGCCTTGAAGCGCTGGTGCGATGCGAGGCCGAACTGCCGAACATCCTTATCGTCGACGCGGGCCTCGACGGTGCGCTCGACCTGATCGGCAATATCCGTCGCCTGCCTGAGGGCGCTTCGGTGCGGATCTATTACTGTGTCGTCCAGGCGGATCTCAAGAAGATGATGGCCGGCAAGCGGGCCGGTGCCGACGATTTCCTGCTGAAGCCCTTCGACCGCAAGATACTGACGAGTGTTTTCGCCGGTCAGTCCATGGCAGCCTGATACAGAGCCCGCAGGCATTCATCTACGCGAGGGGTCTACCCTTGATCCCTGTTGTGCCGGAAATTCGGCCAGCCCCGAGGCTTTGAGCTGAGTGGCGGCCCCGAAGGGCAGCGACACTCAACCGGCTTTCTCTAAAATCTCGACCATCTTTGCCCGCCAATCCGGTTCCTGCTTTCTTTCGAGCACAGTGCGGGGCAGGCGAAGGGTAACCACAAAAAACCCGCCCAGGCTAGGCGGGTTCGGCTGCTTTTGGGGCAGGGCGGCGGATGCGGGGTTTTCGCGGCCCGGTAGTGCCGGAAATCAGGCGGTTTCCAGGTAGTCGCTGCCTTCCGGCTCGCGCAGCACATAGCCGCGGCCCCAGACGGTTTCGATGTAATTGGCGCCGCCGGCGGCATTGGCGAGTTTCTTGCGCAGCTTACAGATGAAGACGTCGATGATCTTCAGCTCCGGCTCGTCCATGCCGCCGTAAAGGTGGTTCAGGAACATTTCCTTGGTGAGCGTCGTGCCCTTGCGCAGCGAGAGCAGCTCCAGCATCTGGTATTCCTTGCCCGTCAGATGCACGCGCTGGCCGCCGACCTCCACGGTCTTGGCGTCCAGGTTGACGATCAGCTCGCCCGTCGAGATGACCGACTGGGCATGGCCCTTGGAGCGGCGCACGATCGCGTGGATACGAGCCACCAGCTCGTCCTTGTGGAAAGGCTTGGTCATATAGTCGTCGGCGCCGAAGCCGAGGCCGCGGACCTTGTCCTCGATGCCCGCCATACCCGAAAGGATGAGAATCGGTGTTTTGACTTTCGACAGACGCAGCGTTCGCAGAACTTCGTAACCGGACATGTCCGGCAGGTTCAGGTCGAGGAGAATGATGTCGTAGTCGTAAAGCTTGCCGAGATCGACGCCTTCTTCACCGAGATCGGTGGTGTAGACGTTGAAACTTTCGGACTTGAGCATGAGCTCGATGCTCTGAGCCGTCGCGCTGTCGTCTTCGATCAGTAGAACCCGCATAGTCTTCCCCTTTTCCGCCGCCCAAGGTTGTCGTGGCATCCTTACGCGATACGGATCCAGTCGTTGCCTGATTTGGAGGCTGCCACCAAATGGTTAACAAATTCTGATTCACTCTGGCAAGGTGTATCGAAAATGTTAAATATTTTTAGCAGTCCCCTGATTCAAAACGTAAATCTGAAATTGCGCTCCTCATGTGATATATGAGGGAATGCCGTTAACTGACTCTACCGACTCGTAAATGCTCGAAAGTCCACATTTCATGCATCAGCATTTACGGAGCCTTAAATCATCGCACCTATGATTAACGATGCCCGTAAACGAAAGGTTACCAGCGGTAGGCATTTGTTAAGGCCGCGGTCGATTTTTGTTTCCGGCTCGGTTGGGCCGGCACAACGGGCCGCAGATCGCGACGATTCCGGGAGCCCGGGATCTGAATGTGGTCGGCTAGAAGGAGTTAGAGCGGGATGCGGGCGGAGATCTTCGTCACACCTTTCCCTTATTCCGCTCGGGAACAGTAACCGGGGTCTCGGTATCCACGGGAGTATTGCGTATGAAAGCACGTGAGAGCCTAGTCCGACTGAAGGAATTTCAGGTTCGGGAAAAGCAGCGCCAGCTCAGTCAGCTTCAGATGATGATGGCCGAGTTCGAGCGCATGACCAAGGATCTGGAAAACCAGATCGTCTTCGAGGAGAAGAAGTCGGGGATTTCCGACCCTTCGCACTTCGCCTACCCCACCTTCGCCAAGGCTGCCCGCCAGCGGGCCGATAATCTCCAGGTTTCCATTCGCGAACTGAAGATGCAGCAGGATGCGGCCGAGCTCGCGCTCGAGGAGGTGCAGGCGGAATATGCGAGGGCAGCAGCGCTCGAGGAGCGGGATACGGGCGCGCGGCTGCGCGCCTGAGAGAGCAGCTACGGCACCGCGTATCTGATGAGACGCGCGGTGCCTTGGAGCGCCGTGCGTCGGAATGCACGCACAAAGAACGCTCCAACTATTGAACCGGCGCAGCGTGCTTTCGGAAAATCGATTCCGATTTTCGGGCCGATGGGTAGGACAAGGGGGTCCCTTGCACCGTCAGCCCTGGATTACATCCCGCCACTCCGGATGGCGCATGACCTGGGCGCGCATGAACGGGCAGAGCGGGATGATCTTCCAGCTGCCCTTGCGGGCCTCTTCGATCGCGTGGAGGGCCAGCGCCTGGCCGACGCCCTTGCCGCGCAAGGCGTCCGGAACGAAGGTGTGGTCCACGATTATGAGATGCGGCGACGACCTGGAATAGGTCATCTCCCCGGTGTGGCCGTCGAGCGTCGCCGTGTAGCGGCCTTTAGTATCCGTTTCTTCCTGGGCGATGTCCATCGGGCGTCCTTCGTTGCCATGCGTTGGTGGCGATACTGTAGCTGCAGCATGATGTGATGGATGGTTTTATCGTCAAATCGGCAAAAACGAAACCGGCGGCTCGGGAGCACCCCAGCCGCCGGCTCGAATTATGGCCCTGCAGGGATTGATCAGTGGCGATATTGCTGGATGCGCGTCGTGCGCAAGCCGGCGAGACCATGGTCATTTATCGAGGATTGCCAGGAGAGGAATTCCTCTACGGTCAGCGTGTAACGCTCACATGCCTCTTCGAGGCTCAACAGGCCACCACGCACGGCGGCGACGACTTCAGCCTTCCTGCGGATGACCCAGCGCCGGGTATTGGCCGGCGGCAGGTCCGCGATCGTCAAAGGACTGCCATCGGGGCCGATGACATATTTCACGCGTGGACGCATCATTTCGGTCATGGGACTCTCTACACAAACTCAAGACCATATGGCTGTGACCTTAGCTTGCCACATTTAATAATTGCCTAAACCCTCGATAACCATTTGATCATCATTTGAGCGGCCTCGGCCACGGATGGTTCGCAAGGGCGGCTGTTCGTGACGCAAGGGAACGGCGGGCCTTCCACGACTTTTCGCCATGCAGGCCATGCAATCACCACATTTCGCTTCGACTGGAGCGATAGCAGGGCGCCGGATCAAACGGGCGTCCACGTGCACGCTCCCGGAATAAACCCGGGCGTCACGCAGTTTGCGGGCGGCGCGGCTCATGCCCGCGGCACGGGCAGGGCGGCGCTCTCAGCCCCACCAGGCCAAGACCGCCTTAGTCTCCATAGCGGCGGCAACGCCGGCAGCACGGTGACCGGAATGAAGGATTCGAACGAACCGGCCTCGCGGCGTGAGGCCGAAACGAACATGCCTTTCGAGATCGACCCCGCCTCGGTACGCACGGAGTACGAGCTCCTGCATCTGCTGCGGCGGCTGATCTCGCGCTACGGCTTCGCGCATTTCATGATTGCGCGCCTGCCTCTCGCCGACGAGCAGCGCTTTTCCGAGCGTCTCGTGCTGAGCAATTGGCCCGCCGAGTTGGTGCGGCAGTATGATGCCGGCGATACGTTCCAGACGAGCGAGCTGGTCGAGCGGCTGCGTCAGACGAAGCTGCCCGTCACCGGCGGCCCTGAACTCATGGAGCCCGCGGGCAAGGGGGGCGGCAAGGCCGCGGTTTTCCGCCTCCCGCCCCATGCCGGTATGGGTCACTTCGCGGTGCTGCTGCACACGACCTATGGCGAGCCTTTTGTGGCAGTGCTTTCCGGCACGCGGGACGAGCCGACCGGCGCCGAGCGTGCGACGCTCTATCTGGCGCTATTGCAGCTTTTCGAATGCCTCGAGCGTACCTTCGACGCCGGCAGCGGCGCCCGCGAGAAGCTCTCGAGCCGGGAGGTCGAATGTCTGCGCTGGGCGGCGGCGGGAAAGAGCAGCGACGAGATCGCCATCATTCTCGGAATATCCGCCTATACGGTGAGCAGCTATTTCAAGAGCGCGACCCGTAAGCTCGACGCCGTCAACCGCATGCAGGCGATCGCCCGGGCGATGCGGATGAAGCTGATCTGACGGATCGAGCGCTCGGCCGACGTTCCGCGTCCGCTCTTGCCGTGACGGGCGCAAGTTTCTATATGTCGCGGCACGGAAAAGTCTGATGCATGCCGCCCGGCACCGAGAGCGGTTTTGGGTGACGATATGCACGAAGAAAATACCGCAAGGGCGTAAACCCTTCAGAAAATGCCGCGCCGCCCTCATGTGTCGCCGTGCGGCCTCAAGCGTGAAACAGGGTGCCGGCACAGGAGCCGCCCCCGGATGCCGGATTGGATCCCGTGAACAGTCTCGATTTTGACCGCAAGCCCGAAGATACGCGCGTCGTCGTCGCCATGTCCGGCGGCGTCGATTCTTCCGTCGTGGCGGGGCTTCTCAAACGCGAGGGCTACGACGTTCTCGGCATCACCCTGCAGCTTTACGACCATGGCGCGGCGGTGCACAGGGCCGGCTCCTGCTGCGCCGGTCAGGATATCGACGACGCCCGGCGCGTCTGCGAGACGATCGGCATTCCCCATTATGTCCTCGATTACGAGGCGCGTTTCCGCGAGACGGTGATCAACCCCTTCGCCGAAAGCTATATCGCCGGCGAGACGCCGATCCCGTGTGTCGCCTGCAACCAGACGGTCAAGTTCGCCGACCTGCTCGCGACCGCCAAGGAACTCGGAGCCGATGCGCTCGCCACCGGCCATTACATCCGTTCGCGGCCGAGCCCGAAGCCGCGTTATGCCGGCCAGCGCGCGCTCTATCGGCCGGCCGACGCCGAGCGCGACCAGAGCTATTTCCTCTTTGCGACAACGCAGGAGCAGATCGACTATCTGCGCTTCCCGCTCGGCGGTCTTCCCAAGAGCGAGACCCGGGCGCTCGCCGAGGAGATGGGTCTTGTCGTCGCCAAGAAGGCCGACAGCCAGGACATCTGTTTCGTGCCCCAGGGCAAATACAGCGACATCGTCTCGAAACTGAAGCCGAACGCGGCGCTTGCCGGCGAAATCGTCCATCTCGACGGTCGCGTGCTGGGCGCGCACGAGGGCATCCTGCATTACACGATCGGTCAGCGCCGCGGCATCGGTGTCGCGACCGGCGAGCCGCTCTATGTCGTCTATCTCGACGCCCGCTCGCGCCGCGTGATCGTCGGCCCGAAGGAGGCTCTGGAGACGCGCCGCGTCTACCTGCGCGACGTCAACTGGCTGGGTGACGAGGAACTGGAGGCGGCAGCCGGGCAGGGCTTCGAATGCTTTGCCAAGGTGCGCTCCACCCGCCGCCCCGCCCCGGCGGTGCTCAAGAGCGATGCCGAAGGGCTCTATGTCGAGCTCGTCGAAGGCGAGGCGGGTGTCGCGCCCGGCCAGGCCTGCGCGCTCTATTCCGGCACGGGCGAGGATGCGCGCGTCTATGGCGGCGGCTTCATCCGCAGGTCCGAGCGCGAGCCGGCCGCGGAAGCGGCGCTGAAGGCGCTTTTGCCGGCGCCGGCGGCAGCGTAAAGCGGGGGATTCCGGCGTGGCGGGAAAACATCGCTTTTTCCCGAAGACATTGCTTGACACTAGCCGGAACAGCGCCTTATAAGCCGCCCGACCAGCCAAGACGGGCTTCGCTCAGAAGCTTCACGGCACCGGCGGCGGAGTAGCTCAGTAGGTTAGAGCAGAGGAATCATAATCCTTGTGTCGGGGGTTCGAATCCCTCCTCCGCTACCATCTTTATCACCGATAATTCGGAGTCGATGACCCGTTCGCGTTCGACGAGATGGTATGGCTCAACGAGGCAATCTGAGGGAATCCCCCATTCCCTGTGAAGCTTGCGGATCATATCGACAGTGAGAGCACGCCTCTTATTCAAAACCTCAGAGGCACGCGAACGGGAACCAAAAAGCTCAGCGAGATCGGTCTGTGTACGACCGAACATCTCCATGTGGGCCTTTATCAGATCGACTGGCTCTGGTGCCTCAATGGCATAGTGCTCATTCTCGTAAGCCTCAATGAGGGTCGAGAGAATATCGAAGCGGTCTGCTTCCTCGGTCCCGATTTCCGGCTCGTTGTCAAAATACTTTGAGACCTCTGCAATAGCCCATGCAAGGTCATCATCGTTCCTGATGGCGCGAATGTTATCCATTCACTGTCTCCCGGTCTATGTCGTCGTACTCTTTATGAGTGCCAACAAACTTGATCAGCACTCTTTTGAACGGATATGCGACGTGGACGATAAGGCGATATTTGTTGCCTGAGATGTCGAATATGATGCGGTTGTCGCTCACAAAATCGACATTGGCGCCGAACATCGCCATCACATCGGCCGAAGCTGCTGCCGCTCAATCACTCGAGGGTTCTGGTTTCCTCTCCGATATGCCCGCGCCTCGCAATCGCGCGACGTCTTGGGCGTCCGCATTAGCACCCTCTCCCAGTCCACCGCATGCCAAATGCCATTCAAGGGCGGAACCAATCCGCTCCCCTGCCGTTCAGATATGAGTTTAAGCAAACTCTCAAATGAGAGCATGGAGGAGAAGTCATGAACATCGGCAGGCTTTTCGCGGCCGGGTTGATTTTGGGCGGCGCGGCGGCTGCTGTACCTTCTGCTTCGTCAGCCCAGTCATTCGACCTGTATATCGGTCCGGACGGTCCGCAGCTGCGTGATCGCAGATACGACGATGACGACTATGATTATCGTCCGTCTCGCGGCTGTAGCGAGCGTCAGGCCATCCGTCGCGCCTATCGGCTTGGAATCCGCGATCCGGATATCCGGTCGATCACGCGCCGCGAGGTTGCGGTCGACGGTGTCGGCCGCCGCGGTCGGCTTACGACCGTCTATTTCGCAAATCGGCCGGGATGTCCTCGCATAGGTTGAGCCTCTTCTGCTAGTATAGCCGAACGGCCGCTGTCATACGGTGCCGCGCGTTTCCGGACGCACGGCGTCGTTCAGCACGCTGCAACAAACGGGCGCTCGGGCAACGCGGCTGCATTGTCTGTATGTATGAGCCGCGACGGAACTTCCCGGCTCCGGCTTTGTTCGAGCAATTCGGGGAAAGTGCGCAGGCGTTTTTCGCCCGGAGTTGCGGCAACGAAAGGTTAGAGCATTGGCGGAGCGGAAATGCTCCAGATCACGATGTTTTTAGGTCTGGCTGACCCAAAAACACAACCGTGATCGATTCCAAGAAGTTGGAGCGGGATGCGGGCGGAAAATCGCACACACTTTTCCTCATTCCGCTCCGGGTCGGTCAGGAGGATCGCATGCCGGCGCCGAAAGAGATGGATTCCGCATTGACCAGTCTTCCTTGAGAATCGGGGCCTATATCCCCGACGATCTCCTGGAGGACTGGTTCGCCCCGGGAACGGGAATGAACCCGCCCTCGGAAACGACTTTAACCGAGGCAGCCGCATACGGGCGGCGATTCGAGTGCGAATTCAAGTATTATCCCGAGCGAAAGGAAGGGGTCTTCTGGAAATGGGTACCAGCCATCTGAACGAAGGCAATCTGGAGGCGAAGGCCATCAATGCCGTTATCGAAGAACTTCAGCGGCAGGCGGCAGAAAACCCTTCGAAGCTCCAGGTCCGCCAGGCGGGAGACAAGCTCGCGGTCAACGGAGAGATCGACGTCGACGCGGTGGTAATGGTGGTCGTAGGGTCGATGGCAGGAGGCCCTTGAGGCCCTTGAGCCGGCTCCGGCCTGTTCGCCCTATGCCCCTTGTCCAAGCCGGTCCGTTTGGGCCTCGCGAGCGCGTGCCATTCGAGCCCGCCCGAGGGGAAGGGCTCACGAAGGATTATCCTTGTCGCCCGTGGCGCTCGGCGGATTTTCGTCGATGGTTTCGATGCCGTCGGCATTGACCTTGGTGTCCTCGATCCTGGTGGAATTGGTCGAGGGGAAGCGGTCGACATAGACGTAGAAAATCGCACTGGCGATTATGATGACGGCGGCGCCGATCAGCGCCAGTCGCTCCCAGGTTCGGGTCATGACATCACCTCCGGTCGGTCATGGTCGAAACCGCAGCCGCGCGCAAAGGTTCCGGCCCCGGGAGCGTCCGCCGGACTTGACGCGACGCGGAACCATTTGTGCCCGTCCGGCGTTAGTACCAACGCAGTTGGGAGGCGCAGGATGAAACACGCAGAAATTGGAAAGCTCGACAAATCCCAGGCCAGGCATGTCTGGGATGTGGCGGAGTATTGCAGGCGCACCGGCATCCACAAGGCCGAGGAACGCCGCCTGATCAGGGTTCTCGGGCGATTTGCATCCAGCCACGAGCTTCAGATGAACATCGTGCGTCCTCAGACGCGCATGCGCTGACATCTCCGCGTTTCCATCGCCGTCTAATCGTTCGCTGTTCCGTCGAAACAGCGATACACGCAGCAGCAGCCGCAGGAGGCGCACGTGTGGGCAACTCTCACCGGTGCAGTTCTTTTTATCAGCGGGCTTCTCTACATGGCATGGGAGGCGCTCGGGCGGCGGCGGCTGAGCCAGCCGCCGCAAGGCAATTCCAAGCAGACGCTTGAGCCGCGCGGGCAAGGGCTGCGCTTTCTGAGCCCGCTGCGCAACTGGCTGGGCGTCGTGCTCATGGTTGTCGGCGGCATTCTCCTGCTCTTCGGCATGCGCTGAAACGGCGTGCCTCGCTGTTTCCGGACGAGACAAAAACGGATGATGGCGCGGCGTTCAGGCCGGGCCGATCTCGATCAGGAAAACTTCCGATGCGATGTCGGCCGAGAGCGTGAGCGTGGCCGGCTGGACGAGAACCGCCGCGTCGAGCCCGTGCAGGGTTGCGGAAACGCCTTCGGTCACGAGCGCAACGCTGCCGCGATGACAGAAGAGAACGAGATCGCGGGCGCTCGTAGCCACCGGCTGCGAGCCCTCGACATGAATCCTGCGCACGCGGTGTTTCAATGCCTGGCGGCGTGTCATCACATTGAGATCGGTGACCGGGCCATCCGCGAGGGTCGCGGATGTCGGCAGATCGGCAGGAAAGGTGAGGGGGGCATCCGAGGCGGTCAGCAGTTTCGGTTGCCGGCCCTCGATCGCGAGCGTCATCCCGCTACCCTCCAGGATCGACAGCGTGCGGTCGATCCCAGGAAAGATCGAGAAGGCGCCATTGGTGGCGACGGTCGCCATGCTTATGCGCCAGTCGAAATCGGCAATGGTGGCACGGTCCGGAGAGACGGCGATTTCCACCGTCTCTCCGCCGCCGTTCTTCCACGGCATATGCCTGTACTCGCTCGAGCGCAGAATTCGCATCATCGTCAGCCGAGCCATCCCATCGACGTTCCGATCCAAATGATCGGCGCCGTCACCAGTATGCTCAATACGACGCGAATATACCAGATCACGAGAAGATCGCGAAAGCTGAGCGGGATCGAGGTCGCCAGCATGCAAGGGACCGAGGCAGACAGGAACAGAACCTGGCTGACCGATACCACCGCGGCCAGGAACTTCACCTCGGGCACGGCCTCCTTGAGCAGGATAGCGGGCAGGAACATCTCGGCGAGACCGGAAGCGAGCGCCTTTGCCGCCTGCATCGGCTGGCCGAACTGCGCGAGCCAGGTGAAGGGGTAGAGCGTCAGGCCGAGAATGTCGAAGATCGGCGTGAACTTGGCGGCGAGAAGCCCGATGAGCCCGACTGCCATGATGCTTGGCAGGATCATCGCCGCCATGCGCAGTCCGTCGAAGAAGCTTTCGCGCAGCAGCGTCGGCAGGCTCTTGGCGATTGCCGCCTGCTCAAGGCCGGTCTCCACGGCGACGCTCAGGCGGCTGCGCCCCGGGGGCAACGGCTGGTCCCGATCGCCCTCGTGCGCAAGTCTGGAAAGCGGCCAGATCCGGGCGGTGATCGCAGAAACGATGAACGTGACGACGAGCGTCGTCCAGAAGTAGAAATTCCAGATATCCATGAGTCCCAGCGTCTTCGCCACGATGATCATGAACGTGGCGGACACGGTGGAAAAGCCTGTCGCGATGATCGCCGCTTCGCGCACCGTGTACTTGCCTTCGCGGAACACGCGGTCGGTGATGAGGAGCGCAAGGGAGTAGCTGCCGACGAAGGAAGCGACGGCGTCGATGGCGGACCAGCCCGGCGTACGCCAGATCGGCCGCATCACGGGCTGGACGAGCACGCCGGTGAATTCGAGAAGGCCGTAGCCGATCAGA
Source organism: Sinorhizobium sp. 22678 (assembly GCF_052044265.1). Taxonomy (NCBI): domain Bacteria; kingdom Pseudomonadati; phylum Pseudomonadota; class Alphaproteobacteria; order Hyphomicrobiales; family Rhizobiaceae; genus Sinorhizobium; species Sinorhizobium sp. 22678. The sequence continues at coordinate 99,685 of NZ_JBQEMS010000002.1, read as the reverse complement.
AAGGCGAGTGCCAAAGCGCCGATGGGTACGATCAGCCCGACCGACAGCACCAGCTTGTCGAAGAGGAAGGGCAGCATGTCGGGCGCGAAGAAGATCGCAGGCCCTATGCCGGCGAGATAAAGGCCGGCAAGGACAAGTCCGAGGACGCGCAGGACCGAAAAGACGGCATCGGTCGTCGTCTTGCGCCAGGTCCCCTTCACGATGGGTTCGAAGGCTCCGTACGCCATCAGCAGCAATACGAAGCCGATCGCCACCGGCCGTGCATGGGTCGATATGGCCGTTGCCGCATGGTCGAGCAGGATCGTCGACTTGCCGGCGATTTCGACCGGCACGAAGAACAGAAATATGCCGATGAGGCTGAAAAGAATGAGCCGCAAGGCTGCGCCGCCGCGCGAGCCCCCTGCCTCGGTGGTGATGTGCGTCATGTCGTCTCCTCCCTTCCCGTTCAGAGCGGGGTTACAGGCTGGCCTTCGCCGGCGCGGCTCGCATCAACAGCCGCATCCGGTCGAAGTCTTCGTTCATCGGGCGATCGTCGCGATAGGCTGGAATCGCCGAGCGTATGCGCCCGTAAAGGGCAGCAGTGCGTTGCGCCTTGCCCGGTCCCTGCGGCTGCAGCTCATAGGCCTGAGCGGCCGCAAGCAGTTCGATCGCCAGAATCCGCTCGAGATTGTCGACGATCGAGAGCGCTTTCCAGGCCGCCGGTGTCGCGTGGGTGAGCATGTCTTCCTGAAGCGCGGAGGTGATGCCGCCGTCGAGGCTGGCCGGCGCTGCGAGCCGCCGGTTCTCCGCCACGAGCGCGGCAGCCGTGTACTGCGCGATCATGAACCCCGAGCACACGCCGCTGTCGCCGGCGAGGAAGGCAGGCAAACCGCTCACCAGAGGGTTCACCAGCCGGTCGATGCGGCGCTCGGAAATTGCTGCGACCTCCGCCACCGCGACGGCGAGGCTGTCCATTGCGAGGCCGAGCGCGGCACCGACGGCATGGGCCTGCGAATGCACCTCGGGTGCCTCCGGCGCACCGGCAACGGCCGGGTTGTCGGTAACGCTTGCAAGTTCGCGATCGACGCTTTCGGCTACCTGCCCGAAGGCGTCGCGGGCGGCGCCATGCACCTGCGGCACGGCCCTGAGACTCAGCGGATCCTGGGTGCGGGTGCCGGCCGTACCTGCGAGCATCGGGCTATCCGCCAGCCAGTCGCGCAGGCTTTCACCCACGGCGTTCAGGCCAGGGGATCGGCGCAGAGCCAAGGGCAATTCGGCAAAGGCATTGGCCTGGCTGCCGAGGTTTTCGTAAGTCATCGCCGCGGCTGCATCCGCCCAGGCGAAGAGCCTTTCCGTGCGTGCGAGCGCCAGCGCCGCCAGACCGGTGGCGCATGGTGTCCCGTTGACGAGGCTGAGACCTTCTTTCGCTTCGAGCCGCAACGGCGCAAGCCCCAGACGGGCGAGGGCATCGCCGCCGCTCAGTCTTTCAGTCCCCTGCATCGCCGAGCCGTGACCGATCAGCACGAGGCCGATCGCGGCGGCGTGGGTCAGATATCCAACCGAACCACGCGACGGAATGAGAGGGATGATGTCGGCGTTGAGCAGCGCCAAGAGTGTTTCGATCGTCTCGATCCGCACGCCGGAATAGCCGTGGGCGAAGTTGGCTATCTGTGCTGCCATGACGGCCCGTGCTTCCACTCGACCCAGCGGATCTCCGACGCCGCAAGCGTGGCTCAGGATGATGTTGCGCGAAAGCGCCTGCTGGTTCTCACGGCTGATGACGACATCGCAAAGGGCGCCGACGCCGGTATTGATGCCGTAGCCACGGATGCCGCGGTCCACCAATGCGTCGACGATCTGGCGGGCATGGGCGATCCGCCGGCGCGCGGGCTCCGACAGGTCGAGGCGGGCGCCCTCGGCGATCGAAGCGATCTCGCGCCAGGTAAGCGGCCCATTGATCGAAATCATCTCACCCATGGGTCTGCGGCCTTTCGTGCCGGCGCTGGACGAACCGGGCAACATAGTCGTTGGCAGGGTTGTCGAGGATGTCGCCCGGTGTGCCGACCTGAACGACCTGACCGTCCTTCAGGATTGCGATCTCCGACCCGATGCGCAGGGCCTCGTCGAGATCATGGGTGATGAAGACGATGGTCTTTGCAAGGTTCTGCTGGAGTTGCAGCAATTGGTCCTGCATGTCGCCGCGGATCAGCGGGTCGAGGGCACTGAAAGCCTCATCCATCAGGATCACATCGGTGTCGGCGGCGAGCGCTCGTGCAAGGCCGACGCGCTGCTTCATGCCGCCCGAGAGCTGATGGGGAAATTTCGCGTCGTAGCCGGACAGGCCGACCGTTTCGATCCATTTCATGCCGATTTCGCGGGCATCGTCCTTCGACACGCCGCGCACGCGCTGGCCGTAGACGACATTCTGGAGCACGGTCCGGTGCGGCATCAGGGCAAAGCTCTGAAAGACCATGCTGACGCGCCGCATGCGAAAGGCACGCAGCGCCTTCGCACCCAGGTCGAGGATGTTGTCGCCGTCGAAAAGGACCTCGCCGCTCGTCGGTTCGATCAGCCGGTTGAGGTGGCGCACCAGCGTCGACTTGCCCGATCCGGAAAGCCCCATGATCACGAAGATCTTTCCGGCGCCGATCTTCAGGCTGACATCGTTGAGGCCCACGCTGCAGCCGGACCTCGCCAGGATATCGGCCTTATCGAGGCCGTCCTTGAGCATGGCAAGCGCCTTCTTGGCGTCATGCCCGAAGATCTTGTAGACGTTCCGGATCTCTATATCAGCCATTGCGGGCGTCCTCCGTCCGGGGCTTGCCGAAGCCTTGCGTGATGCGGTCGAGCACGATCGCGAGAATGACGATGCCGATGCCGGCCTCGAGGCCCTTGCCGACGTCGAGCGTCTGAATACCGTTCAGCACCTGTTCGCCGAGGCCGCGCGCGCCGATCATCGAGGCGACGACGACCATCGACAGCGCCATCATGATCGTCTGGTTGAGGCCGGCCATGATCGTCGGCGTCGCAAGGGGCAGTTCGACGCCGAAGAGGATCTGTCGCGGACTGCCGCCGAACGCCGTCGCAGCTTCGACGACTTCCGCGTCGACCTGGCGGATGCCGAGATCGGTGAGCCGGATCAGCGGCGGGACGGCGTAGATGATGGTCGCGAGGATAGCGGGCACCTTGCCGAGCCCGAAGAGCATCAGCGCCGGGATGAGATAGACGAAGCTCGGCATGGTCTGCATGACATCGAGCACCGGGAGAGTGATGTTGCGGACGGCGCGGCTCTTCGCTACGAGAATCCCCATGGGCACGCCGATCACTACCGAGACGATGGTCGCCATCAGCATCAGCGCGAGCGTCTGCATCGTCAGGTCCCAGAGTCCGAGGACGCCGACGGCAACCAGCAACGCGCCCACCGCCAGCGTCAGCGACCAGCGCCGCGAACTCCGCCAGGCAAGCGCCATGAAGGCGAGAACGACGAGCCACCAGGGCAGGCCGCGCAGGATCCATTCAATGAACAGAACGGCCTTCAGGATGACGGCGCTGATCGCCTTGAAAACCCAGCCGTAATTGGTGACGAGCGCCTGGATGAAATCGTTCACCGGCGCGCGGATCGAGAGATTGAGAGAGTCCGGAAACATCGGATATCGTTCCTTGTTCAGGGCGGCGGCGCGAAGCCAAGACCCTCCTGGCCCGGGGAAGCAGCCCTTTCCCTACCATCGCGACGCGCCCCGCCTGGTGGCGGGGCGCTGGCGATTGCCGGCCCGGAAGGCCGCTTTACTTGAGACCGGCTTCGATCTTGCCGCGCGCCTCTTCCGAGACCCACTGGCTCCAGACGTCGCCCTTGGTTTTCAGGAATTCGGCGGCAGCCGCCGTGGCGTCGACCTTGTTGTCGGCCATATAGGCGAGGCTGGCGTTGACCTCCTCGAGCGGGAATGTTGCCTTTTCCAGAATCTCGACGATTTCCGGCGCTTCCGAAGCGAAGGTGCTGTTCACGCCATAGGCCACGTCGACGGAAGGGAAGGCGCAGCCTTCGTCACGTTTGCCGTTGGCGCTGCTCAGTTCTTTCCAGCAGGCTTCGTTATAGGCCGGCTCTTCGAGCTGGATCAGCTTGAATTTCCCCATGATCGCGGTAGGCGACCAGTAATAGAAGAGGATAGGCTCACCCTGGAGATAGGCGGAGGTGATCGCCGCATCCAGCGCCGTTCCCGTCCCCGGCCGGAAGTTCACATAGGCCTCATCGAGCTTGTAGGCCTCGAGCTTGGCGGTGCTCACGCCCTCGCAGGTCCAACCGGAGGGGCAGTTGAGGAACCGGCCTTTGGATGGCTCCTCCGGATCGGCGAAAATCTCGGCGATCTTCGGATCGGTAAGCTGTGATACGCTTTTCAGATCCGGCGCCTTGGCTTCGATATTGCGAGCGGGATCGCCGTGGACGACATAGTCAGGCACGAACCAGCCTTCGCTGGCACCTACGAAGGTCTTGCCGACGGCCACCACCTTCTTTTCTTCGACCGCCTTGTTCCAGACGTCCGAACGGCCGAGCCATTCCTCGGCGAAAATCTGCACGTCGTTGTTGGCGGTTGCCTGTTCGAGAGTCACGGAATTGCCGGGGATCGAGTCGACCTGGCAGTCGTATCCCTTGGCAAGGATCGTCTTCATGACCTCGGTGATGAAGGCGCCGCTTTCCCAGTCGATGCCGGCGAAGGTCACGATCTTGCCGTCGCCGCAATAGGAAGCATTGGCGCCGCTGGCGGAAGCCGCCAGCATCAGGCCGGCGGCAGCGAAGGTGAGTCTCATTGTGCTGATCGACATGCGCATTCCCCCTTTTTTTAATCGCGATTCGATTGCTATTTGAGCTTGTTCAGAACGCACGCGAAGGCGCGATCGATGTCTTCCTCCCGGTCATGCCGTCCGTCGCGGATCTTCCATTCGCCAGCGATCATGACGTCGCGAACCGTATCCCCGCCGAGTGCGAACAGCCAGCGGTCGAGAATCTGGTTGCCGCTTGCCGCGGCGATATAGGGATCGGATCCGTCGAGAACGACGAGGTCGGCCATCGCGCCGACGCGGATGCCCGGCTCTTCCATTCCGGCGGCATGTCCGGCCGCTTGGGCGCCGCCCGCAAGCGCCGCATCGAAGATTGTCCTGCCGACGGAGGCGCCGGGCGCGGCGAGCCGGTTGCGCCTGCGGTCGCGCAGGCGCTGCCCGTATTCGAGGAGCCGAAGCTCTTCCGCGACGCTCGTCGCGACATGGCTGTCGGTTCCGACCCCGAAACGTCCGCCTGCCGCAAGAAAATCGACCGCGGGAAAAATTCCGTCGCCGAGATTGGCCTCGGTCGCGGGGCAAAGGCCGGCGACCGCTCCCGACCGGGCGAGCCGGTTCGTCTCGTCGGGCGTCATGTGCGTCGCGTGGATCGCGCACCAGCGCTCGTCCACCGGCATGTTGTCGAGAAGCCATTCGACCGGGCGCCGGCCGCTCCAGGCCAGGCAATCCTCCACTTCGCGGGGCTGCTCGGCGACATGGATGTGGATGGGGCCGGTGAGGGGAGATGATTCCAGGATCGCGCGCATTTCCTCCGGCGTCGCCGCCCGCAGCGAATGGATCGCATAGCCAAGCCTCGCGCCTGTCGCATTGCAAGCGGGCGAGAGACGATCGAGCAGCGTGAGAAAGCGGTCCGGATCATTGAGGAAGGGACGTTGCCCCGCGCTCGGCGCGGCTCCGCCGAAATTGGCATGGGCGTAGAAGACCGGCAGATGGGTGAGGGCGATACCGCTCGTCTGCGCGGCCCTTAGTATCCGCAGCGACATTTCCGCCGGGTCCGCGTATGGCGTGCCGTCGAGGTGATGGTGAAGGTAGTGGAATTCGACGACACGGCCGAAGCCGCCTTTCAGCATTTCCACATAAAGCTTGGCGGCGATTGCCTCGAGATCGTCCGGGTCGACCAGACCGACGGTGCGATACATCTCCTCGCGCCAGGTCCAGAAGCTGTCGTCGCCTGTTCCGGCCACTTCCGCAAGGCCGGCCATCGCACGCTGGAAGGCGTGGGAATGCAGGTTCGCCATCGCCGGCACGACGGGTCCGGACAGATGCTCGTCGCCGGGTGCCTTCGATTGCCCTGCTTCCACCGCGAGAATGCGTCCCGCGGGGTCGACGGAGATCGCGACGTCCTTGGACCAACCGGTCGGCAGCAGCGCCTGTTCGGCAAACAGTCGATGGGCGGACAAAGCTGTCATGAGCGCCGTTCCTGTGCGTGGTTGTATATGGAACTATAGATATTTTCTTGTGGCGCGCAAGCTGGAAATAAAGGAAAACAATCGCTGATTTGCCGGGCCGGCGGCGCCCGGCCGCAACGGAGCATCGCATGGCGGTATCGGGTCGTAAGAGCGACAGGGCGGTTTTCGACGACGGGCCGGTACCGCGCTATGAAGCGGTCAAGCAGTTCATCCGCAGCCGCATTGAAAGCGGCGATTGGCCGCCGCACCATCGCATACCGTCCGAAAACGATATCGTCGCCGATCTCGGAGTCAGCCGGATGACCGCCAATCGCGCACTTCGCGAACTGGCGAGCGAGGGTGCGATCACGCGGGTCCAGGGGGTGGGGTCCTTCGTGGCTGCCCACAAGGGCAGCACGGCCCTTCTCGAGGTGCGCAATATCGCCGACGAGATTCGCGAGCGCGGCCACAGGCATACCTCGCGGATCACGCTCCTCGAGGAGGAGCAGGCAAGCACCGGGGTCGCAGAGGCGCTCGGGCTTGCGACGAACGCGCGGGTCTTTCACTCGATCATCGTCCACGCGGAGGACGACGTTCCGATCCAGATCGAGGACCGTTTCGTCAATCCTGCAATCTGCCCCAATTACCTGGAACAGGATTTCACCAGCATGACCCCGAACGTCTATCTGACGTTGGTGGCGCCGATCACGCGGACGGAGCAGATCGTCGAAGCCGTTCTGCCGAAGCCGTGGGAATGCAAGCTCCTTTCGATCGGCCGCGGCGAACCGTGCCTGATGATCCGTCGACGGACCTGGTCGGAAGCTGCGAATGTGACGGTCGCGTGGCTCACCTATCCGGGTACGCGCTATCGTCTTGAAGGTGTTTCGCAGTAAGAAGGACACCTTCGCAGAGACGGGAAGGAAATGATGGAAGACGAATTGCTGAAGCGCCGCACGCAGCTTGCGAGACCGGACGTGTCGATCGAAGAGGCGCAGGCGATCCTGGCTCAACATTACGGCCTTTCCGGCGATCTTACGGAACTCGGCAGCCAGCAGGACCGCAACTACCGCGTCGACACAAGCGAGGGACGTTTCGTCCTCAAGATCGCGCGTGCCGAATATGCGCGGGCCGAGATCGAAGCCCAGAATGCCGCTTTGCGGCATGTCGCCACCAGGCCCGATGCTCCCAAAGTGCCCGAAGTGATGTCCGCTTTGAGCGGCGAGGAAATCGTTGCCGCATCCGTTCGCGAGGAAACCTATCAGTTCCGGTTGCTCACCTATCTCGACGGCACGCCTCTGACGCGCCGCAGGCACCTGGCCGTGGAAACCGTGGCGGCACTTGGCGACCTTGCAGGTCGGTTGGCCGTCGCACTCAGGGATTTCGATCACCCGGGGCTCGAGCGGGAGCTGCAATGGGACCTCAGAAGGGCGGGGCCGGTCGCGCTTCACCTGCTTTCGGCCATGAGCGACATCGATCTGCGCCAGCGCATTGCCGAGGCGATGGTCGGCGCCATGCGCAGGGTTCAGCCGCTGATGCCGGAGCTGCGCCTGCAGGCGATCCATCAGGACGTCACCGACGACAATGTCGTGAGCCGCGCGAACAGGAGCGGGCGTCTCATCCCCGACGGTGTCATCGATTTCGGCGACGTGCTGAAAGGATGGGTGGTCGCCGATCTTGCCGTTACCTGCGCATCGCTGCTGCATCACTCGGACGGAGACCCCTTCCATATCCTGCCGGCGGTGAAGGCGTTCCATGCCGTCTGCCCTTTGACGGATGCCGAATTGAAGGCGCTCTGGCCGTTGATCGTCGCGCGTGCCTGCGTTCTCGTGGCGAGCACGGCGCAGCAGCTCGAGGTCGATCCGGAAAATGCCTATGTCGAAGGCAATGCCGCGCATGAGCGGGAAATCTTCGACGTTGCCGTTTCCGTGCCTCTCGAACTCATGGAGCATGCGATCGGAGAGGCCGTGGAGAGGGCTCCGCAGCTTTCTCCGCCCGAGATGGGCGGTCGGCTGCTGCCCGAGCTCGACCCTTCGGAAATAGGCATCGTCGATCTTTCCTCGCTCGGCCCGCACCTTCCTGCCGATCGCTGGCATTACGAGGACACCGAAGCCCTGCTCCTGCAATCGGCGGCGCGCGCGGCCGGTGCCGCGGCCACGCGCTATGGCGAGTACCGGCTGACGGAAACCAGGCTCCTGCAGGCAAGCGCCCCCCGGACATTCGCCCTGCACGTGGATTTATGCCTGCATGGGCAGACTGCCGTGCACGCGCCTTTTGCCGGCCGGCTCCACCAGCGCGGCGGCAAGCTGATCTTCTCGGGCGAAGGTCTCCATCTCCATCTTTACGGCGTGGAGGCAGCCGACCTCGCCGAAGACGCGTTCGAGGCGGGCGCACGGATCGGCGTGGTCCCCGGCGATCCGTCGGCCCTGGGGTTCATGCGCGTCCAGCTTTGCACGACGCCGGAGGTGGACCCGCCCGCCTTCGCTGCGTCGCATCAGGCGGAGGCATGGCGCCGGCTGTGCCCGTCGCCCGCACCGATCCTGGGCTTCGATTGCGACGCGGCCTTGCCGGACGCGGCCGGGCTCCTCGAGCGCCGCCGCCGGCACTATGCCCGGCCGCAGAAGAACTATTACCGCACGCCGCCGCAGATCGAGCGCGGCTGGAAGGAGCATCTCTTCGACGTCGAAGGGCGCGCTTACCTCGATATGGTCAACAACGTCACGCTCGTCGGCCACGGGCATCCGCGCCTGTCGGCTGCGGTCGGGCGGCAATGGTCGCTGCTCAACACCAATTCGCGGTTCCACTATGCTGCCGTGACGGAGTTTTCCGAGCGGCTTGCGGCGCTCGCGCCGGAAGGTCTCGACACTGTTTTTCTCGTCAACAGCGGATCCGAGGCGAACGATCTCGCCATCCGGCTCGCCTGGGCCAATTCCGGAGCGCGCAACATGATCTCGCTGCTGGAGGCCTATCACGGCTGGACGGTCGCGAGCGACGCGGTTTCCACCTCGATCGCTGACAATCCGCAGGCGCTGACGACGCGTCCGGACTGGGTCCATCCCGTCGTCTCGCCGAACACCTATCGAGGCCCGTTCCGCGGGGAGGGTTCGACGGGCGACTATGTCGACGCCGTGTCTCGAAAGCTCGCGGAATTGGACGAGAAAGGCGGGAAGCTCGCCGGCTTCATCTCAGAACCGGTCTACGGCAATGCCGGCGGCATTCCGTTGCCTTCCGGCTATCTGGAAGCGGTCTATGCCATGGTCCGGGAGAGGAGCGGCGTCTGCATCGCCGACGAGGTGCAGGTCGGCTACGGGCGGCTCGGTCATCATTTCTGGGGTTTCGAGCAACAGGGCGTCGTGCCCGATATCATCACCGTCGCCAAGGGCATGGGCAACGGCCATCCGCTGGGCGCGGTCATCACGCGGCGGGAGATTGCCGATGCGCTGGAGAAGGAAGGCTATTTCTTCTCTTCCGCCGGCGGCAGCCCCGTGAGTTCCGTCGTCGGGTTGACCGTCCTCGACATTCTTCACGACGACGCCCTGCAGGAAAATGCCCGCGTGGTGGGCACCCATCTCAAGAGTCGGCTCGAGGCGCTCGGGGACCGGTTTCCTCTCGTCGGGGCCGTTCACGGCATGGGGCTTTACCTGGGCGTCGAATTCGTCCGCGACCGCGAAACGCTCGAACCGGCCACCGAGGAAACCGCGGCGATCTGCGACCGCCTTCTCGATCTCGGCATCGTCATGCAGCCGACCGGAGACCATCTGAACGTCCTGAAGATCAAACCGCCGCTTTGCCTCGCCCGGGAGAGCGCCGACTTCTTCGCCGATATGCTGGCCAGGGTGCTCGAAGAGGGATGGTAGGAGAAAGGCGCCGCCGGAATTCCCTGCGGCGCCTGCTTTGATCCGCTGCATGTCGTTGTCCTTCAATCGGCTGCGATCGAAGGAAACATGCAGTAGGTCAGCGGACCGGCGGCGCGTAGATCAGGCCGCCGTGGTTCCAGAGCCTGTTGAGGCCGCGATCGATCCTGAGCGCGCTCTCCTTGCCGAGGTGACGCTCGAAGATCTCACCGTAATTGCCGACCGCAGCCACCGTCTGGTAGGCCCATTTCGGATCGAGCCCGAGCGCCTTTCCGGCTTCGTTGTCGATGCCGAGGAAGCGCTTTTGTGCGGCGGTTCCGCTTTCGAGGCGCGAAGCGGCATTGTCCCGGGTGATGCCCAGCTCCTCTGCCTCGATCATCGCGAAGAGCGTCCAGCGAACGACCTTGAACCATTGATCGTCGCCCTGGCGGACGGCGGGGCCGAGTGGCTCCTTGGAAATGACCTCCGGCAGGACGACGAAGCGGTCAGGATCATTGAGCGTCAGCCGCTGCGAATAGAGCGCGGAGGCATCGGTGGAATAGACGTCGCAGCGGCCGGAATTGAAGGCCTGGATCGTCTGGTCCGCCTTTTCGAAGGCGATCACCTGATACTCGATGCTGTTGGCGCTGAAATAATCCGCCATGTTCTGTTCGGTCGTGGTGCCGGTCTCCGTGCAGACGGAGGCGCCCGAGAGCTCCTTGACGCTCTTCACGCCGATATCGTTGCGCACCATGAAGGCCTGACCGTCATAATAGTTCACGCCGACGAAGCTCATGCCCAGATCCGTGTCGCGCGAAAGCGTCCAGGTGGTCTGGCGCGAAAGCAGGTCGACCTCGCCGGACTGGAGCGCGGTGAAGCGCTCCTTGGTCGAAAGCGGCACATATTTCACCTTCTCCGGGCTGCCGAGGGTGGCGGCCGCGACCGCACGGCAGAAATCGATGTCGAAGCCGGACCACTCGCCCTTATCGTCCGGGGCGGAGAAGCCGAGCACGCCCTGGCTCACGCCGCAACGCAGCTCGCCGCGCTGCTTGACGACGTCGAGGGTTGCGGCCTGCGCCGTCGTGCCGGCAAGAAACGCCGTCGCAAAGAGTGCCAAAATGCCGGTTTTCATCGTCCTGTCCTCCTCCGTTATAAGACGCAATCATTGAGCTCCAGGACGCGCGTCGCGCCCGGAGTGGTCTGGTTCTTCGGTAATGCCTCTACTTCGTAATTATCCGGCTCGCGCCAGCACGGCCTCGAACGTTTCCTCGAGCACGGCGATCAGGTGATCCGCGTCGCACTTCGAAAAGATCATCGGCGGCCGCATTTTCAGGACGTTGTCATGTGGGCCCTCAGTGCCCATCAGCACGCCGCGCTGGCGGGCTCCGTTCGCGACGGCCCGGGCGATCTCCGTCGCCGGCGCCCTGGTTCTGCGGTCGCTGACGAGCTCAATGCCGAGGAACAGGCCGAGGCCGCGAACGTCGCCGATGACCTCGTAGCGCTCCTGCATGGTCCGGAAGGCGGCGAGAAGATGATTGCCGATATCGAGCGCATTGCGGCGCAGGTCCTCGCCTTCGATGACGTCGAGCACGGCGAGACCGACGGCGCAGGACACCGGGTTGCCGCCGAAGGTGTTGAAATACTCCATGCCGTTGTCGAACGAGGCCGCGATCTCACGCGTCGTGACGACCGCGGCGAGTGGATGACCATTGCCGATCGGCTTGCCCATGGTGACGATATCAGGAACGACGCCTTGCGTCTCGAAGGCCCACCAATGGCTGCCGACCCGGCCGAAGCCGACCTGCACCTCGTCGGCGATGCAGACGCCGCCGGCCTCCCGAATCATTCGGTAGACCTCCTTGAGGTAGCCATCCGGCAGAAACACCTGGCCTGCGACGCTCGGAATGGATTCGGCGAGGAAGAAGCCCGGCGCTTCGCCTCGGGCGCGCATCGCCGCGATCAGCTCGGCCACGTTTTCGGCGAAGCGCCTGCCGTGTTCCTCCGGCGGCCAGGCGGCCGGCGCGTGGTAACTGTCCGGAACGGCCGCCACGTGAACATGCGGCTTCTGGCCCTTTCCGCCCTTGCGGCGGAACTTGTATGCGCTGAGATCGATCAGCTCCTGCGTCGTACCGTGATAGGCCCAGTCCAACACGACGGCGTTTTCTTTGCCCGTGTGCGCGCGCATCAGGCGCAGGGCGAGACTGTTGGCTTCGGAGCCGCTGTTGGCGAAGGCGGCGACGGCGAGTTCCTTCGGCATCGTGGCCGTCATCCGCTCGGCATAGGCGACGATGTTGTCGTGCAGGTAGCGCGTGTTGGTGTTGAGCGTCCCTGCCTGCCGGGCCAATGCGTCCACCACGGCCGGATGGGCGTGGCCGATGTGGCAGACATTGTTGAAGCAGTCGAGATAGGCGCGGCCGCGATCGTCGATCAGCCACACGCCTTCGCCACGCACGAACTTGATCGGTTTCTCGTAGGAAATCGACAGGTTCGGCAGCAGCAGCTCTTTCCGTTGCCTGATGATGTCCTCGTGGGGGCGGCCGCTCCGGTCGTAGAATTCCCGCGCGATGCCGGCAAATGTGCTCGCGTCGGGGAAGAGTTCTGCCCAGACGTCGAGATAGCGCTCCTCGCCGACGCCGAGGATGTCCGTCGCTGCGAGACTTGTGTCGGTGGAGATCTGCAGATGCAGATGCGGCGCCCAGCCGCCGTTTTCTTCCGGAGCGCCCATTTCTCCGACAAGCGCGCCGGCCTCCAGCCTGTCGCCGGCCTTCAGCCGGCCGACGGCCTCATGGGCAAGATGGCCCCATAGCGTCAGGAAAGGCGGGCAGCCGTCCGGTTCATGGCGCAGAGCGATAAGGCAACCGTATCCGAGCGGATCCTTCTCGATCTCGACGCTCGCGACGGTGGCTGCAAGCGGCGTATGGACCTTGGTGCCCGCGGCCATGAAGAGGTCAAGACCCAGATGGCGCGTGCGGCGCGTCTCTTCGACCATGCGGGAGATGAACATCTCGCCCGAATAGACGGTGCGGGCCTCACCCCAGGGGCCGATGCCGAGCTCGACGCCGGCCCTGCGGCATTGCTCTTCCCAGACCGACTGCGCGTCATGCGGCCGGCCGGCCGCCGAACTGACGGTCATCGGATGCGCCGGATCGCCGTAGGGGACGAGAGCGGCCGGATAGGCCGCGGCTGGACGATCGAGAAGCGGCAGGAGGCTCTTGCGATTTCCGACGATCCAGGAGGCGACCGCGCGGGCTCCGGCCACTGTCTCGAAACCGCAGGCCTTTCTCAGGATCGCCGTTGAGAAACGCGGGTTCATCGCATCGAGTTTGCGCAACAGCGCCCAGGCCGGCCTTTCGCTGATCGCGAGATAGGGGTTGTCGGCGGTATGCGCCCGGCGTGATGCGGAGATCGTCACCGAGGTGACCAGCCGCATGGCAATCAGGTCGAAGAGGAGATCGACTTCTTCTTCGAGGAGCGGGTATTCGGCATGGTAGCCGCTGGCGATCGCAGCCGCAGCGCCGATCGGATCGGGGTGGTCGAGGCCGGCATAGGCGGCGGCGATCGCGACTTCGGCGATGACGGGCGCGTAGAGGGCGTCGCCAAAGTCGATGATGCCGGAAATGCGGTCGTGGTCGTCTTCATCGATGAGGACGTTCCAGTCGTTTGCGTCGTTGTGGATGACGGCGGAGCGCAGCATCGGGAGCCGCGGGGCGACCCGCTCGTCGAAGCGGTCGAGAAAGCGCTGGAGAAGAGCACGATCCTGGAGATCGGCCACATATGCGAGCCGTCCGGCAGAACGTCCGGCATTGCGGATGTCCCAGTCGAGATCGCGCAGGGCGCCCGCATGCATGAAGCCTTTAAGCGAGGCATCGAAACGGCCGAGCATCCGGCCGAGGGAGTGAAGTGCTCCATCGCTCCGATCGGACTGTGCGAGCGGAGTTCCCGGAACCCAGGTGACCAGCCGCAATCGATGGACGATCCCGCGTCTCGTGGTCGTCGCGAGGTTCTCGCCGGACAGTGTCGGTTGCAAATGCGGAACCGGCAGGTCTCCTGCATTTTCGCCGGCGTGCTTCAGCAGCGCTGTCTGGAAGTCGCTTTCGATTTCCGGTTCGGCGCCGTTGACGATCTTCAGAATGTAGCAGCGGCCATCACCGGTATTGACCTTGAAGTTTTGGTCCCGCTCGCTGTCCAGCGGCTGAAGTGACCCATCCAGGGCGAAGTGCTGCGCGAGGAGGGCTTGCGCTTCCTCGATCGTGAAATCCGGCGTCGTTTTCAGCATGTCGTTCATGGAGACCCCCGCTCTTGTCACGAGAGTTGCACGCCCGTTCGGCATGTGCATCCGGCATTTCGCCGGTTGCACCGGCACTTTGGTTATAATAACCGTCATCTTGCCGGCGGCGCTCGACAGCCGCCCGGCAGTCCCTCTGGCCGGCCGCAGGAGGCAGGATATCGACGCGACAGACCGAACGATCCTCAGCATATTGAGCCGCGAGGCGCGTATTCCCATGAAGTCGCTTGCCGGGCGTATCGGATTGTCGCGCAGTGCGACGGCCGAGCGTGTCGCGCGGCTGGAGAAGGCCGGCGTCATTCGCGGCTATCGCGCCGACATCGGCCAGCTGGAGGAGGGGGAGATCGAGGCTTTCCTGCTGGTGACGCTGAAGCGGACGCCCTCGCTCGGCGTGCTCGACCGGCTAGCCGGGTTTTCCTCCGTCAGACGCGTTTTCTCGGTCAGCGGCCAGCTCGATCTCGTCGTGGAAGTCAAGGTCGCTTCGATCAACGCGCTGAACGAACTGCGCAACGAAGTCGCGCAGCTCGACAATGTCGAGGATCTGACAACCTCGATCGTGCTGCGCCGCGATATCGAACGAAGCTGAGCAGCTACGCTCTTCCGGACGGAAAACCGTCCGACAGTTTTCCTGGAACTGCTCTAACCCTCGCTCAGCATCTCAACCTCGCCGATCGTACGGCCGATGAGGCTTCGGCGGACGCGGCCGACATCGCGCATCGGCGGCTCGCCGAAATGGCGGGCATATTCGCGGCTGAACTGGGACTGGCTCTCATAGCCGACCTTGTGGCCGGCATCGCCGGCATCGAGACGCTCCTCGAGCATCAGCCGCCTTGCCTCCTGCAGGCGCAGTTGCTTCTGGTACTGCAGCGGGCTCATCGCCGTGATCGCCTTGAAATGGTGATGAAGCGAGGAGACGCTCATGCTGACGCGGCTTGCGAGGTCGTCGATGCGCAAGGGGCGGGAATAATGTTCCTTCAGCCAGGACACCGCGCGGCCGATCTGGTGCGGCTGGCTCTCCGTGGTCGCCATCTGGCGGAGCCTGGCGCCGTGCGGTCCGAGCAGCAGGCGATAAAGCAGTTCCTGCTCGATCAGCGGCAGCAGCACCGCGATATCATCCGGTCTGTCGAGGAGCCGCAGCAGCCGAAGCGCCGTGTCCTCAAGATCGGGTGTGAGCTTGCTGACCGTCATGCCGCGCGGCGAACCCGGGGCTTTCGCAGCCTCCGGGCCGATTGCGTCGAGGAGCGCCGGAAGCCTCGTCGTATCGATCTGGAAGGCCATGCTGAGATAGGGCTCCTCGGGCGAGGCGAGCGATATCTGAGAGAGAACCGGCAGGTCGATGGAGGTCAAAAGGTAGTCCGAGGCGCCGTAGACGAGGGTTTCCTCACCGAGCACGACACGTTTCGCCCCTTGGACAATGATCGCCAGGCTCGGCTTGTAGGCGGCGCAATTCGGCTTCGCGGAAACGGAATGCCGGTGAACGCTCAGCCCTGGTATAATCGTCGGATGATCGCCGTCCTCTCCGGCGATCCGGGCAATGATGTCGATCATTTCCTGACGCGGCATGCGCTGTGATTTTGTCATCTTCGGTGGACTTTCCAATAGCTTAGATCCGTGCGGAGACAGGGGGTCAGATAGGTTGTCGGTGCTATTCCGCCAGCTGCCTTCGGCGATTCTCGCAGAATCGTGCAAAAGTCTTGCAGGATCGCACTAACGCAATGGCCTTGTGAGGCAGCATAGTCCGCCCTGCCGCCTGCGGTCCATAGACCGATGGGCGCGCCACTCCCAGACATGCCACTCGCAGACATGCCACTCCCAGACATGAAGGACAGACCCATGGCCATTGCAAGAGGATATGCGGCGACGGACGCGTCGAAGCCGCTCGCACCCTTCACCTTCGAGCGTCGCGAACCGCGCGACGACGACGTGGTGATCGACATCAAATATTGCGGCGTCTGCCATTCCGATATCCACCAGGCGCGCGACGAATGGGGCAATTCGACCTTCCCCATGGTGCCGGGCCACGAAATCGTCGGCATCGTCAGGGCGGTCGGCTCCAAGGTCACCAGGTTCAAGATCGGCGATCGGGTGGGGGTCGGCTGCTTCGTCGACTCCTGCACGACCTGCGCCAAGCGCGACCACGATCTGGAGCAGTATCTGCCGGGCCTGGTGGTGACCTACAACGGCGTCGAGGCAGATGGAACACCGACCCAAGGCGGCTATTCCGACCATATCGTCGTCAAGGAAGGCTATGTACTCTCCATCCCGGACAACCTTCCGCTCGACGCTGCCGCACCGCTGCTTTGCGCCGGCATCACGCTCTACTCGCCGCTGCGTCACTGGAAGGCCGGCCCCGGCAAGAAGGTGGCGATCGTCGGCTTGGGCGGTCTCGGCCATATGGGCGTGAAGCTCGCCCATGCGATGGGCGCGGAGGTTACGGTGCTCAGCCAGACGCTTTCGAAGAAAGAGGACGGGCTTAAGCTCGGGGCGGATCACTACTTCGCGACGAAGGATCCGGAGACATTCACAAAGCTCGCAGGCAGCTTCGACCTTATCATCTGCACGGTCGCGGCCGAAATCGACTGGAACGCCTATCTCAACCTCCTGAAGGTCGATGGCGATCTGGTGCTCGTCGGCATTCCGGAGAATCCGGTGCCGGTCCATGCCTTCTCGCTGGTGCCGGCACGCCGCAGCATTTCCGGCTCCATGATCGGTTCTATCAAGGAGACGCAGGAAATGCTCGATTTCTGCGGCGCGCACGGAATCGTTTCGGAGATCGAGACGATCCGCATGGAGCAGATCAACGAGGCCTATGAGCGGGTGGTGAGAAGCGACGTGCGCTACCGCTTCGTGATCGACATGGAATCGATCAAGGCGTGATCGATTCCGATAGGTGAGACGCGGGATGCGGGCGGAAACCGCACACTTCTTAATCCCGCTCTGGCGGGCCGCTGCCGCTACTCAGAGCAGCGGCAGCGGCCCGTCATTCTTGATCTCTTCCATCACCGCATAGGTCCGGGTCTCCTTGACGCCCGGGAGCGTCCAAAGCACCTGGCCGAGGAAGTTGCGGTAGGCGGCCATGTCCTCGAAGCGGGTCTTGACGAGATAGTCGAAGCCGCCCGCGACCATGTGGCATTCGAGCACAGCGGGCGCCTGCTTTATGGCGGCCGCGAACTGGTCGAAGACTTCCGGCGTCGTCTTGTCGAGCATCACTTCGATGAAGACCAACAGCCCGAAGCCGAGCTTGTGGGGGTCGAGACGCGCACCGAAGCCGGAGACGTAACCTTCCTTCAGCAGCCGCCTCAGGCGTTCGCTGGTCGCCGTCGGGGAAAGCCCGATCCGGTCCGCCAGCTCCAGATTGGTAATCCGCCCGTCCGCCTGCAGGATATTGAGGATTCTCCGGTCCGTCTTGTCGATCTGGTGCATGGTCGCCTCCCGCTTTCCGTGCCTCAGGCGGCAAGCCGTGTTTCGGCGAGCTTCACCCAGTAGGAAATTCCGTGCGGAATGGCTTCGTCGTTGAAGTCGTAAGCCGGGTGATGCAGTCCCGCCGTATCGCCATTGCCGATGAAGACGAAGGCGCCCGGCCGCGCCAGCAGCATGTAGGAAAAGTCCTCGCCGCCCATCATCGGGTCGAGCGCTGCGTTGACGTTGCCTTCGCCGGCGACCGTCGCGGCGACGGCGAGCGCGTGACCGGTCTCGGCGGCGTGGTTTACGGTCACGGGATAGTTGCGGCCGTACCAGACGTCGACGGTGGCGCCGTAGGCACCGGCGATGTTCTCGGCGATCTGGCGGATCCGGGCTTCGCCGGTGTCGCGCACTTCCGGCGTCAGCGCGCGCACGGTGCCGGCGAGTACGGCCTGTTCGGGGATGACGTTGTGGGCGAAGCCGGCATTGAACTTGGTGACGGAGACGACGACGGAGGCAAGCGGATCGACGGTGCGCGAGGCGATCGTCTGCAGCGCGCTGACGATCTGGGCGCCGATGGCGATGGGGTCGATCGTCTTGTGCGGCTGAGCGGCGTGGCCGCCGCGGCCCTTGACGGTGATGGTGAACTCGTCGGTCGAGGCCATGATCGGGCCGGCGCGGCTGCCGAAGTGGCCGACCGGCATCCCCGGCATGTTGTGCATGCCGTAGACCTCTTCGATCGCGAAGCGCTCCATCATGCCGTCCTTCACCATCTCGTTGCCGCCGCCGCCGCCTTCCTCCGCCGGCTGGAAGATCACCGCGACATTGCCGGCGAAGTTACGCGTTTCGGCAAGATACTTCGCCGCGCCGAGCAGCATGGCCGTATGGCCGTCATGGCCGCAGGCATGCATCTTGCCGGGGGCCGTCGAGGACCAGGACCTGCCGCTTGCTTCGGTGATCGGCAGGGCGTCCATGTCGGCCCTGAGCCCGACGGTGCGGCCCGGGCCGCGATTGCCGCGGATGAGGCCGACGACCCCGGTCCGGCCGAGGCCGGTCACGATTTCGTCAACGCCGAATTCCCTCAGTTTTTTTTCGACGAAGGCTGCCGTATTTTCCACCGCGAACAGGAGCTCCGGGTTCTGGTGCAGATGGCGCCGCCATTCGGTCACTTCGTTCTTGAGCTCGGCGGCACGGTTTAGAATCGGCATTGTTCGTTCCTGTCGTCTGTTCGTTCACTTCGGTTCGACACGCGAGTCCCGACGCTTCAGCGTCGGCTGGAGTCTCGCCGCTGGAGTGTCCGGGCGGTGGATTGGCGCGGCAGCCCGATGAATGGGCTTTGCCATCTCCTTGCCATATAGGCTAAATAGCGGGACGATACGAGGCAACTCCGGAATTTCGAGGTTTGGATTGTGGCAATAGCACGATTCCCGTTGGGCGACAGATTGGGCAGGATAGGCATGCTTGCGGGAGCTTGCGCGGTCGTCCTGGCTGCGGCGCTGCCTGCATCGGCCAATCCGCGGCTGGTGATCGACGTGGATACGCTCAAGGTCTACGAGCATCAGGACATCTTCCAGAAATGGTATCCGGCGTCACTGACCAAGCTCATGACGGCCTATACCACGTTCCGTGCCATCCAGGCGGGGCAGCTGACGTTGGAAAGCCCGGTGGTCATGACGAAGAACGCCGCTTCGGAGCCGCCGAGCAAGATGTTCTACAAGCCCGGCCAGAAGATGACGCTCGACAGCGCGTTGAAGATGATGCTGATCAAGTCGGCGAACGACGTCGCCGTTGCGATCGCCGAGACGGTCGGCGGATCCGAACAGGCCTTCATCGACAAGATGAATGCCGAGGCGCGCCGCATCGGCATGACCTCGTCGCATTTCATCAATCCCAACGGCCTGCCGGGCAAAGGGCAATATACGACGGCCCGGGACCTTGCGGTGCTCGCGCTTACGCTGAAGCGCGAATTCCCGCAATATGCGTCCTATTTCGCGCTGGAAGGCTTCACCACCGGCAAGAAGGACTATCCCAATTACAACATGCTGATAGGCCGCTTCGATGGGGCGGACGGCATGAAGACGGGGTTCATTTGCGCCTCGGGCTTCAATCAGGTCTCCTCGGCGAGCCGCGGCGGCCGCAGGGTGGTTTCGGTCGTGCTCGGCGAAGACAGCCTTGCAGCGCGTGCCGACGAGTCGGCCAGGCTCCTGCAGATGGCCTTTACCACGGTGAGCACGGGCAAGCCCTCGCTTGCGGAGATCGTGCCGTATGGCGAAACCCGCGAGGTGGTTGCCGATATCAGCAAGGAAATCTGCTCGAAGCAGGCGGCGAAGGTGCGCAGCGAGGGGCGTGACGAGGCCGGCCGGCAGAAGCTGCTTTCACCCTATATCCACGAGATCGACCGCCCGCTGAAACTTGCCTTCGCCGGCCTCATACCCGGCAGCGACGACAAGACGGCAAAAGCCGGCAGCGATGCCACGGCACAGGGCGATGCGGTCGAGATCGCCAATGTGCCGATTCCGATCCCGCGCCCGAGCTTCTGAACGGAGTCTTTCATGAACGGTCCAATGCCGGTGGTGCCGGTCTCGATCCTCACCGGCTTTCTCGGCGCGGGCAAGACGACCCTTCTGAACCGGGTGCTCAAGGATCCGGCGCTTGCCGACACGGCCGTTATCATCAACGAATTCGGCGATGTCTCCATCGACCACCTCCTGGTCGAGGCTTCGAGTGACGGCGTCATCGAGCTTTCCGACGGCTGCCTGTGCTGCACCGTGCGCGGCGAGCTCGTCGATACGCTGGCCGATCTCATGGACCGGATGCAGACCGGCCGCATCAAGCCGCTGAAGCGCGTCGTCATCGAGACCACCGGGCTTGCCGATCCGGCACCGGTGCTTCAATCCGTCCTCGGCAATCCCGTGATTGCCCAGAATTTCCGGCTGGACGGAGTCGTCACCGTCGTCGATGCGGTCAACGGCGAGCAGACGATCGCCAATCATGTGGAAGCCATGAAGCAGATCGCGGTGGCCGACCGGCTGGTGATCAGCAAAAGCGGGCTCGCCAAAGATGATGGGATCGGCAGGCTCGAGGCGCAGCTCAGGGATCTCAACCCGCGCGCGCCGATCATCGACGGCGACACGGAAAAGGCGGGCCGGGCCGACCTCTTCGCCTGCGGTCTTTACGACGCCTCGACCAAGGTCGCCGATGTCGGGCGCTGGCTTCAGGACGAGGCCCATGCGGACGACCACCGCCACCACCACCACCACCAAGACGACCACCACGAAGATGGTCACGGCCATGGGAGCCACCGTCACGACGTCAATCGTCATGGTTCGGACATCCGCTCATTCAGCATCGTGCATGACCGGCCGATCGAACCGATGGCGCTAGAGATGTTCATCGACCTCCTGCGCTCGGCTCATGGAGAAAAGCTGCTGCGCATGAAGGCGATCGTTTCCGTCGCGGACAATCCGGAGAGGCCGGTGGTGCTGCACGGCGTGCAGACGGTCTTTCACGCGCCGGAACGGCTTGCCGCCTGGCCCGACCCGGCCGATCGCCGGACGCGAATGGTGCTGATCACCAAAGGCCTGGAGGAAGCATTCGTGCGCGACCTCTTCGACGCCTTCACGGGCAAGCCCCGCGTCGACCGACCGGATGCGCAGGCGCTCGCGGACAACCCCCTGGCGGTGCCGGGGATGAAGTTCTGACGGCTCCGGTGGGCTTGAGAAAGGAATGGGTCTTGGCCAGTTCGACCGTGTTCATCAGTAACCGTAGCCAGGCGGTGCGGCTGCCAAAGGCCGTCGCCTTTCCCGAGAGCGTGCATCAGGTCGATATTCTCAAGATCGGCCGCAGCCGCGTGATCGTGCCCCAGGGCAAAAGATGGGACGATCTGTTCCCCAGCGGGCCGCGCCTCAGCGAGGATTTCATGAGCGAGCGTAAGCAGCCGGTGGCGGAAACGCGCGGATCGTTCTGATGCTCACCCAAATGCGCGCAGCGAAGGGCTGATTGTCGTGACCAACAATATACGCGAGATCGTCCGCATGCCGGGTGTAAGGGTCGAGAACTGGCTGTGACAGATCCGAAGGCGCGATGCGCCGCCAATTTAGTTAGCACCGCTTGCGAATGAGGAAACGATGTCCGTCTGCGAGCGGCTCAGCCTGCTCCAGCCGGTGCCCGTCCTCTTTGCAGAAATGCGGAATGTCTATCACGGCCAGCGGGTCGGTCGTTTCGATCTCGATGAGCGCGCCGGGCGGCAGGTTTTCCATTCGCTTGCGCGTCTTCAAAACGGGAAGGGGACATTTCAGCCCCCTCAAATCGTAGCGTAGCCTCGCTTCCTCGGGCATCAATTGCCCCAGAGTTTCCAGAACGGGCGCTTCTTCGGCTGCTCGGCGGGCTGCTGTTCTGGTGCTTGCGCTTGCGCATTCCCGGCGGGAGCGGCGGCCACCTGAGCATTGTCCTGCGCCGGCGGTGCTGCCTGTTGCCCGCCGGCGGCGGCTTGCGGCTGGCCCGGTGCGGGCTGTTGAGCGGTTGGCTGGCCTGCGGCCTGCTGCGCGGGAGTCCCGGCGGCGGGTGCGGCTGGCGCGGCCGCCGGCTCGTTGCGAGAGAACAGGCCCCAGAGCGACTTCCTCGCGGGCTCGGCCTGCACCGCTGCCTGCTCCACGGGGCGCTCGAGCGGGTTGGCCTGCGGCACCGGCGGGCCCTTGCCTTCGCGGGCTGCCTTTTCCAGCGCTTCCTTCTGGATCAAGGTTGCCTGCTTGGCTTCCTCGGCCTCTTTCTGTTCGGCAAGCTTCTTTTCGAGATCGCTTACCTTGAGCAGCTTGCCCGCATCGAGCGAGGTGCCGGTCGGCGCATAGGCAAGCTCGCGGCCCTTGCGCTGATCGGCGACGACCGCCTTGCGTTCGGCCTCGGTCGGCTCGTACCAGACCATGCCGTCTAATTTCTTCAAGGCCTTCTCGTAGTCGCGCCGATAGTCCTTGTCGTAGGTCGCCATCGCCATCTGCAGCGCCGGCGGCGTCGTCATGGCAGGGCACTGGCCGGCCGCACTGAACTGCCCCTCAGCCTGCTGATTGAAGACGTATTTCCTCTCGCAGACATTCACTGCCGGCGGGCGCTTGGTCACTTCGAACTGGTCGTAGCCGGCCTTCAGCATCTTCCAGAACCCGATATTCGGATTGTCGCGGTGGCGCGCCATGTTTTCCGCCGTCATGCGGAAGGGAAAGGCTTGAAGCTGCACGCTTTCCTGGCCGCCCTTGAACGCGTCGCGCGCGAGCGCGAAGATCTCGATGATCTGCTCGTTCGTCATCGAATAGCAGCCGGCCGAAGAGCAGGCACCATGGATCATCAGATGGGTGCCGGTGCGGCCGTTGGCCTTGTCATATGTGTTCGGATAGCCCGTATTGATCGCCAGGTAGTAGCTCGAATTCGGGTTCATCTGGTGCGGATAGAGCGGGTAAAATCCCTCCGGCGCCTGCCGGTCTCCCTCCTTCATCTTAGGCCCGAGCTTGCCCGACCATGCGCAGATCTTGTAGCTCTTCAGAAGCTGGAACCGGTTCGCCGTGTTCGCCTTCCAGACTTCGAGCGTCCCTTCTTCCTTGAAGATGCGCAACAGGATCGGGGACGTCTTCTGCATGCCCAGCTCGCGCATCTTGCTGACCATCTTGCCCGAAAGCTGATACTCGGTCTTGTTCTTGACGGACGACAGGTTGACCGAATCGAGAGTCTCGTTGGTGCAGCCCGCAAGGGCGGCTGCGACAGCGGCGGTGAGGACAAGGTTCCTGAAACGCATCGGCAAAAGCCCGTTCTAGCCACATTCTATCCGTGCACGCCTGTTCCACGAAGGACAGGCGTCAACGAATCAGTACGTCATTATTCTTCACGAAATCTTAACCGTGCAGGCGCCCCCTGCGAATGGCCACCTCTCATGACCTGATGAATATGGCCAAGATTTGGCCACAGTCCGATTTCCGGTTGCCGATCGCCGGGAATAATCGCAATGGTTCGGATCGGAACGGCGTGCGGAGCCGTAATCAGAGGTTACGGCCGATATTCAGATATTTCTGCCGCCGGTCGGCCCGCAATTCGTCGCCATTGCGTGCGGAAAGCTCCTTGAGAGCATCGCCGATCACGGTTTCCGTGCGGCTGATGACCGCGTCCGGGTCGCGGTGGGCTCCACCGACAGGCTCCGGGATTATTCCGTCGATGACGCCGAGCGACTTCAGGTCTTCGGCGGTGATCTTCATGTTGCTGGCGGCTTCCTTGGCGCGCGTCGAGTCGCGCCAGAGGATCGAGGCCGCACCTTCCGGGGAGATCACGCTGTAGATCGCGTGCTCCAGCATGTAGACGCGGTTGCCGGTCGCAATCGCGATCGCACCGCCCGAGCCGCCTTCGCCGATCACCACGGTGACGATCGGCACCTTGACGTTGAGGCACATTTCGGTCGAGCGGGCGATCGCCTCGGCCTGGCCCCGCTCCTCGGCGTTGACGCCCGGATAGGCGCCTGCCGTGTCGACCAGCGTTATCAGCGGCAGGCCGAAACGGTCGGCCATCTCCATTATGCGCGTCGCCTTGCGATAGCCCTCGGGGCGGGGGCTGCCGAAATTGTGCTTGATACGCGACTTGGTGTCGTTGCCCTTCTCCTGACCGATGACGGC
Organism: Sinorhizobium sp. 22678; assembly: GCF_052044265.1. Taxonomy (NCBI): domain Bacteria; kingdom Pseudomonadati; phylum Pseudomonadota; class Alphaproteobacteria; order Hyphomicrobiales; family Rhizobiaceae; genus Sinorhizobium; species Sinorhizobium sp. 22678. The sequence continues at coordinate 75,327 of NZ_JBQEMS010000002.1, read as the reverse complement.
GACGGGCGTGCCGTGAAAGCGGGCAAGCCCCGCCTGGATCGCGTCGTCATTGGCGAAATTCCGGTCGCCGGCAAGCGGCGTAAACTCGGTGAAGAGGCGCGAGGCATAGTCCAGGAAATGCGGACGCGAGGGGTGGCGAGCGACCTGGGTCTTCTGCCAGGGGGACAATTTGGAATAGATCTCGACCATCGCATCGCGGACGCGCCCTTCCAATCGGGCGATCTCGTCTGATGTGTTAACGCTCTCGTCTTCGCTGGCGAGCTTCTTCAGTTCGAGAATCTTGCCTTCGAGATCAGAGATGGGTTTTTCGAAGTCGAGATAATTGTGCATCAGACGCGTTTCCGATCGTTTTTCGACAAGGGCCGCCCTGCCAAGTCATTCCATCAGGCGGACCTAATCCTGTTTTTTCGCCTGTTTGGCAAGGGGGTGATGGTTCTGCACGAGGTCGTGAAGCCGTTCTTCCAGCACATGCGTATAGATTTGTGTCGTGGAAATGTCTGAATGGCCGAGCAGTTCCTGCACGGCGCGAAGGTCGGCGCCGTTGGCGAGCAAATGACTGGCGAAGGCATGGCGCAGCACGTGCGGCGAAATCGCCGCCACCCGGATGCCTGCCCGCGCCGCGAGGCTCTTGAGGTCGCGGGCAAAGACCTGCCGCGGCAGATGGCCGGTCTTGCCATTGGAGGGGAACAGCCAGGGGCTGTCCGCACCGTCTTCCTGCAGTTGTTCGCCATAGGCGCGCATGGCGCGGATCGCCGCCTGCGACAGCGGTACGAGCCTTTCCTTGTTACCCTTGCCGCGAATTATGAGGAAACGCCCGTTCTGCGCAAGCACGCTTGCCGGAAGCGACACGAGCTCGCTGACGCGCATGCCTGTCGCATAAAGGAGCTCGATCAGCGCGTGCATGCGCAAATTCGCCATCGCATCGCCCTTGCCGGACTTCGCCTCCGCTTCCGCCTGACCGATCAGCCGGGTGACGTGCTCGATGCTCAGCGTCTTGGGGAGTGTGCGGGCTTTCTTCGGCGCGTCGAGGATGCCCGTCGGGTCGTCCGTGCGCAGCCCCTCAGCATAGAGGAACTTGTAAAATTGCCGGAGCGCCGAGAGCCGCCGCGCTTGCGATGACGATTTGAAGCCCTGGCCTGCGAGATGGGAGAGATAGCTTCTGAGATCGTCGGCCGAGGCGTCGGTGAGCCCGGTGCCGCGCGAGCGCAGGAAGGAACGCGCGTCCTTGAGGTCGCGCTCGTAGGATTGCAGCGTGTTTACCGCCGCTCCACGCTCGGCGCTCATCATTTCCAGAAAGGATTCGACATAGGCTGCGGACATATCCGTCATTGCGGCTTGTTGACCCGTTCCGAGGGAATGCGCACCGTCACGTCCCGCTCAACCGGGTCGACGAAAGTGACGAGCGCCACCATCGCGCCATAGACCATGCCGGCCCCGACGGCGCAGATGAACAGGAAGCGGAAGAGGGTGGGCATTCAAGTCTCCTCTGCATGGCGCCGGAAAGGAACGGTACGGCATCGGATCATGCCGTCTGTTCGAAGCGTTACCACGATCGCTGCAGTCGAGCAGGGCGTTTCGCTGGCGCGGATGCGTGATCTATATGAACGGGCCCGCCCTGAAGTTCAAGAAGCCCGCGCGACACCAAGCGACGGCTTGACGCTCCCCGCCGTTTTGTCGATACCGGAGAGGAATGGGGAATTTGAAGCGCAATGAACGATGTGACCGAACCGGTTTCCGCGACGCTGGCCGAAAGGGCGAAGCGCACTCTCGGTAAGCGTAATCTCGTTTTCATCGGCCTGATGGGGGCGGGTAAATCGGCAATCGGTCGGCTGACCGCCCAGGCGCTTGGCGTTCCTTTCGTCGATTCCGACCACGAGATCGAGCGGGTCTCGCGCATGACGGTCAGCGATCTCTTCGCAACCTACGGCGAGGAAGAGTTCCGGGCGCTGGAAGCCCGCGTGCTGAAGCGCCTGCTCAGGTCCGGCCCGCGGGTGGTGTCGACCGGCGGCGGCGCCTATATCAATGAGCGCTCGCGGCGGCATATCAAGAAGGGCGGCCTGACCATATGGCTCAACGCCGAGCTGGACGTGCTATGGGAGCGGGTGAACAAGCGCGACACGCGGCCGCTTCTGAAGACCGAGAATCCGAAGCAGACGCTCGAGAACCTGATGCGCGCGCGCTATCCGATCTATGCCGAGGCGGACCTGACCGTTCTCTCGCGTGATGTGAAAAAGGAAGCGATGGTCGAGGAGGTTCTCGCCGCCATCGCCGATCATCAGAAAGCCTGAAGCCATGACCAGCCATGTGATGCCAACCGCCGAGCGCAGGGTCCGCGTCGATCTCGCAGAGCGTTCCTACGATATTCTCATCGGCTCCGGTCTGATCGCCGCGGCAGGCCGGGAGGTCGCTTCCCGGCTCAAGGGCCGGAAGATGGCGGTCATCACCGACGAGAACGTCGCGCCCCGCTACCTCGAACCGCTTATGGCGAGCCTCGGGGAAAGCGGCATCGAGGCTGTCTCCCTGATCCTGCCGGCAGGCGAGAAGACCAAGAGCTTCGAGCATCTGATCCCGGTTTGCGAGGCCATCCTCGGCGCCAGAATCGAGCGCAACGACGCGGTGATCGCGCTCGGCGGCGGCGTGGTCGGCGATCTTACCGGCTTTGCCGCCGGTATCGTCCGCCGCGGTTCGCGCTTCATCCAGATTCCGACATCGCTGCTGGCGCAGGTCGATTCCTCGGTCGGGGGGAAGACAGGGATCAATTCGCCGCACGGCAAGAACCTGATCGGCGTCTTCCATCAGCCGGACCTCGTCCTCGCCGATACCGCCGCGCTCGACACGCTGAGCCCGCGCGAGTTCCGCGCAGGCTATGCCGAGGTCGCGAAATACGGGCTGATCGACAAGCCGGATTTCTTCGAATGGCTCGAGGAAAACTGGCAGGCGGTTTTTGCAGGCGGACCCGCCCGGATCGAGGCGATTGCCGTCAGCTGCCAGGCAAAGGCTGACGTCGTTGCCGCGGACGAGCGCGAAAACGGACGTCGCGCCCTCCTCAATCTCGGCCATACCTTCGGCCATGCGCTGGAGGCCGCCACCGATTACGACAGCAAGCGGCTGGTGCATGGGGAGGGCGTTGCGATCGGCATGGTTCTGGCGCATGAGTTCTCAGCCCGGATGAATCTCGCGAGCCCTGACGATGCGCGGCGCGTGGAGGCCCATCTGAAAACCGTCGGCCTGCCGACGCGCCTGGCCGACATTCCCGGGGCGTTGCCGCCGGCCGATCGGCTGATGGAGGCGATCGCCCAGGACAAGAAGGTGAAGGGAGGCAAGCTCACCTTCATCCTTACGAGGGGCATCGGCCAGTCTTTCGTGGCGGACGACGTGCCCTCCTCGGAGGTGTTGAGCTTTCTTACGGAAAAGCACCCGCGATGACCGATGTGCTACTGGGCTTTCTGACGGAATATTGGCTGTCGCTGCTTTCCGTTATTTCCCTTCTCGTTATTTCCGCCTTTTTCTCCGGCTCGGAGACGGCGCTGACCGCGGCCTCGCGCTCGCGGATGCATACGCTGGAGAACAACGGCGATGAGCGGGCCGGCATGGTCACCCGGCTGATCGAGCGCCGCGACCGTCTGATCGGGACGCTGCTCATCGGCAACAACCTCGTCAACATTCTGGCCTCGTCGCTGACGACGAGCCTGCTGATCGGCCTCTTCGGCGATTCGGGCGTGGCGATCGCCACCGTCGCCATGACGGTACTGCTCGTCATCTTTTCCGAGGTCCTGCCGAAGAGCTGGGCGATCGCGTCGCCGGACCGGTTTGCGCTGGCGGTTGCGCCTTGGGTCCGCCCCTTCGTTGTCGTCGTGGGTCCGGTATCCTCCCTCGTCAACGCAATCGTCAGGCGCATCCTGCACCTCTTCGGCATCAATCTTTCTTCCGACTTGCCGATGCTCACCGCGCATGAGGAACTGCGCGGCGCGGTCAATCTGCTCCACCGCGAAGGGTCGGTCATCAAGGCGGACCGCGACCGGCTCGGCGGGGTGCTCGATCTCGGCGAGCTCGAAGTTTCCGACGTCATGATCCACCGGACAGGCATGCGGGCGATCAATGCGGATGACCCGCCCCAGACCTGCGTGCGCGAGATCCTCGAAAGTCCGTTTACACGCCTGCCGTTGTGGCGCGGCTCGGCCGACAACATCATCGGCGTCGTCCATTCCAAGGACCTGCTCCGGGCGCTCGCCGAGCCGAATGTGGAGCCCGAGACGCTCGATATCGTCAAGATTGCGCAGAAACCCTGGTTCGTTCCGGATTCGACCAATCTCAAAGACCAGCTCAATGCCTTCCTGCGCCGCAAGCTGCATCTTGCCATCGTGGTCGACGAATACGGCCAGGTGCAGGGGCTCGTCACGCTGGAGGATATTCTCGAAGAGATCGTCGGCGACATTGCCGACGAGCACGACATCGACATCCAGGGCGTACGTCAGGAAGCCGACGGTTCGATCGTCGTCGATGGTTCCGTGCCGATCCGCGACCTCAACCGGGCGCTGGACTGGTCGTTGCCGGACGAGGAGGCGACGACAGTTGCCGGCCTCGTGATCCATGAATCGAAGAGCATTCCGGAGGAACGGCAGGCTTTCACGTTCTATGGGAAGCGTTTCACCGTGATGAAGCGCGTGAAGAACCGGATCACCAAGCTGCGCATCCGCGCGGCCGAGGACGAGGGGCAGGTGGGTTAGGGCACCGTAAAGAGAAGTGCGCAGCGGCGGCTCAGCGACGCACCCTCTGCCTTTTGCACTTCACCACCGCGTCGGTTCCCCCGGCGCTGCGGGTTCCACCGCCAAAGCATGGAGGCCGGCATCGAGCTCCGGCTTCAGCAGATCGTTTATTGCGCGATGGCGCGCCACACGGCTCATGCCGGTAAAGGCGCTCGAAACGATGCGGACGCGCATATGCGTTTCGCCGCCGCCGTCGAATTCCGGCTGGTGACCGGCATGCTGACCGCTCTCATTGATCACCATCAGCCGCTCGGGATGGAAGGCTTCCACGAGCTTCTCTTCGATGCGGCGTTGCAGCGACATATTTTCAGTCCCATTTCCCTGTTTTGTTGCGGGGGCTGGAGCCAGGCGGCAGCATCATCCGCGCAATGCAAAATGCCCGCACAAAGCCAGCAACATTCCGTTTTGTCAATTCTTGTTGTGGCCCTCTGCAAACCCCATAATGTGCGTCATGAAGCTCGATTCAAAATATTTCGACCGCATCCGAACGCGCCCCCGGGGTCAAGCGCGCGTGGAGCCGTCCGCGCCGGTGTGCCAATGGGATGGCTGCGACAAGACGGCGGTCCATCGGGCTCCCGTCGGGCGCAATGCCGAGGGCGAGTATTTCATGTTCTGCTTCGAGCATGTGAAGGAGTACAACAAGGGCTACAATTATTTTTCCGGCCTCTCCGACACCGAGATCGCCCGCTACCAGAAGGAAGCGGTGACCGGCCATCGTCCGACCTGGACGGTCGGCGTCAACAAGAGCGCCCGCAACGGCCCGACACAGTCGCAGACGCGTTCCGGCTCCGCCGGCGCACAGGCGCGCATGCGAGATCCTTTCGGATTTTTCAACGAGGCGCGCGCCCGACAGGCACGGCACGAGCCGCGCCTGCGCAAGCTGAAGACGCTCGAGGCGAAGGCCTTCGAGACGCTGGGCCTTGCGGCCTCGGCGACGACCGCCGACATCAAGGCGGCATACAAGGAGCTCGTCAAGAAGCACCACCCCGACGCAAATGGCGGAGACAGGGGATCGGAAGACCGCTTCCGGGCGGTTATTCAAGCCTACCAATTGTTAAAACAGGCTGGTTTCTGCTAACAACCCGGATTATGACAGAAGCACTATCTGCAGGCGAATGCGCGGGTGCCGGCGGGCGTCCGCTCTGGAGTTATGATGAGCAAGATTGACCTCGACATTTCCAACCTCCCCGACACGACGGTCTCTGTCCGGGAGGCTTTCGGCATCGACACGGATTTGCGCGTTCCGGCCTATTCGAAGGGCGATGCCTATGTGCCCGAAATCGACCCGGACTACCTCTTCGATCGCGAGACGACGCTCGCCATTCTCGCCGGCTTCGCCCACAACCGGCGCGTGATGGTTTCCGGTTATCACGGCACCGGCAAGTCGACCCATATCGAGCAGGTCGCGGCGCGGCTCAACTGGCCATGCGTGCGCGTCAACCTCGACAGCCATGTCAGCCGCATCGATCTCGTCGGCAAGGACGCGATCGTCGTCAAGGACGGGCTTCAGGTGACCGAGTTCAAGGACGGCATTCTGCCCTGGGCCTATCAGCACAATGTCGCGCTCGTCTTCGACGAATATGATGCCGGCCGGCCGGACGTCATGTTCGTGATCCAGCGCGTGCTGGAGTCCTCCGGCCGCCTGACGCTGCTCGACCAGAGCCGCGTCATCCGCCCGCACCCGGCCTTCCGATTGTTTGCGACGGCAAACACCGTCGGTCTCGGCGACACGACCGGCCTCTATCACGGTACGCAGCAGATCAACCAGGCCCAGATGGACCGCTGGTCGATCGTGACGGCGCTCAATTATCTGCCGCACGACAAGGAAGTCGATATCGTTTCCGCCAAGGTCAAGGGTTTCGTCGCCGACAAGGGCCGCGAAACGGTCTCCAAGATGGTTCGCGTCGCCGACCTGACCCGTGCCGCCTTTATCAACGGCGACCTGTCGACCGTCATGAGCCCGCGTACAGTCATCACCTGGGCCGAGAACGCCTATATCTTCGGCGACATCGCCTTTGCGTTCCGCGTGACTTTCCTCAACAAGTGCGACGAGCTGGAGCGGGCGCTGGTCGCCGAGCATTATCAGCGCGCCTTCGGCGTCGAACTCAAGGAGAGCGCTGCCAACATCGTGCTGGAAGCGACCGCCTGAAAATCGATGTGCTCGCATAACGGCCGATCCGGTTGAAGAAGGAATTGTCGTGAGTTCGAATTCCAAGGCGAAACCGACTACGAGGGAAAACGCCGCCGAACCGTTCAAGCGGGCGCTTTCCGGCTGCATCCGGTCGATCGCCGGCGATGCGGAGCTGGAGGTCGCTTTCGCCAATGAGCGGCCCGGAATGACAGCCGAACGCATCCGGCTGCCGGAGCTCTCCAAGCGCCCGACCCGCCAGGAACTGGCGGTGGCGCGCGGCCTCGGCGATTCCATGGCGCTGCGCAAGGCCTGCCACGATGCTCGGGTCCATGCGACGATGTCGCCGCAAGGGGCGGACGCGCGGGCGATCTTCGATGCGGTCGAGCAGGCGCGCGTCGAGGCGATCGGCGCACTCAGGATGCCGGGCGTGGCGGGCAACCTCTCCTCCATGCTCGAGGAGAAATACAGCAAGGCGAATTTCGCTGCCATCGACGTTCAAGCGGACGCGCCGCTCGAAGAGGCGGTGGCACTGCTCGTGCGCGAGAAATTGACCGGGGAGAAGCCGCCGGAGTCGGCTGGTCAGGTCCTCGACCTCTGGCGCGACTTCATCGAGCAGAAGGCCGGTCCCGACATGCGCAATCTGGCGGGTACGATCAACGACCAGCAGGCTTTCGCCCGCGTCGTGCGCGACATGCTGTCTTCGATGGATGTTGCCGAGAAATACGGCGAGGACGATAACGAGCCGGACGAGCAGGAGAGCGAGACCGACGAGGACCAGCCGCGCAGCCAGGAGCAGGACGAAAACGCCAGCGACGAGGAAGAAGGCTCCGACGCCGCGCCCGCCGACGAAAACCAGTCTGCCGAGGAGCAGATGGAAGAAGGCGAGATGGATGGCGCGGAAATTTCCGACGACGATCTCCAGGACGAGAGCGACGAGGACAGCGAAACGCCCGGCGAGGTGAAGCGGCCGAACCATCCCTTCGCGGATTTCAACGAGAAGGTCGATTATTCCGTCTATACCCGGGAGTTCGACGAAACCATCGCCTCCGAGGAGCTCTGCGACGAGGCGGAACTCGATCGGTTGCGCGCCTTTCTCGACAAGCAGCTCGCCCATCTCCAGGGCGCGGTCGGACGCCTCGCAAACCGCCTGCAGCGCCGCCTGATGGCACAGCAGAACCGCTCCTGGGAGTTCGATCTCGAAGAGGGCTATCTCGACTCCGCCCGCCTGCAGCGCATCATCATCGATCCGATGCAGCCGCTCTCCTTCAAACGCGAGAAGGACACGAACTTCCGCGACACGGTCGTCACGCTCCTGATCGACAATTCCGGTTCGATGCGCGGCCGCCCGATCACCGTCGCCGCGACCTGCGCCGATATTCTTGCGCGCACGCTGGAGCGCTGCGGCGTGAAGGTCGAAATCCTGGGTTTCACAACCAAGGCGTGGAAGGGCGGACAATCGCGCGAGAAATGGCTTGCCGGCGGCAAGCCTCAATCGCCGGGCCGCCTCAACGACCTGCGTCACATCATCTACAAGTCCGCCGACGCGCCCTGGCGTCGAGCGCGCCGCAATCTCGGCCTGATGATGCGCGAGGGACTGCTCAAGGAAAACATCGACGGCGAGGCGCTGATGTGGGCGCATGATCGTCTTCTGGCGCGGTCCGAGCAGCGACGCATCCTGATGATGATCTCGGACGGAGCGCCGGTCGACGATTCCACCCTTTCGGTCAACCCCGGAAATTACCTCGAGCGGCATCTGCGCGCCGTTATCGAGCAGATCGAGACGCGCTCGCCGGTCGAACTGCTTGCGATCGGCATCGGCCATGACGTCACACGCTACTATCGCCGCGCCGTGACCATCGTCGATGCGGACGAACTGGCGGGGGCGATGACGGATCAGCTTGCGGCGCTCTTCGAGGACGAGAGTATGCGCCGCCGCCCGGGCGGAGCACGTCGCGCCGGTTAACGGATTTCCGGCCGCGGCCACCCGTAAGGTCATTCTTCAGATGTTCTGCCGAAACATTGCCGTGCTTTTCCTGCTGATTTCGGCTGCTGTCGCGCGCGCGGAGCCGGCGCGCGAGATCGTTCCGGTCAAGAGCCGGCAGATATCCCAGTTCAAGGTCGGCTCCGGTCAAACGGTCTTCGGCGCGCTCGAGTTCATGGGCGGCATCGAGATGACGTCGGCCAACCCTTTGTTCGGTGCGCTGTCGGCCATCCGGTTTCTGCCGGACGGCCAGTCCTTCGTCGCGGTGATGGACACCGGCCATTGGGTCGAGGGGGCCGTCATCCGCGACGATGCCGGCGGGCTCGAAGGGCTGACCGATCTCAAGGTCACGCCGATGACCGACGCGACGGGCGAAGCGCAGCTCGAGAAATGGCGCGTCGATTCCGAAGGGCTGGCCCTGCGCGAAGGTCAGGCGATCGTCAGCTTCGAGCAGTCGCCACGCATCGAAATCTATCCTTTTCCCGGCTTCGCCGAGGCGCGTCCCCTGGGGCAGATGACCCTGCCGTTCTCCGTCGAAGAGCTGCGCAGCAATGGCGGCATCGAGACGATCGCGATCGCGCCGAAGAACGGCCCGCTTCGCGGCGCGGCCGTGGTCGTCTCCGAGCGCAGCGTCGACAAGGCGGACAATCTTTTTGCGGGGATATTGGAGGGGCCGATGAAAGGCGCCTTCACGGTCGTGCGCGCGGATCCCTATTCGGTAACCGACGGCGCCTTTCTGCCGGATGGCGACCTGCTTCTCCTCGAGCGGCGATTCAATTTCGCCTCCGGTCTCGGCATGCGTGTTCGCCGTATCGCCGCGGGGAAAATCCGACCTGGCGCCGTGGTCGACGGCGACGTCATGCTCGAAGCGGACATGAGCTATCAGATCGACAATATGGAGGCGCTCGACGTCATCTCGTGGCCTGACGGCGAGATCCGGCTGATCCTGGTCTCGGATGACAACCACTCGATCCTCGAGCGAAACCTGATGCTCGAGTTCCGGCTGATCAAGTGAAACGGGGCCGAATGCCCCGCCGCTCCAATGCTTTGAACCACGCACTTCCGCATGCGGAAGTGCTCTGAGGGTTTCAGGCGGTTGCTTTTGCCGCCGGCATGGGTTTGACGACGCTCATCAGTGCGCCATAGGGAAGCAGCAGGACGATACCGCAGAGGATCTTCACCGCGAGATCGCCGAGCGCCCAGGAAACCCAGCGGGGGGCGTCGACGCTGAGCAGGCCGAGAACGGGCGCGGTTTCCAGCGCAAAGCCGTCATTCGCACCCAAGAACACGAAGAACGGGGCGAAGGCGAAAGAGAAGAACATCGCCGTATCGAGGGCCGAACCGATCAGCGAGCCCGCGAGCGGCGCCTGCCACCAGGTCTGGCGCCTGAGCCGGTTGAAGATCGAGATATCGAGAAGCTGGCCGAGCAGGAAGGCTGAACCGGAGGCGATCGCGATGCGCGGCGTCGCGGCGAGAACGGAGAGCATGACGGCGACGGCGAAGCCGGCAACGACGACGCGGCGCGCGATTCGCGGCCCGAACTGGCGATTGGTCAGGTCTGTGACGAGGAAGGCGAAGGGATAGCTGAAGGCGCCCCAGGTCAGGAGGTCGCCCAGTTGCATCCCGGCGATCGAACCGGGGAGCGGATACTGGACGAGGAAGTTCGACGCCACGACCACGAAGGTCATCAGCGCCACATAAAGGTAGAACGTACGGTTGATCAGCATTTTTTTATCCTGGGTTATGCCACCAGTTGACGGATGCGCAGGCAGGTGCTTGCGCGGCGATGGACGACACGAGAAAAAGGCTTGCCGGGCAAACCCGCAAGCCTCTTCAAGATATCGGCAGAAGTACCGGCGCTATCAGGCGGCTTCGGCAGCCTTCTTGACGATCTGACGACGCAGCAGGCGGGCGCGCATGCTGAGCTCATTCTCGTCGGCCTTCAGCAGGAAGGCGTCGAGACCGCCGCGGTGTTCGACCGAGCGGAGAGCCGCAGCGGAAACGCGCAGGCGGAAGCGCTGGCCGAGAGCATCGGAAATCAGCGTGACGTTGCACAGGTTCGGCAGGAACTTGCGCTTGGTCTTGTTGTTGGCATGGCTGACATTGTTGCCCGACTGGACGCCCTTGCCGGTCAATTCGCAACTACGGGACATGGTACACCTATTCTCTTATCGCCGCCGGACAATGCGGTAGCGGGCCCAGAGCCCAGGCCGCGTTCCTGTTGGCCATTATTGGAAAGTCGCGGTTCTATAGTCACAGGTGGCCCGCCAGTCAAGTCAAACCTTTGCATTCCCGAGCGATCGGGGCGATTTCGCCTGTTCCGCACTCATAAGCACGGCCGTTCCGGCGCGCAAGACGCATTCCAAGAGAGCGGCCGATGCGCTATCTTTTCCATGGGGACTGCGCCAGATTTCGAGCGGGCGCATTTATGCCGCAAACCGCCTGCATTCCGGGGGATTGCGACATAAATGCGCCGGCTGTCTTCGGATCGGCAAGTCGCTGAAACACTGTGAACCGCTGCATGGAGTTGTGAGCCGGTCCGGTATCAGGGCCATGCAGCAGAGAATGGGGCTTTCGGGCATGAAGTTGTGCATTGGTTTTCGCGCGCCGGCACTCCTGGCCGCCATGATGTTTTCCACAGCCCCGCTTGCTGCGGAAGTCTCGCATCAGACGGACTACAGCATCGCGCTCGCCGGCCTGCCTTTGGCGCGCGCATCGTTCCACACCGAGGTCGAAAAGAATCGCTACACGATTTCGGGAACCCTGAATTCCGCGGGCCTCGTGGATATCATCAGCCGCACCACGGGGCAGACGCGTGTCTCCGGAGTAATCGACCGCGACCATCTCCGGGCAAGCGAATATTCCATGTCCTACCGCAGCGGCCGGAAGGGCCGGGCCATCAATGTGAGCTTCCGAAACGGCAATGTCGTGCGCGCGAGCATGGTTCCGAAGCGTAATCCACTGCCGAAGAACTGGGTGCCGGTCACGAGCCGGGACATGCGCAATGTGCTGGACCCGCTTTCCGGTCTGCTCATTCCGGCAAAAGCCCGGGTCTGCCCCAACACGCTGCCGATCTTCGACGGGGAATCCCGGCTCGACATAAGACTGTCTCCGAAGGGAACGCGAAACTTCAAAACCAGGGGATTCGAGGGCGAAGTGATCGTCTGCGGCATCCGCTTCGTACCGAAGGCGGGGTACCGGAAGGGCCGCGAGGACGTCGAATATCTGCGCCGCCTGGGAACGATGGAGATCTGGTACGCGAGGGCGAACGGCGTGGACGTCTATGCTCCGGTCTATGCCCGCATACCGACGAAGATCGGAGCGGTCACGGTTTCGGCGACGCGCTTCGGCGATTGAGCCCGCCGTTGGGATTCCAGGGCTCTTCCTGACGGGCCCCCGAGAATCGCACTCCCTCTTTCCGGAATCACCTAAGCGCGATAGATCAGTGCGATTCGGTGGGGTGCTGGCCGCGTCCGCCGAAGTCTACATGTTTGATCAGCAGGGCCGCGGAGGGGGGAATGAAGTTCAAGGCAACGCTGATCGGTTTCACCGCGATCCTCATGTGGTCGCTGCTGGCGCTCTTTACTGCCGCATCCGGCAAGATGCCGCCGTTCCAACTCTCCGCCGTCTGCTTTCTCATAGGCAGTCTGCCCGGCATCGCCGTCCTGGCGTCGAAGCCCGAGCGCCTCGCACTTCTGAAGCAGCCGGCAAGGGTGTGGATCATCGGCATTGCCGGTCTCTTCGGCTACCACTTTCTTTATTTCACGGCGCTTCGCAATGCGCCGGCCGTGGAGGCGGGGCTCATCGCCTATCTCTGGCCGCTCTTCATCGTTGTCGGCTCGGCGCTGCTGCCGGGCGAGAAGCTTCGCTGGCACCATGTCGCAGGCGCCCTTGCGGGGCTCATCGGAACGATCCTGATCGTTGCGCGCAACGGCATCGCCTTCGATGACGCCTATGCACTCGGTTACGGCGCAGCATTCCTCTGCGCCTTTACCTGGTCCGGCTATTCGCTGATCACGCGCCGCTTCGATGCGGTATCCACAGATGTCGTGACCGGTTTCTGCCTTGCGACGTCCGCTCTGTCCTTCCTCTGCCATCTCGGACTCGAAACGACGGTCTGGCCTGAAACCACCTTCGAGTGGCTCGCCGTGGCGGGGCTTGGCCTGCTGCCGGTCGGTGCCGCCTTCTATGCCTGGGACTACGGCGTGAAGAACGGTGACATCCAGTTCCTGGGCGTTGCGAGCTATGCGGCGCCGGTGCTTTCGACCCTGATCCTCATTCTGTTCGGCTTTGCCGAGCCGTCCTGGCGGATCGTGGCTGCCTGCCTGCTGGTGACGGGCGGCGCCGTGCTTGCGGCAAAGGATATGATCTTCCGAAAGGGCAGGGCCACGCTGCCTGCGGAGTAGAACTCACTCCTCAGCCGGCCGCCAATCGGGGTGCGCCATTTCGAAGGCGGCGAAGTCGAAGCCGGGTGCGACGGTGCAACCGACGAGCGTCCACTCCCCAAGCGAAGTGGCGGATTGCCACCAGCCGGCGGGAACGACCTGTTGCGGTCTTTCGCCGCCGAGCAGGTCGGGACCGAGCCGGGTCTGCGAAGCGGGCCTGCCCGGCTCGGCGATGCTGAGCTCGAGCGGCGCGCCGGCGTAGTAGTGCCAGACCTCGGCGGCATCGTGGACCCGGTGCCAATGCGAACGGTCGCCCCGTTCGAGAAGGTAGTAGATGGCCGTCGAGTGGCCACGCGCGCCACCATTGGCATCGCGGAACGTCTCCCCGTACCAGCCGCCTTCCGGGTGCCGGGCGAGACCCAGCGTTTCAATGATAGCCGCCGCCGTCATTTCCCGAGCCGCCATTTAGAAATTGTCCTTACGCTTTCGTATTTCCGCGAAGACGGCGGCATCGCTCGCCTTTTCCATGCCGAGCAGCGCGCGGATCTTCGGATCGCCGGCGCGCAGGAACGGGTTTGTCCGCTTTTCCAGGCCCATCGTCGTGGGCGCGGTGAAGCCGCCATCTGATCGGGTCTCCTCGATCTCGGCCGCACGCTCCTTCAAAGCCGTATTTTCCGGATCGACCGTGACGGCGAAATGGGCATTGGCAAGGGTGTATTCATGGCCGAAATAGATGGCCGTGTCGTCGGGAAGCGCCATCAGCCGGCTCAGCGATTGCCACATCGTTTCGGCCGTTCCCTCGAAGAGACGGCCACATCCGAGCGCGAAAAGCGTATCGGCGGCGAAAAGCAGCCTGTCCTCGGGCAAATGGTAGCAGACGTGGCCGGAGGTGTGCCCCGGCGTTTCGATGACATCGACCGGATGGCCGGCGAAGTCGAAGCGTTCGCCATGTCCCACGGATCTGTCTATGCCGGGGATCTTCGGCGCTTCGTTCTTCGGCCCGATGATGGTGAGGCCGAAGCGTTCCTTCAGGCTGGCATTCGCAGCCACATGATCACCGTGGTGATGCGTGGTGAGGATATGCGTCAATTGCCATCCGCGCCGTTCGAGCGCGTCGAGGATCGGCCGCTCCTCCGGTGCATCGATCGATGCCGTAGCGCCGCTAAGCCGGTCGTGGAGGAGCACACCGTAATTGTCGGTGCGGCAGAGAAAGAGATCGAGTTCGAGCGCGGCCATGTTTTGGTCCTCCGATCGGTGTGGGGCATCGGAAAGCGGCGATCCCGCCCGGTTCGAATGTAGCGAGGCTCGCCTTGAAGTCTACCGCCTGGAGTCTAACATGTTGCCCATGCACACCGATATCGTCGATCTCCGCCAATTCTATCACTCCGAGCTCGGCCGCATGGCGGAACAGTCGGTCAGCTCAGCCCTTGCTTCCATCTGGGCACGCCTGCCCGAGGAAAGGCTCCTTGGGCTCGGCTATGCGGTGCCCTATCTCGAGCGCTTCCGTGCCGATACGGAGCGGACCTTCGCCTTCATGCCGGCCGGGCAGGGTGCGGTGAACTGGCCGGTCGCAGACCTGTCCTCGACGGCACTGGTCTTCGACGAGGAATTGCCGCTGCCCGATGCCTCGATCGATCGCGTATTGATGGTCCATTCCCTGGAATTTGCCGAAAGCCCGCGCGAAACGATGAAGGAGATCTGGCGCGTGCTGGCGCCCGGCGGACGTCTGATCATCGTGGTACCGAATCGCCGCGGCGTCTGGGCACAGATGGAGCACACGCCCTTCGGCTCGGGGCGGCCCTATTCCCGCGGGCAGCTGACCGCGCTCTTGCGCGAGACCAACTTCACGCCCGGCGCCACGACGGAGGCGCTCTTCTTTCCGCCCTCGAAGCGCAAGCTTGCCCTTCGGCTGCGCCACGGTCTGGAACGGTTCGGCCGATCGCTCTGGCCGGTCTTTTCGGGGGTGATCATCGTCGAGGCGCAGAAGCGGCTTTATCAGGGCCTGCCGGTGGCCGCACGCGCCTCGCGCCGCGTCTTCGTCCCGGTGCTGGCGCCGCGGGGCGTGCCCAGCACGCGCAGTCGGACAACGAAAGCGCCGTAGGTCGCAGTCTGCCGCCCGTCACCGCTTTGCCTCCTCCCACCGGCCGCCGTCACGTCGCACTCGACAAATATCACCGTCCCCGGTATTGGCTGGACCGCATTCTTCCCGTGAAAGCTGGTCCGATGAATCTTGCCCTGAAAAGCCCTGCGCCGCGTTCCGGCATCCTGGACATCGCCGCCTATGTGCCGGGCAAGGAACATGCGCCCGGCGTCGCCAAGGTTCACAAGCTGTCGTCGAACGAAACGCCGCTCGGCGCGAGCCCGCGCGCGATCGAGGCTTTCCAGAAGGCGGCTTTCAATCTCGAACGCTACCCGGACGGTCAGGCGAATGCGCTCAAGGAAGCGATCGCGGCGGTTCACGGGCTCAACCCCGCCAACGTCCTTTGCGGCAACGGGTCGGACGAACTGCTCGGTCTTCTCTGCCATACCTATCTCGGTCCCGGCGACGAGGGGATCGTCACCGAACACGGATTTCTCGTCTACAGGATCCAGATCACCGCGTCGGGCGGGATACCCGTCACGGTCAAGGAGAGAGACGAGCGCGTCGATGTCGATGCGATACTCGCGGCCGTGACCGAGCGGACGAAGATCGTCTTCATCGCCAATCCGGCAAATCCGACCGGCACCTATATCCCCGTCGACGAGGTCCGGCGTCTGCATGCGGGCCTGCCCGCCGGCGTCTTGCTGGTGCTCGATGCGGCCTATGCGGAATATGTACGGCGCAACGACTACGAGGCGGGACTGGAGCTCGTTTCGTCCAACCGCAACGTGGTGATGACCCGAACCTTTTCGAAGATCTACGGCCTTGCCGGTCTGCGCATCGGCTGGATGTACGCGCCGCGCGACGTGGTGGAGGCGTTGGACCGCGTCCGCGGTCCCTTCAATCTCAACGCGCCCGCGATCGCCGCCGGCGCCGCGGCGATCCGCGATCAGGCCTTCGTTGCCGCGGCGGCTGACCACAATCACACCTGGCTGGCAAAGGTCGGTCAGGCACTGACGGATATCGGCCTGCGCGTCACCCCCTCGGTCACCAATTTCGTGCTGATTCACTTCCCTGAGGAAGCGGGCATGTCGGCCAGCGACGCGGATGCCTATCTGACGAGCCGCGGCTTCATCCTGCGCGCCGTCGGCGCCTACGGTTTCCCCAACGCGCTGAGAATGACGATCGGCTTGGAAGAAGCGAATGAGGGCGTGGTCGCGGCACTGACTGAATTCATGGGACGGAAATGATGGCTCAGCAGTTCGAAACCATAGCCCTCATCGGCATCGGCCTGATCGGATCGTCCATCGCCCGGGACGTTCGCGAGAAGCAGCTCGCCGGTACGATCGTGGTCACGACGCGCAGCGAAGCGACGCTGAAGCGCGCCGGCGAGCTGGGCCTCGGCGACCGCTACACGCTTTCGGCGGCCGAGGCTGTCGAGGACGCGGATCTCGTCATCGTGTCGGTGCCTGTGGGGGCATCCGGCGCAGTCGCCGCCGAGGTCGCAGCCCATCTGAAACCGGGTGCGATCGTCACCGATGTCGGTTCGACCAAAGGATCGGTCATCGCGCAGATGGCGCCGCACCTGTCCAAGGACGTCCATTTCGTGCCCGGTCACCCCATCGCGGGTACCGAGCATTCCGGCCCGGATGCCGGCTTTGCGGGCCTCTTCCGCGGGCGCTGGTGCATTCTGACGCCGCCGGCCGGCACGGACGAAGACGCGGTCGCCAGGCTCAGGCTGTTCTGGGAAACGCTCGGATCGATGGTCGACGAGATGGATCCGGAACATCACGACAAGGTGCTGGCGATCGTTTCGCATCTCCCGCATATCATCGCCTACAACATTGTCGGCACCGCGGACGATCTGGAAACGGTGACCGAGTCCGAAGTGATCAAATACTCGGCCTCGGGGTTCCGTGACTTCACCCGCCTTGCCGCTTCGGACCCGACCATGTGGCGCGACGTCTGCCTGCACAACAAGGACGCGATCCTGGAAATGCTCGCCCGCTTCTCCGAGGATCTCGCCTCCCTGCAACGCGCGATCCGTTGGGGCGACGGCGACAAGCTCTTCGATCTCTTCACCCGCACGCGGGCGATACGCCGCTCGATCGTTCAGGCCGGTCAGGACACCGCCATGCCCGATTTCGGCCGGCACGCGATGGATCAGAAGTAGGCTGCGGGAAGCCGGCTGCGAAGTCCGTCGCTCACAGCGCCGGCAGCATACCGATCGGAACGAAGGCGAGGAAGGCGGTCCCGTCGCGGACGTTCAGTTTGACCGTGGCTTCGTTCTTGCCGCCGGCAAGCGCCTTCAACATGTTGGCGACGTTGTCGATCAGGTCGGTTTCGTCCGGAGCGATCTTCACGAAGTTTTCCCGCCAGGCGTCGATATTCGCAAGCGTGAGAGAGAATTCCCCCGAAATCAGCCCCTGATCATTCACCGAAAAGGGCCCGGTGAGTTTTGCGCTCATTCCGGAGCCCGCATCGAGTGTCAATTGCCGCAACTCGCCTCTGGTGCCGCGGAGCATATGGGGCGGCAAAGCACCCGCCTGAAGCCATTCTGCCTTGTCCGTAACGGTCAGGTCCATTGCGACATCGGCCGGTGCGGCAAGACTGGGTCCCTGGTCCGGACGCAGGTCGAGCTTTTCGATGCTGAGTGCCGCGTCCAGGTTACCGTCGTTCTGGCGCAGATGGAGCTCGCCATGGCTGGCGCCGAAGCCGAGGCCCTCGCCCGTCAGGGGGGAGCGCGCGGTGCCGGTCAGATTGTCATAGGCCACTGAGGTCCGGTCGATGCCAGAGAGGGTCGCGGCGACACTTGCGCGGAGCAGCGTCCAGTCGGCGGAAATGGTGACGCCGGGAGAAACACGGATTTCGGCGGGGCCGTCGAGCTCGAGGACCGCACGCCCGGGCTGATAGACCTGCGCCGCCGTTCGCAGGGCACCGAAGGACGCGGAGGCGCCGCGGCGCGTATCGTCGAGGCGAACCTTGTCGCAGAACAGACCGAGGCGGAAGGGAAAGCCACGCACCTCCATCTCGGCGCATTCGCCGCTGAAGCCGATCGACTGCCCCTTCGTCAGATAGGCGGTCAGCCGCTTTTGGATCTGGTCGGCGGCGAGAAACCAGCCGGCGGAATAAAGGCCGATCACGAACACGATACCTGCTGCCAGCCACAAGAACTTCCTGCCGGTAGGCGATGACTTGGCGACGGCGGTCACAGTCATGTTGTCGGGTACTCCACACTAAATCACGACGGTTTCAGGTCGGGTGGACCAGAAACTCATCTCGCTCTTGCCGCCGGGAGCCGCCTTTCGGGTGGCCGACTCCCATGCGGCGAACTAACCTTCATCCGCAATCGCGACACGGGCTATCGGCGCGACCAGTTCGATTGCAAGAGAATTGCTGCACAATTTTGTCCTTCGACCGATACGGTCCCAGGAATTATGCAGTAAAAATTTCGGTACGCCGCAGGAGCGTCGAACACTGATTCGGTGGACTGATTCGGTGGCCGGCCGGCGGCATGATGAATGGCAGCGGATATGGACGAATTTTGGGTCTTTGGCTACGGGTCGTTGATGTGGAATCCGGGCTTTCGCTTCGAGGAGAAGCTGACGGCGCGCGCTTTCGGCTACCGCCGATCCCTCTGCGTGCGCTCCTGGGTTCACCGCGGGACTGAACGGCACCCCGGCCTGGTGCTCGGGCTCGACTACGGCGGCTCCTGCGTCGGGACGGCATTCCGCGTGGCGCCTGCGCAAAAGGCGGAGGTGATCGACTACCTGCGCGAACGCGAGCTGGTCACGCACGTCTACAAGGAAAGGATCATGCCGGTGCAACTTTCCAGCGGACACCGCGTGCCCGCGCTGACCTATGTGATCGACCGCTGCCATGTCCAGTATGCCGGTGCGTTGAGCGCGGAGGAGGCGGCCGCGACGGTCGCCGTCGCCGCCGGCAAGTCCGGGCCGAACAGCGAATACGTTCTCAACACGCTCGAACATCTTCGCGAAATGGGTATCCGCGACCATTGGCTGGAGGAAGTTGCCGCGAAGTTGACGGCCGGCGGAGCTGCGTCGGTCCGGGCTTGAAGGGAGGCTACCGTGCCCCGAGTTCGCGCAGCCGCTGTTCGGCGGTGGGCGGCAACGGCAGGTGCGGATTGGCTCGCACGGTTTCGATGAGGAGGTCGTCGCTCGCAGCCTCGGTAACTTCCACCAGCTTCGCCAGAAATGCGTCCGGATCCAGCCCGGCCTCGATCGGCGGGAGGACACGCACTTTGAAGTGGCCAGGGAAACGGAGGAACTTGCGCCGCGGCCAGAACAGCCCCGGATGCATCGCGACGGGAACCACCGGCACCTGGAGATCCCGATAGAGCCGGGCAATGCCGTATTTGTACTCCGGCGGAGCGCCGGGCGGACGGCGCGTCCCCTCGGGATAGATGATCAACTGACGCCCGGTCGCCATCTCGTTTTTCGTGCGGTCCATCACCTCTGTCATCGCCTTGCCGCGCGCGGCGCGGTTCACCGGAACCATGCGCTGCTTGACGATGTACCAGCCGAACAGAGGTATCCAGGTGAGTTCCCGTTTGAGAATATAGAAGGGATCGTCGAGCCAGGGCAGAAGCGCATAGGCATCCCAGAAGGACTGATGCTTGGGCGCGAAGATGTAGGCGCCCTTCGGAATGTTCTCGAGGCCCTCGATCTCGAAGGTCGTACCGACGATCTTCGCGAGCAGCCAATGGTTGCTGCGCGCCCAGTTCTTGGGAACGAACCAGGCCGTCTTGCGCGGCACAAGGAAATAGAACGGCGTCAGCACGATCATCTGCACGATCAGGTTAACGTAGAAGACCAGATTGAAGAGGATCGAACGCAGGATGATCATCAGGCAGACTCTCGGGTGCGGGTGCGGGTGCGCCACGCTGCCTACACGAATATGCGGCGGAGGAAAACAGCCTCGCGACGGGAGCGCCTTTCTCCGGCGGCGCTATTGCCCGGCCGGCGCAACGGGCAAGGGCTCCGTCCTGAGGCCGTTCGTCCAGCGGGCGCCCATCACATCGCGCAGCGAGGCGACGGAGTATTTGCCGTATTCGAGCAGAATGGCCTTCAGCACCAGCGGATTGCGCAGCCAGTTGGTCGTCTTGAGATCCGAATTGACGA
The DNA here is from genome assembly GCF_052044265.1 of Sinorhizobium sp. 22678. NCBI lineage: Bacteria > Pseudomonadati > Pseudomonadota > Alphaproteobacteria > Hyphomicrobiales > Rhizobiaceae > Sinorhizobium > Sinorhizobium sp. 22678. The sequence goes on along the minus strand of NZ_JBQEMS010000002.1, from coordinate 54,843 downwards.
CCGGGTAGGCAATGAATTCGGTTTCGGGCCTGGCGCGGCGCAGTTCGAGCAGGCTGCGCGGCATGTGGTAATTGTTCGTCACCACGAGGATCGTCCGATAACCTCGGTTGCGGATCCACTGCGAGGTTTCGGTGGCGTTGCCGATCGTATCGATCGCCGCACGACCGATATCGACGCAGCACTTGAACAGGTCGGCCGAACTCTGCGTATTGCGCCGGATCTGGCTTCGTGTCGTCGACGGATGAACACCGGAAATCAAGAGCCGCTTTCCGGCGCCGAGTTTCAGGAGATCGACAGCCTGGTCTATTCGCTGGAAGCCGCCGGTCAGCACGACGATCGCATCCGCTTTCGGAGTGGCAGGCGGTTGCAGCGAGGCGACGGTGTCGGCGAATTGCAGGAAGCCGGCGATGAATATGGTGAGAAAGGCGAGCAGCACGAAGAAGCCGCGGCGCAGCACTTTGCGCAACAGGCTGCGGGACTGGCGACGGCGCGCGGCCCTCTCCAGCCATTTGCCCCTTTCGGCCATCCCGCTCCCGCGTAGTTCTCCCGCCTTCATGATTCTCATCACATAGCCGCAGATTGCGGCAGGGAATAGATCGATTGCGGGCAATTCATGGTCTTCCGGCCGATTTCAACCCTGAAAGGTGTCGGTCCGGCCCGGATCGGATCGAATAAGATCGATTTCGTAGATCGTCCGCATGACTGTAAGGCGCGCCGTCAAGGTCGTCAGCAGAGCAATGACGACGATAATGGCGAAGATGCCGAGATAGCCGGTGTAGCCGATGGCGAAGGTACCGAACAGAGCGGTCGCCTGATCCGTTTCAGGGGTTGCAAGCGTCTGCGACTGCCAGAAGCTCGCCAGCGCAAAGGACAGCGCAGCGAGAAGGCCGCCGGCGCCGGCGCCCTTCAGACTGATTCGGAGAAAGTGCTTCTGGAATTCGGCGGCGACGAAACTCGCTTCCGCCCCGACGAAATGCAGGACCTCGACGATATGACGGTTGCCGGAAAGGGCGCCGCGGGTGGCGAAAACCACCGTCAGCACCATTGCGGAGAAGACCAGTACCAGGACGCCGGTGCCGATCATCGTGGTCGTGCTCGCCATCGCAACCAGGCGATCGACCCAGGTGCGGTGATCATCGAGAAAGGCCTGCGGGATCGTTTCGGTGAGCGCCTTTCGCATCGCGGCGAAATCGGGGGGATTGCTCTCGTCGATCGTGATGACGACGAGCCGCGGCACGGGCAGTTCGTTCAGGTCGAGTCCACCACCGAGCCACGGTTCGAGGAGGCGCGCGGTCGCAGCGCGGTCGATGATCGTGCCGCCTGTCGTGCCGTTGAAGGTCAGGGCCAGATCACGGGCGTCGGCGAGAGCCCTCTCCATGTCGAGGTTGTCGTCCGGCTTGATCTGGATGGTGATCTCACGGGAGATCTGCGATTGCCAGCTCTGGGCGGTCGCGCGCACCATGCTGACGCCGCCGAGGGTCAGGCAGGCCAGAAAGGACATGATGGCGATGACGCACATGAGCGCATGGCCGGAAACGTTGGCGGAAGGCACGATCGGCCCGGTCGGGCGCACGCGCATCTCGCTGCGACGCTGCTGCTGTTGCGGCGGAGGGGTAGGCTCGCTGCGGGCAACGCGGTTCTCATTCATAGATGTCGAGCCGTCCCTGTGACAGGATCATGCGCCGGGCCTCGACCTGATCCATCAAGGACAGGTCGTGCGTGGCGATCACCACCGCGGTCCCGAGCCGATTGAGTTCCATGAAGAGATTGAGCAATCGGCGCGCCATAGGCGGATCGACGTTGCCGGTCGGCTCGTCGGCAAGCAGGATCTCCGGCCGGTCGATCAGCGCCCGTGCGATGGCGGCGCGCTGCTTCTCGCCGCCGGAGAGCACGGGCGGCAGCACGTTGATGCGCTCGCCGAGCCCGACCCATTTAAGGAGTTCGAGCACGTCGGAACGGTAGCTAGACTCCTCCTTGCCGCGGACGCGGAGCGGCAGGGCGACGTTTTCATAGGTCGTCAGGTGGTCGAGCAGGCGAAAGTCCTGGAAAACGATGCCGACCCGACGGCGCAGCATCGGAAACTCCTCACGGGGAATGGAGGAGATGTTGCGGTCGAACATGCGGATGAGGCCGCGCGTCGGCTTGAGCGACAGGAAGAGGAGGCGGAGCAGCGTCGTCTTGCCGGCGCCCGACGGACCGGTGAGGAATTGGAAGGAACGGCGCGGGATATCGAATGTCAGGTCCCGGAGGATCTCCGGTCCCATGCCATAGCGCAAGCCGACGTTTTCAAAGTGAATCAATGGGACAGCCCAGTCTCTCGTCACGACCCTCGCCAATTCCGCCGAAGGCCGGATTATCGCAGCTCCACCCGTCTATCAGATGCGCGACGGCCGGTGAAGCACTTGAAGCACCGCATGTCTGCCTGCACCGGTTCCGAATTCAGGAACATGCAGTAGGACTGCGCTTCTGCCAAGGCAAAACCGGCGTGACACCATGGTTAAGCAAGGGTTAACGTTCCATGAAAAGACGCCGCTTTCGCGGCCTTGTTTTCAAAAGATTAACCATTTCGGTTTACGTCTCGTCAGGATTCGAAGCAATGCCTTGCATCCATCGCGGATGGCATGTGCATCGAGCGAAGACGTACGGCGCTGCAGGCAAGACGTCCGGCGCCGCGTTCGGGGAGCGGCCATGCAGGCATTTCGCGCAAAGACCGCGGGCATCGACCTCATTCCACCGGAGCGCGCCTCGCGTTCGGGCGCCGCTCAGCCGCGGCGCCTCGACTATATCGATGTCGAGTTCGAAACGGTTGCGCCGACCGCGCGGCGCAGCCCGTATCCGGTGTTCAACGACAAGCGCCGGGCCAGCGCCCGGCCGAAGGCCGGCGCGGCGGCCGCCCCGGGAATGCGGCGTGCAGCACGGCGGATCCTGGTCGCGGCCGGGACCAGGATCGATGCGATGTCGCCCCGGCGCTTTGCCGGCCTGGCCGCCTTTCTCGGACTTACGGTTTTCCTGCTGATCGCCGGTTTCGGAGGCGACGGACGGGCCGACATGCACCCGCTGCCGATGGAGGGCGGAAAAGGCGGTGCTTCCGATCGCTGAATGTGCTAAGCGCGGCTGAAGAAGGGAAGGCCGGTGTTCTTCCTTGCGAATGGAGAAACCCTTATGCCCGTCGTCCGCGGCAAGAATATCGAAGTCCTCTACAGCGCCGAAACCATTGCGGCGAGAAATCAGGAAATGGCCGGCGATATCGTTCGCGGGCCGCACAAGGATCTCCTGGTCATCTCGATCCTGAAGGGCTCCTTCATCTTCGCGGCCGATCTGATCCGCGCCATGCATGCGGCAGGCCTTGCTCCGGAGGTCGAGTTCATCACGCTTTCGAGCTACGGAACCGGGACCGAATCCAAGGGCGTCAAGGTCACCAAGGATATCGACAGCGACGTGCGTGACCGCGACGTGCTCCTCATCGACGACATTCTGGAGTCCGGCCGCACCCTGCGTTTCGCCAAGGAACTGCTCCTGGAGCGCGGCGCACGAAACGTCACGATCGCTGTATTGCTCGACAAGCGGGTGAAGCGCCGCGTCGATCTCGAAGCGGATTATGTCGGCTTCGAATGCCCGGATCATTTCGTGGTCGGCTACGGAATGGATGTCGCCTACGCGTTCCGCGAACTGCCGTTCGTCGGGGTTGTGACCGGCGACGCGACGTAACCGGCGCGCCGTTTCTGTCGTGGCCCCGTCACGGGGGATCGTTCCGGCGCGCTGAATGATTAAAATGCCTCCTATCGCGTTTACCGGAATCAAACGAAAAGCTGTTTGTTTGGAAGACGTATCGCGGTCGCATGAGGCGGCGGACGATACGCAGATCCAACGGAGCGTCCATGGCATCCAATCGCCGCGCCGCTCCCCGCAGAAATAATACGGGAGGCCATGATGGCGAAAATCCTGATCACCGAGGATGAAGACGGCCTGCGCTCGTTCGTCGCACGCGCGTTGCGGCTCGACGGGCACGAAACGGTTGAAGCCGGGGACGGAGCCGATGGGCTTGCCTGCCTTCGCGATCAGCCGTTCGATCTCTTGCTATCCGATATCCGGATGCCGGTCATGGACGGCATCGAGCTTGCGCATCAGGCGTCCGCCGCTTTTCCGGCATTGAAAATCCTGTTGATGACCGGCTACGCCGAGCAACGCGAGCGTGCCGACGACCTCTCCGGCAAGGTCGTCGACGTCATCGAGAAGCCATTTTCACTGCCCGACATTCGCAAGGCCGTCGCGCTCGCGCTGGCCGCCTGACGCCGATCGTAAACCTTTGATGCGGGACGCGGGAAGAGGCGCTTCGGAGAGGCCGCCCGACCCCTCGTCCCGCAGACCCATCACCGCATGTCGAGCAGCCGCTCGAGATACTGCCGCTCCAGTTCCGGCGACAGGCTGTCACCCAACTTGCGACGGATCTCTTCGAGGATCTGGCGGGCGCGCTGCGTGTCGATCTCGTCGGGCACCTTGACCTGATCGCCGAAATCGGGGCCGGCGTTCTGCTGCCGGCGGCCGAGGGGGTCACGTCCGTTCTGGCCATATTGCGGAACGCCTTGTCCGGGACCTTGTCCCTGTCCCTGGGCTTGCATCTGGTTCATCATGTCCTGCGCTCCCTCGCGCAGGGCCTGCAGAGCCCGCCCCTGGCTGCCGACCGCCTGCTCGCCCTGGCCCTTCCCGAGAGCGCCGGCGGCACCTTCCATCTCGCGCTGCGCCTGACCGAAGCCCTTGCCGGGCTTGATGCCCAAATTCTCGAGACCCTTCTGCAGGTCGCCGAGTTGCTTGCCGAGCGATTCCTGCTGCTCTCTCAATTGCTTGAGAGCTTCCTTCAATTGCTCGGCGGTCATGTCGTCCATGGGGTTGGGTTGGCCGTTGGGGTCACTCCGCTGCCCCGGATCCTGGGGCATGTCCTGTCCGAAAAGTTCCTCGTCCTCGCCTTCGAGCGGATCGCCGCGCTGCATCCGGTCGCGCAGTGCCTGGTCCAGTTTGAAAGTTTCGTCCATCAGCTGCTGTTGCCGCTGCATAAGCTCGCCGAGCTTATCCATCTGCTGCCGCATGGCGTTGTTCTGCTCGCCCATCTGCTGCTGCATGCGTCCGGCCTGGAGATTGTTCATCATTCTCTGCAGTTCGGAGAGCATCTGCCGCGCCTGATCGCGCGCGCCGGAGCGGGCCAGATTTTCGATCTGGTCCATCATCTTCTGCAGATCCTGCTGGCGCAGCACGTTGTTCATCTCGGGATTGGCGGCGACGGCGGGGTTCTTCGCGGCCTGCTCGGCGAGCGCCTGCATATATTCCTGCATCGCCTGGCGAAGCTCGTCCATCAGCCGGGCGATTTCCTCGTCCGAGGCGTTACGTTCGAGCGCGTCCGACAGCGCCTGCTGCGCGTCGCGCAGCCGCCGGTCAGCGAGCGACAGGTCACCGTCCTCGATGCCGAGCGCGATTTCCCACAGGTGGTCGGCGGCATCGCGCAGCATGTCGTCGTTCCGGGCGAGCTGCATGCGCGTGCGTGCCGATTTCAGCAGCAGGAAGTGGGTGGCGTTGGGAATCGTCTCCTCGGGATAAAGCGTCAGCGCATCGTTGAGATCGATCGCGCGCGGCAACTGGTTGGCGTCGAGCGCGAAGACCTGGCGCTGTTCTGCGACGGCAGCGGCGAGGGGTTCGAAGAAACGGCGCGCCGGCAGAACGATCTCCTGCGGCACGCTTCGTCCCTCCTGGCCGGCTGCATCACGAGCGACGAGCGTGATGCTCACGCGCTTTCCGGCAAGCGGATGCTCACTCAGATTGCGGCTCGTGGTACCCTTTGCTTCACGGGCATTGCGCCGCGGCAGATCGAGGCGATATTCAGGAGGGCCGTAGAGCGGATGGGCGTCCTTCGCGGGCTCCTCGATGGGCTTTATCTCGGCCCAGGCCTGCGCGATGCCGTAATCGTCATGGGCCAGGTAGCTGATGTCGAGCGCCGCATTGACCGTTGGACGCGGTTCGCCGTCGAAAGCGATGTCGGGCACGCTGTCCGGCGTGATCTTGAAGCTCCAGCTCTGGCCGCCGACGGAGAGCGTTCCGTCCTTGGCGATCTTGTAAACATGATTGCGGACCGCATTCGGAGTTGCCTGAGGGGTTTCCGGTTGGGCTTGCTCCGGCCTGGATGTCGTCTCCGCCTTGGCGTCCGACTGAGGGATAACCATGGGTTCATCGCCCGCGGCTGCGTAGCTGACCGGTTCCTCGGCCCCGGCGCCGGTTATCCGGACCGTAAGATCGCTGAACTGAGGTATCGTGATCTGAGGCTTCTCCTGCGGATACTGCTCATTGTCCTCGGCCGGGGCCGTCGCGTCCTGACGACCCGTAAGAAAGATCGGCGCGCGGCCGGTATAGGCGGGCGGTGTCACCCATGCATCGATACGGATGTCGGCCGTCGCTGCCTCTTGCTCGGGCAGGCGGAAGGCATCCGAAACCAGTCCGGCGCGATTCGAATAGGAATAGGCGAAGGCGACGCAGGCAAGGAGGACAGGGACGGCCCTCAGCGCCCACGGGTCATGCCGTGCGATATCGGGGCGCGGCAGACCCGTATCGAGTTCCCTGACAATACGCGCCATACGCGCCTGATGTTCGCGCCAGAGTGCGGCGCCGAAAGCGCCCTCCGTCGCGGGCGCATCTTCCTGCACGCGGATCGCCTGATGCGGCAGCCGGTTGCGCTCCTCCAGCATCCGGTCCGCCTCGGGCGTTTCGGGCCAGCGAATGCGGGTCAGCGGCAACAGGGAAATGAACAGCCCTATGACGAAAGCAAGTAGAAGGGCGGCATGCAGCCAGAACGGCGCAGCGCGAAAGAGGCCGACCCAGCCAGCGGAGAGAAACAGAAGAACGAGCGAGGCGGGGACGAGCATGCGTGGCAGCAGCTCTTCGGCCAGAAGAACAAAACGGGCGAGGAATCGCTTCGCCGCCAGCATCCTGGCGAACGACTGCGGTTTTGGCGTTTCATCCTGCCGGAATTGCGTCATCCGCCGAAACTTCCTTTCGATCCTTCGACCGCAGGCGGTCAATGGTCAGGATAACATTGTTTGTGGCGAAGACGAGGGCGGCCCGTAAAACAATGCGTGATCGCCGCCGGCAACCCCAATCGTGACAGCGTCGCTCGAGGTCAGTCGAGCCAGTCCGGCACCGAGTCGAGGCCGATCAGCTCGTCGTAGCCCCGGCGCGGGCGGATCACGTGGAAACGATCGCCCTTGACGAGCACCTCGGGCACCAGCAGGCGGCTGTTATAGGTTCCCGCCTGTACGGCACCGTAGGCGCCCGCCGAGCCGATCGCGAAAAGATCGCCGGGCTTCGGCATCGCCATCTCCCGGTCGAGCGCCAGATAGTCGCCGGTCTCGCAGACCGGCCCGACGACATCGGCCTTGATGCGCGGTGCGCTGGCCGCGGAAATCCTCACCGGGCGTAACTCGTGATAGGCCTCGTAGAGCGTCGGGCGGATGAGATCGTTCATCGCTCCATCGACGATGACAAAGGTCTTGTCGCCGCCGTCCTTCACATAGACCACTTCGGTCACGAGAATGCCGGCATTGCCGACGATCAGCCGGCCCGGTTCGGTGACGATCTTGCAGTCGAGGCCCTTGAGCTGGTTCTTGACGAGATCGGCATAGGCATCCGGCAAGGGCGGCGGGTTGTTGTCTTCACGGTAGGGAATGCCGAGACCGCCGCCGATATCGACGTGCTCGATGACATGCCCGTCGGATCGCAGCGTATCGACCAGTTCGCGCAACAGCTTGAAGGCGTCGTCGAAAGGCTGCAGCTCGGTGATCTGGCTGCCGATATGCATGTCGATCCCGGTCACTTCGATGCCGGGAAGCTCGGCGGCGTGAGCGTAGACGCTCCGGGCCCGCTCCCAGGAAATGCCGAACTTGTTTTCCTTCTTCCCGGTCGAGATCTTTGCATGTGTGCGGGCATCGACGTCGGGATTGATGCGGAAGGAAACCGGCGCTCGTCTGCCGGCGCGTACGGCCCTCTGGTTCAGGACCTCCAATTCCGGCTCGGATTCGACATTGAAGCAATAGATGCCTGCCTCGAGAGCAAAATCCATCTCGCGCGCGGTCTTGCCGACGCCCGAGAACATGATCCGGCTTGCCGGAACGCCCGCTGCAAGCGCGCGGCGCAGTTCACCCTCGGACACCACGTCCACGCCTGCGCCGAGACGGCCGAGCGTTTTCAGCACGGCCTGGTTCGAATTGGCCTTCATCGCATAGCAGACCATGGCGTCCACATCGGCAAAGGCTTGCGAAAAGACCCTGTAATGGCGCTCCAGCGTCGCGGTGGAATAACAGTAGAACGGCGTGCCGACGGCGCGCGCGATCTCCGTCAGGGGCACGTCTTCGGCGTAAAGAATTCCGTCGCGGTATTGGAAATGATTCACGGTCTTTCCTCGGCTCAGAGGAGGGGGTCAAGCAGGAATGGGCGGTCGTCGACGGTTTGCTTCGGCGCGACAGTACCGGCGGGCGTTTTCGTATTGATCGGTGCGGTGGTCCCCGGCCGGTCGAGGTCGCCCTTACGCCCGCAGCCGGCGAGAACCAGCCCCGGGATTGCCAGAAGAAGCGCGATTCGGGCGGCCTTCCTGAATGTCATCGTCATTTCCCTTTGCCGAAGCTGAGAGCCGATTGATCTTGGGAGCGCGGGGGCGGCAGGAACATGTTCCCTGCGCCGCTCCGGTGCGATGTCTTACCGATTTTTCAGCGCCTTGTGCACCCTGTTTCTGCGCAGGAGAGAGCAACAGTGGAGCCGACGCATTTTGCAACGGAAACCGTTACACACTTTTCCTGAAGCGCTCTAGTTGCGCGCCCGCCACCAGGAGATCTGCTTGCGGACTTCGGAGGGCGCAGTGCCGCCGAAACTGGTGCGGCTTGCCACGGAGGCCTCGACCGTCAGGACGCCGTAGACCTTGTCCGTTATCGCGGAATTGATCGCCTGCAGCTCGGCGAGCGGGAGGTCGGCGAGGTCGCATCCTTTCTGTTCCGCAAGCGCGACGACGCGGCCGGTCACATGGTGGGCGTCGCGGAAGGGCAGGCCTGCCTCGCGCACCAGCCAGTCGGCGAGATCGGTGGCGGTCGAGTAGCCGGAGCCGGCTGCAGCCTTCATCCGGTCGGCGCGTATCGTCACGTCGCGGATCATGCCGGTCATGGCCGCGATTGCGAGTTCGAGGCTCTCGGCCGCATCGAAGACCTGTTCCTTGTCTTCCTGCATGTCCTTGGAATAGGCGAGGGGAAGACCCTTCATCACAGTGAGCAGCGCAACCAGCGAGCCGTTGACGCGCCCGGTCTTGGCGCGCACGAGCTCGGCCGCATCGGGATTCTTCTTCTGCGGCATGATCGACGAACCGGTCGAAAAGGCGTCCGACAGGCGGATGAAGCCGAATTGCGGCGTGGACCAGATGACGATTTCTTCCGCGAGCCGCGACAGGTGGGTCGCCGCGATCGCGGCGATCGACAGGAATTCGAGCGCGAAGTCGCGGTCGGAGACGGTATCGATGGAATTGCGCGTCGGTTCGCGGAAGCCTAGCGCCTTGGCGGTCATGTGCCGATCGATGGGGAAGCCGGTGCCGGCAAGCGCGGCTGCGCCGATCGGGCTTTCGTCCATGTGCTCGATCGCGTGGCGAACGCGCGCCCGGTCGCGGCCGAACATTTCCACATAGGCCATGCAGTGATGTCCGAAGGTGACCGGCTGCGCCGTTTGCAAATGGGTGAAGCCGGGCATCACCGTGTCGGCATGCTCTTCGGCGCGGTCGAGAAAGGCAGCGATGAGACCGGTCAGCGCCTTCTCGGTCTTCTGAAGCTCCTCTTTCACCCACAGGCGGAAATCGAGCGCCACCTGGTCGTTGCGCGAGCGCGCCGTGTGGAGGCGCCCGGCGGCCGGGCCGATCAGCGCCGCCAGCCGCGCCTCGATGTTCATGTGGATGTCTTCCAGGCGGCGCGAGAATTCGAATGCGCCGCTGTCGATCTCTGACAGGATCGTGTCGAGGCCGTGAACGATCTTGTCTTTGTCTTCGGCGGAAATGATGCCTTGATGCGCCAGCATCGTCGCATGCGCTATTGAGCCGCGGATGTCCTGGGCATAGAGCTTCTTGTCGAAGCCGATCGAGGCATTTATCTCCTCCATGATCGCGTCCGGGCCCGAGGCGAAGCGACCGCCCCACATCTGGTTGGAGGATTTAGTCTCGGAACTGCCGTCAGCCATCAGGATGCCCGCCTTGGAGAATGAAATGCCAGACCAGAAGAAACGCCCTCCGGCCCTTAAATTGTTCGCGCTCGCCGCCCTTCTGGGCGTGATCGCCGGTGCGGCTGCGGTATACGTGAAGGAGACGGGGTCTGGCAATGGCGGCGTCACGCCGACGGCGGATGCGAGCTGCCCGCTGGCCGGGCAAAAAGTGGCTTCGCTCACCCCGCTGATGCGCGGCCAGGTCGCGGCGATGACGCCGGCGGACAACGCGCGCCCGATCGGCGGCCTCGATTTCGCAGGTCCCGATGGCAAGCCGCTGACGCTTGCCGCCTTTGCCGGCAAGACAGTCCTGGTCAACCTCTGGGCCACCTGGTGCGTGCCTTGCCGGGAGGAGATGCCGGCGCTCAACGCCCTGCAACAGGCGCTCGGCGGCGACCGTTTCGAGGTGGTCGCAATCAATATCGACACCGGTGCCGACGACAAGCCGAAGGCATTCCTCGACGAGGTCGGCGTTCATGCGCTCGGCTACTACCGCGATGCCTCGATGGGAGTTTTCAACACGCTCAAGAAGGAGGGGCTCGCCTTCGGCCTTCCCGCTACCTTGCTTCTCGACGAAAAGGGCTGCCTTCTGGGGTCGATGAACGGGCCGGCCGTATGGGACAGCGATGACGCGAAGAACCTCATCGAAGCGGCGCTCGCTCCGCCTGCAGGAAGTTGAGGGATCGCCGCAGGAGCCTTCCGCCTGACCTGAAAGGTCAGCGAGTCGGTACGGGCACCTCGCCCCGGTAATCGTAGAAGCCGCGGCCGGACTTGCGGCCGAGCCAACCGGCCTCGACATATTTCACCAGCAGCGGGCAGGGGCGATACTTCGAATCCGCCAGGCCGTCATGCAGCACCTGCATGATCGACAGACAGGTGTCGAGGCCGATGAAATCGGCGAGCTGCAACGGACCCATCGGATGGTTGGCGCCGAGCTTCATGGCCGTGTCGATGGCATCGACGGTGCCGACGCCTTCATAGAGCGTGTAGATAGCCTCGTTGATCATCGGCAACAGGATGCGATTGACGATGAAGGCGGGAAAATCTTCGGCGACGGTGACGGTCTTGTCGAGATGCGCGACAAATTCCTTTGCCGCCTTGAAGGTCTCTTCCTCCGTGGCGATACCGCGTACGAGCTCCACCAGCTTCATGACCGGGACCGGGTTCATGAAGTGGATGCCCATGAACCGTTCGGGACGATCGGTGGCGGAGGCGAGCCGGGTTATGGACAGGGACGATGTGTTGGTCGCCAGGATGGCATCCGGCCTCATGACCGGGCAGACCTGACCGTAGATCTTGCGCTTGACGGTTTCGTCTTCGGTGACCGCCTCGATGACGAGATCGGCCTGCGCGAGGTCGTTGATGTCGCCTGAGCCCTTGATCAGGGAAAGCGCCCGCTTGCGGTCCTCGTCGCTCATCTTGCCGGAGGAGACCTGCCGGGCAAGATTGCCGTTGATGGTGGCAAGCCCCGCCTCGATTCGGTCCGCGGCGATATCGTAGAGCTGAACCTTATATCCGGCGGCTGCCGAAACATGGGCAATGCCGCAGCCCATCTGTCCTGCGCCGATAATTCCCACCGTCTTGATCATTGAAGCGAACACCCATGTTCAACAGGTTGCGGCAATGACGCTGCCGCAAATGCAAAATTACCGGGCCGGCAGGGCCGGCCCGGTATGATTGTTAATGCCATGTCGGCGCTTTTTCCAGCTTTTTCGTGTCGGTAGCCAGTGCGTCAAAGCGCCTTTTCGAGTTCCGGCAGGACGTCGAAGAGATCGGCGACGAGGCCGTAGTCGGCGACCTGGAAGATCGGCGCTTCCTCGTCCTTGTTGATGGCGACGATCACCTTGCTGTCCTTCATGCCGGCGAGGTGCTGGATCGCGCCGGAAATGCCGCAGGCGATGTAGAGGTCGGGGGCGACCACCTTGCCGGTCTGGCCGACCTGCCAGTCGTTCGGCGCATAGCCGGCATCGACGGCGGCGCGCGAGGCGCCGACGGCGGCGCCGAGCTTGTCGGCAACCGGGAGGATGACTTCCTTGAACTTCTCCGAGGAGCCGAGCGCCCGGCCGCCGGAGATGATGATCTTCGCCGAGGTCAGTTCCGGCCGGTCGGAGGACGACAGCGCATCGGAAACATGGGCGGAAAGGCCGGGATTAGCCGCGGCGGCAACCGTCTCGACCGGGGCCGAGCCGCCGTCTTGAGCAGCGGCAAAGGAGGCGGTGCGCACGGTGATCACCTTCTTCGGCTCGCTCGTCTGCACCGTCTGGATGGCGTTGCCGGCATAGATCGGCCGTTTGAAGGTATCGGGCGCGACGACCTCGATGATCTCCGAAACCTGGGCGACGTCGAGAAGGGCTGCGACCCGTGGCATGACGTTCTTGCCGACCGAGGTGGCGGCGGCAACGACGGTGTCGTAATTGCCCGCGAGCGAAACGATCAGCGCGGCCAGCGGCTCGGCGAGATTGTTGGCGAGCGAGGCGTCCTCAGCGACCAGCACCTTGGCGACGCCCGAAAGCTTGGAGGCTTGCTCGGCAATCCCTTTGACGTTCTGACCGGCAACCAGCACATGCACGTCGGTTCCGGTCCCACTGGCGATCTTCGTTGCCGCCGTCAGCGCCTTCGCGGTCTGGTCGGAAAGGTGGCTGTTGTCGTGGTCAGCCAGAAGCAGAATGGCCATGGTAGAATTCTCCCTTTCGATCGAGCTCAACGATCCGTTCCGGATCGGAGCTCATGAGTCTGAAGTGGTTCATGCGTTTGCCCGGAAGCCAGTGTCCACTTTCCGGACGCATGAACTTAAAGCACGCCGGCTTCGGTCTTGAGCTTCTCGACGAGCTCGGCGACCGTCTTCACCTTGACGCCGGCCTTGCGGCCGGAGGGCTCTTCGGTCTTCAAGACTTTCAGCCGCGGCGCCGTGTCGACGCCGAAATCGGCCGGGGTCTTCTTGTCGAGCGGCTTCTTCTTCGCCTTCATGATGTTCGGCAGCGAGGCATAGCGCGGCTCGTTGAGGCGCAGATCGGTGGTGACGACCGCCGGCAGCTTCAGTTCGACCGTCTGCAGGCCGCCGTCGACCTCGCGGGTAACGTTGATCTTGCCGTCGCCGATCTCGACCTTGGAGGCAAAGGTGCCCTGGGCCCAGCCGAGCAAGGCCGACAGCATCTGGCCGGTCTGGTTGGAATCGTCGTCGATCGCCTGCTTGCCGACGATGATCAGCCCCGGCTGTTCGGCCTCGGCGACTTGCCTGACGATCTTGGCCACAGCGAGCGGCTCGACCTGGTCTTCGGTCTCGACCAGGATCGCCCGGTCGGCGCCCATGGCGAGCGCGGTCCTGAGCGTCTCTTCCGCCTTGGCCGGGCCGATCGACACGACCACCACTTCACTCGCCTTGCCGGCTTCCTTCAGCCGCAGCGCCTCTTCGACCGAGATCTCGTCGAAGGGGTTCATCGACATCTTCACATTGGCAAGCTCGACGCCCGTTCCATCCGCTTTGACCCGGATCTTGACGTTGTAGTCGACGACCCGTTTCACCGTCACAAGTATTTTCATGGATTCTTTCCCTCCAAGAACGTTCGCAGGAAAATGCGCCTTAACAAGGCGGCCTGATTGTCGGTTGGCGACATCGATACGCGTTTTTGCTCCATAGACAAGCCGTTCTTCACGCTAAATCGCGATGAACCAACGCCAATTCGATATGACCGGCTTATTCATACTTACGTTTGCGTACAGGTAAAAAAATCCGCTGGCAAGCGGAGCCGCAAGGCCGGCTTCTATCGGGCATCACCACCAACGCAGGGCATGCAATCCCTTGAAAACTCGACCTTTATTTCTCGGGCTCCCCTCGAAAATCAACCCGGCCGGCCCCATTGCGGAGCGGGCTTCGAAGCGCCGGCGGCTGCCGGCAACGTTTCATCGGGCGCTCTCGTCCTGTGCTCCACGGCGCGTGGAGTGACGATGGTCCGATCGAACAGCGGCACACCGCGGCGTCGCAAAACGACAACGAGCAGGAGACCCGCGACGATGCCGCCGACATGCGCACTCCAGGAAACGCCGCCGCCGGGGTCGGCCACGAACATGAAGAACTGCTGGCCGATCCAGAAGGCGAGCGGAATGGCGGCGGGGAGCGGCAGGGGGATGCGGAAGAGCACGAGCACCCAGACCCGCACCTTGGGGTGCAGGAGGAAATAGGCGGCAACGACGCCGGATATGGCGCCGGAAGCGCCGATCAGCGGCGCCTCCGAGGCCGGATCGAGGAGCCCATGGGCCAGCGCTCCGGCCGCCGCGCACAGAAGATAGAAAACGAGAAATCGGAAATGCCCGAGCGCGTCCTCGACATTGTCGCCGAAGACCCAGAGGAAAAGCATGTTCATGGCGAGGTGCATGAAGTCGCCATGCAGAAACGAGTAGGTGACGAAGGTGAATTCGTCCGGAACGATCACCAGCGAGGGATCGAGGGCGGCATACTCGAAGATGATCGCGGGGATATAACCTAGCCCGAGGATCGCAGCATTGGCGAATGCCTCGGTTGCGACGGGACCGGTAGCGAGCCAGGCAACGAAATTGATGACGATCAGCGTGATCGTCACATACTGCATTCTTATGTGCTTCAGCTCGTTCCTGTCATGCAGCGGTATGAACATGCGATCCCCGAGACGACCCGCGCCGAAACAAAAATACGTTATCTGTTGTTGCCGGGGACCCAAAGGACATCGGCGCGCCCCTTGTCATTTGCCCAGCGGGCCGCGACGAACAGGAAATCCGAAAGGCGGTTGACATAGGCAATCGCCTCCGCGCTGACGGCCTCGCCTTCCATCGATGCGAGTGCGACCATTTGCCTCTCGCCGCGCCGCGCGACGGTACGGGCAACATGGAGCGCGGCCGAAGCGGCGCTGCCGGCCGGCAGGACGAAGGAGCGCAGCGGTTCGAGGTCGGCATTCAGCCGGTCGATCTCCCGTTCGAGGCGCTCGACCTGGGCGGCGACGATGCGAAGCGGCTCGTATTCGGGCTTCTCGCCCGTATCCGGTGTGGCGAGATCGGCGCCAAGATCGAAGAGATCGTTCTGGACGCGCATGAGCATCGCGTCGAGATCCGGGATCGCATGCGTGTGCTGGCGGGCGAGGCCGACAAAGGCATTCGTCTCGTCAATGGCGCCATAGGCCTCGACCCTGAGGTCGCTTTTCAGGCGGCGCGGGCCGGAGACGAGGCCGGTGGTGCCGTTGTCGCCTGTCCGGGTGTAGATCTTGTTCAATTTCACCATGATGCTTTCGCTTTACCTCAGCTCGGACGGCCGCCGCCGGTCACCCAGAGCGTCAGCATGATCAGCACGATGGCGATGGCCTGGAACAGCACGCGGGCCTGCATGAGTTTGTTGGAGGTGTTGCCGCTGCCGCCCCTGGCCATGTTCAGCAGGCCGCGGATCAGCACGATCGCTACCAGGCCCATGACGAGCAGGGTCAGACCGGTAAGGAAGCTGTTCATGGCGTAAATCCTTGTGGTTCGGTCAGCCGAGACGACCGATGATGCGGTAGAACAGTGCCGCCGGCAGGAGCTTTTTGAGAAGCGCTCCCTGCCTGGCCGGCCTTGTCACTATATAATGCGGCCTCGGACGGCGTGCCGTCAAAGCGTGTTTCAGTACGGCATAAACGGCGTCGGGCCCGAGCTTGCCGGCTGCCGGTTTGCTCTCGCCGCGCAGGCGCCGCATCTGCCGCTCGTATTCCGCACGATGGACGGAATTCTCAAGATCGATGAACCGCTCGATATAGGCGATCGCATTGGTCGTGAATTTCGAGGCGATCGGGCCGGGCTCGATCAGGCTCACGCCGATGCCGCTGCCGGCGAGCTCCATCCTCAATGTGAGCGAAAGCGCCTCGAGCGCGAACTTCGAGGCATTGTAGGCGCCGCGCCAGCGATAGGGCACGAGGCCGAGAATGGACGAGCACTGGACGATGCGGCCATGCCCGCGGGCGCGCATCGCCGGGATGACGCGCCGCGTCAGGTCGTGCCAGCCGATGACGTTGGTTTCGAGCTGGAGCCGCAAGGCCTCCGTCGGCAGATCCTCCACCGCGCCGGCCTGGCCGTAGGCGCCATTGTTGAAAAGCGCATCGATTCGTCCGCCGCTCAGCGCCATCACGGCTTCCACCAGCGCGGCAATCGTCTCCGGCCGGGTATAGTCCATGATGAAGGTCTCGATGCCTTCGGCCTCCAGCGGCGCCTGATCCTCCGGCCGGCGCACGGTCGCGAAGACCCGCCAGCCGTCCCGCTGCAGCGCCCGGGCGCAATAGGCCCCGATGCCTGACGAGCAACCGGTGACGATGATTGTGGGGCGATCCGGCATCCACGCGATTCCTGTAGAAATCCAAGCCCCATTTCCCATATTCATCGTTGGGATACAATTGAATTGCAAAGGCGATGGCTGGGACCGGAACGTGACGTCAAGGCCGTTCGCAGGTACTGCGCCGGCTGGTCCTCATCAGGAGCGGGATTGGTGAAAGAGTGGGAGACGGAATGCCGGCATTCGTTCGCATCATCTGGAAGGTCGTGTTTGATGCGCTCTGGCATTTCAGCGAGGACGATGGCTGGGCGATGGCCAGTCACGTGGCGCTTTCTTCCCTTATGGCCGTCTTTCCCTTTCTGATCTTCGGCACCGCGCTTGCCAGTTTTCTGGGCGCCGATCAGTTCGCGCAGACGGCAGTCCATCTGATCTTCGACACCTGGCCGGAATCGATCGCCAAGCCGGTGGCCGATGAAGTCGTGCGCGTATTGACCATCCCGCGCGGCAGCCTGCTTACGATCTCCGTTCTTGCTGCAGCCTATTTCGCGTCGAACGGCGTCGAAGCATTGAGGATCGCGCTCAATCGCGCCTATAGGGTTGCCGAAAGCCGCTACTGGTATGTGACGCGGCTTGCGAGCCTCGGCTTCGTGCTCGGCGCCGTGCTCATTCTGGCCGCCCTCAGCCTTCTTCTGGTCGCGGTTCCTCTGGCGGTCCGCAATGCGGATCAGTGGTTCCCCTGGCTGGATACGCTGATGGCGGCGGTGGACGATTGGGGCTTGCCCCTGACGCTGACCATGCTGACGGCAGGCTTGCTCGTCGCGCATCTGTGGCTGCCGGCCGGCCACCGAAACGTCGTCGACGTCCTGCCCGGCATCTTCCTCACGCTCGTGCTGTGGTCCGTCGGCGGTTACGCCTTCGCCTCCTACATCGCCAATTTTTCCAACTACGTGACGACCTATGCCGGGCTTGCTTCCATCATGATCGTCCTGGTCTTCCTCTACATGCTTGGCGCGATCTTCATCATCGGCGCGGAAATCAACGCTGCCATCCTGAAATACAAGGTGAAGCTCATGGTCAGGCGCAGTTTCCAGGGGGGCCGAGGAGAGTAAGGCTGCGAATTTCTCTCCTCATCGTTCGCCGAGAACCATGGCCCTGACATCCGCAGGCCTGTGCCCCGAAGCCCTGAAGGAGGCGATTCCGGTGTCGCTGTTGCTTTTCGACAGTTTCCGTCCGTCCGGCCCGAGAACGAGGCGATGATGGTGATAGACCGGCTGCGGCAGGCCGAGAAGGCTTTGCAGCAGGCGATGCACCGATGTCGCGTGGTAGAGGTCGCGCCCGCGCACGACATGGGTGATCCCCTGCAGGGCATCGTCGACCACGACCGAGAGATGATAGCTCGACGGCGCATCCGAACGCGACAGGATGACGTCACCCCAGGCGGCCGGATCGGCGCCGACCGAGGCCGTTTCGCCCGATTGGCTCGATCCCGTTTCTCGCCAGGTGAGTGGCCCGCCGGCCCGCCGCACGGCCTCTCCCATGTCGAGACGCCAGGCATAGGGGCGGCCGCTCGCCAGGAGAGCCGCCTGCTCGTCCGGCGTGAAGCCGCGCTCGCGGCCGGGATATAGCGGTGTCCCGTCCGGATCGCGCGGCCACGCTTGGCCCTTCGCCTCTGCCGCGGCCACCGCCGCCCTTATTTCACCGCGCGTCATCACGGCGGGATAGACGAGACCCATCGCGTTCAAGCGCTCGAGCGCAGCGGCATAGACGCCGAGATGTTCGGATTGGCGCCGCACCGGCTCTTCCCAATCGAGACCGAGCCAGGCGAGGTCCTCGAAGATCGCCGCCTCGAACTCCGGCCGGCAGCGCGCCCGGTCGATATCTTCGATCCTCAGCAGGAAACGGCCGCCCATGGCTTCCGCCATGTCGTGATTGAGGATCGCCGACAGGGCGTGGCCGAGATGCAGGAGACCGTTGGGACTCGGCGCGAAACGAAAAACCGGTTGTTCTGGTCGTGAAATCGGCATTCTTTTCCTTTGCCATGGAAGCGTTGTAAAGATCACCCGCTTTCTACAGGGCCGTGCGTCTTCCTGCGCACCAAGGGATCTGTAGCACTTTGAATTCCTGCATGCTTCGTCCGTAAATCGGCGACGATCCCGGACACATGCAGTGGGAGGATGCATGCGGATCATCCGGACGCACGAGGATATAGAGGCCGGTCTTGCCGGTCTGGTGATGCTCGATGCCCGGCTCGAACACGTCATCGACAAGGCGGGGCCAGTACCCTTGAGGCGCACCGACCCCGGTTACCGCGGCCTCGCCAACATAATCGTCTCCCAGATGGTCTCGAAGGCGAGTGCGGCGGCGATCTGGAACCGGATGGAGGCCTCGCTCGGCGAGATCACCGCAGACGCGGTGCTTGCGCTCGACGACGAAGATTGCCGACGCTTCGGCTTGTCCCGGGCCAAGGCCGATACGCTGAGAAGGGTCGCCGCTGCCGCGACCGCGGGCGAGATCGATCTCGACGCCATCTGCAACGCCGAAGCGGTGAAGGCAATTCACGAACTGACGGCGATCAAGGGCATAGGCCGTTGGACCGCCGAGGTCTATCTGCTCTTCTGCGCCGGCCATCCGGATGTGTTCCCGGCCGGCGATGTCGCCCTGCAGAATGCCATCGGCCATGCGCTTGGGCTCGAACTGCGACCGACGGCAAGCGAGGTCGATTCGCTCGCGGGCGGCTGGTCGCCATGGCGCAGTGTCGCCGCGCGGCTTTTTTGGGCCTATTATGCGCAGGAGATGCGCCGCGATGCGCTTCCCGTGACGTCTTGAAGAAAAAAGCGGATCCTTTGCTCCCTTTTCTTTGTGGCTTCACAATCCTGTCGCAACGCGCCTAATATAGAAGAGGCAGATGCCGAATCGCTCAGGAGAATACGCTTGACGATTGCAGTCTCACCTCAGGCCCTGCCGGCGCTCGTGTTGAACGCCGACTATAGGCCGCTGAGTTATTATCCCTTGTCGCTCTGGTCCTGGCAGGACGCGATCAAGGCGGTCTTTCTCGACCGTGTGACTATCCTCGCCGAATACGAACACTCCGTCTCGTCGCCGAGTTTCTCGATGCGGCTGCCGAGCGTCGTCTGTCTGAAGAGCTATGTCCAGCCGTCACGCCACCCGGCCTTCACCCGGTTCAACGTATTCCTGCGGGACAAATTCGAGTGCCAGTATTGCGGCTCGCCGGACGACCTGACCTTCGATCACGTGGTCCCGCGTGCGCATGGCGGCCAGACCACCTGGGAAAACGTCGTCGCGGCCTGTTCTCCCTGCAACCTGCGCAAGGGCAGCAAGCTGCCGAAGCAGGCCGGCATGTTCCCGCACCAGAAGCCCTATCACCCGACGGTTCAGGATCTGCACAATAACGGCCGGCTTTTCCCGCCCAACCACCTGCATGACAGCTGGATGGATTATCTCTACTGGGATGTCGAGCTGCAGCCGTAAGGTTAAGACGCCCGACCCTGAGCTGACGCCTTCAAGGCACCACGCAGAGCGATCGCCGCGAGGATCAGGCTCGCGATGACGTTCCAGCCTGCGAAAGAAAGCCCGAGCACGCGCAGCGCCGCATCCGTGCAGGAGGGCGCGTGCTTCGCATCCAGATCGCCGAGCAGGTCGCCGACATCGGAAGAAATGCCTTGCGCCGTGGTGGCGCAGGTCGAGGGGCCTTCCCAGAAGTGCCACTCGGCGCCCGCATGGTACACACCGAGGCCCGCACCGACCAGCATCAGTATGCCGACGCCGAGGAGCAGCGTGCGGGTGGTCCAGCCGGGCAGCTTCAGCACGCTGGTTCCGATGGCGAGAACTCCGAGCGGAATGCCGTAATAATAGGGATCGCGCTGAAGCAGGCACAGCGCGCAGGGGATATAGCCGCCGATATGCTCGAAGCCGAGCGCACCGCCCACGGTCGCCGCCATGCCGATGGTGACGAGTACGGCGCAAATGAGTTGCCGGCGCTGAGCGAACGAAACTGCAAACATGCACACCCCTCGGCGCGCGGAGCGGCGAACATGCCGCCCGGGCGCCAGTGAAATCGACGCCGCCTTCTTAGGCAGGATCGCCGGCTCTGTAAATCGGGTCGCATGTTCGGCCGCCTGCACGCTTTTGTGATCGTACGGAGCAGCTGGCGTGGGAGCACCCGGCCAAATTCACACGATCGGCGAAATTCGCAACTTCGCGGTTGACCGGCCCGAAATCGATCGTGTAAATCGCAAGCGCTGATATCACGCAAGCCTCTAGCCCCATTGGCGGAATTGGTAGACGCGCTCGACTCAAAATCGAGTTCCGAAAGGAGTGCTGGTTCGACTCCGGCATGGGGCACCATCAGACACCTGAGAGGCCCGATTTCTCAAGGATTGCAATGGCATAGAGTTCCCCGAGGTCCACCGGAAGGCCCACCTTGAGGAACACCCGAGATGATGACGATTAGCCTTCAATACGTCCAACGCCGCAAGAACCACTACCGTTACCGACGCAAAGTCCCGCTTGCCCTGCGGGATGCCCTCGGGGGTCAGGTCGAGATTGTTATCCCGCTCGGGACGACCGAGGCCGATGTTGTCCGGCGCTGGCCGAAGGCTCACAAGGACGCGGAGAAACGACTGGCTGAGGCCGTGAGGGCAGCCGAGGGAACGAAGGGCGGGGCGGCACCCCCTGCACCGTTGACGCCTCTTGAGCGGTTCAAGCGGGCGAATGAACACATCGTTGGTCTCGGGCTGGACCTGACATGGACGCCGGGAGGTGAAGATGCCGAGGACGTCGCCCGCGAGGTGATCGCTGAGGGAATCGCAAGGAAGTACCGGGAGGACGACGAGGGTCACCCTCAGGACGTCTCGGAGGCCGATAGGGCACTACTCAGAGCGTTGGCGCTCGGGGGCGCTCAGGAACCGCCTCAGGCCAGCCTTGAGGACGCGAGGAAGTTCTACCTCGGGGAGAAGGTCGAGGGGACCGCAGACGAGGTCAAGAAGACCCAGCGGATTGATCGGGCAGTAGCCCTTGTCAGGAAGGCGTTAGGTCGAGACCCGATCATTGCCAAGCTGACGAGAGCCGACGCGCGGGAGGTTCGGGACCACATGCTTAGCGACGGGGAATTGAAGCCGTCCACCGTCCACCGGATGTTGAACGACGTTCGCGCCGTGATCAATTTGGCGATCAAAGAGCTACCACTTCCCGGCGTGACAAACCCGTTCCTCGGTCTTGAAGTCAAGCAAGACGCCCCGACGAACAAGAGAGACGAACGGAAGCCATTCACAGAGGACCAATTGAAGAAGGCGCGAGCGCGCGTCTCGGGCCACGCCAGCGAAGACCTACAGCTAATCTGGCGGATGCTCGAAGGGACGGGAGCGAGACTTTCGGAGGTGGCCGGATTGCTTGTATCGGACGTCTTTACCGATCACAGACACCCGCACATCAACCTCGTGTTCCACCCGCATAGACGGCTTAAGAACACCGGGAGCATCCGCAGGGTGCCACTGGTGGGGGACGCGCTCAAGGCCGCTCAGGAGGCCGTGGAGTTGGCGCAGGATGGATTCCTGTTCCCGGGCTATGCCAAGACACGAGCGAGGCGAGACGCAGCCAGCGCCGCCCTCATGAAGCACGTTCGAAAGATCACCGACGACGAGAAGGTGACCGTGCACAGTCTACGCCACAACATGAAGGACCGACTACGGATTGGCGGGGTCGAGGCCGAGACGGTAGACGCAATACTCGGTCACTCCTCGGGCAAGGTGGGGGACCGCTACGGGGGCGACGAGGCGCGGCTGGAGGTGGCGATGAGGGGAATGTTGAGGGCGTTCCGTGCGGCGTGACCCCCGGATGTTTGTTGCAAAATGGCGAGCGACCCAATCAGATTATAGGAACGCGCGACTACCCCGGTGCCTCTCGATTCTGCCGTGGGGTGGCCCTGAGGCGTGACTTAAGGTTGCCTGAGCGTGTTCCGTTCCATTCCCTCGATAGTGACCGAGGCCGTCCCGAACCCGACCCCCAACAAGCCAGGGTGGGGCGGAGGACCGCGGTCACTGTCTCTGTCCTGCGTCGGGACGGTGGAAGCTAGTCACGGGCAACGCGGCAGAAGTTGTTGATGGTTTCGAACGAACACACGCCCCGCGCCAGCCTTGCCATGTTTGGTGGTGCCGAGATAGCGTCATCTCAAAAGGTCGGTTTAACGAAAAGAATACTACGGCTGACTATCTTCGGTTGAATTTTTCAGGAAGCAGCAATGAACCAACAAGCACTTTCCGCTCTTATCTGGTCGGTGGCGGATCTTCTCAGGGGCGATTACAGGCAGTCCGATTACGGCAAGGTGATCCTGCCCTTTACCTTACCGGCAAGTCGGACAAGAGTGCCCGTTCCGAATTTTTCTATTTCGATGACGACGCCAACCTGGTGGCCACACGCTACGACGATTGGAAGGTGGTCTTTCATGAACAAACTGCCGGCGGAGGATTCGCTGTCTGGCAAACGCCGCTTGTGACCTGGCGCGTGCCCAAGCTGTTCAACCTGCGAATGGACCCCTATGAGCGTGCGGACCTGGTGTCCGATCAGTACAACGACTGGCTTGTAAGGAACGATTTCCTGCTGGTGAAGGGTCAATTGAAGGCTGCAGCGTTCCTGGAGAGCTTCATCAAATATCCGCCTAGCCAGCGCGGAGCCAGCTTCAACCTCGAAGGTGTGCGGGCCAAAGTGGATAAGGCGATCGATCAATCGTTCAAAGACCGCGGCATCGAGCAATAGCGTCGATGGCCGATCGAACCGGAAAGAACGCACCGACCCCGGTGCGTTCGCTTCTCCCCGAAATCCGCGCCCACGGTCGGCACCACCATTGAATTCCCCCGCGCTCAAATGCTAGCTGCATTGCAGCAAAACTCAGCTGCAGCAAGCTCATGCTCCCGAAGATCGAAGACTATGACGAACTCTACGGCGAATTCCGCTGGCGGATACCCGATACCTTCAACATCGGCGTAGCCGTCAGCGACGCCTGGGGCGCGCGGGAGCCGGAGCGCGTCTGTCTCCAGCATTTCAGCTCGGACGGCGCGCATCTTGCGTTGACCTATGGCGCCTTTGCCGCCCGTTCGTCCGCTTTTGCCGGCGGACTTGCCGCGCATGGGGTGAAGCCCGGCGATCGCGTTGCCATCCTGCTGCCGCAGGGGTTCGAGGCGGCGATAGCCCATGCGGCAATCTACAAGCTGGGTGGTATCGCGCTGCCGCTTGCTCTGCTTTTCGGCGCCGAGGCGCTGGCCTACCGGCTGAAGGATGCGGGTGCGGCAGCGATCGTCACCAATCGCTTCGGCCATGAGCGGCTAACGTCGATCCGGGAAGAGCTGCCGGATTTGCGCCTGGTGGTGCTTGCCGAAGAACAGCACGAATCCGGCACCGTGCGGTTCGGTGAACTCGTGGCCCGGGAGGGCCGATTCGATCCCGCGGGAACGAAGCCGGACGATCCCGCTCTGATGATCTACACTTCGGGGACCACCGGGCCGCCGAAGGGAGCCCTGCATGGCCATCGCGTGCTGCTCGGCCATTTGCCGGGGTTCCAGTTCCATCACCACTTCCTGCCGCAGCCTGGCGACCGGATGTGGACGCCTGCCGACTGGGCCTGGGCGGGCGGTCTCCTGAACGCTCTGCTGCCGTCGTTTTTCTTCGGCGTGCCCGTGGTGTCCTCGCCGGCGCAGAAATTCGATGCGCATACCGCGTTCCGGATCATGGAGGAAATGGAGGTGCGCAACGCCTTCATCCCGCCGACGGCGCTCAGGCTCCTCAAATCCGTCGAGCGGCCGCGCGATCGCTACGCGCTCAAGCTGCGCACCGTCGGTTCGGCCGGCGAGGCGCTCGGGCGGGAGACCTTCGAATGGGCAAGGGCGGCGCTCGGCGTCGAGGTGAGCGAATTCTACGGCCAGACGGAATGCAATATCGTCATCTCCTCTGCGACCGATCTCGGCGTGGCGAAGCCCGGCTCCATGGGCAAGGCGGCACCGGGTCATCAGGTCGCGATCATCGACGGCGAGGGGCGGGTTCTGCCGCCCGGCGCGGTCGGGCAGGTGGCGATCAGGCGTCCCGATCCGGTGATGTTCCTCGGCTACTGGCGCAACGAAGAGGCGACCGAGTCCAAGTTCATCGGCGACTGGATGACAACCGGGGACCAGGGCGCCATGGACGAAGAGGGCTATTTCACCTTTTTCGGACGTGACGACGACGTCATCACGTCGTCAGGCTATCGCATCGGCCCGGGCGAGATCGAGGATTGTCTCGCCGGGCATCCGGACGTGCAGCTCGCCGCGGCCGTCGGCAAACCGGACCCGCTCCGGACCGAGATCGTCAAGGCCTATGTCGTGCTGAAACCCGGCGTCTCTGCCGGCGACGAGACCGCGGCAGGGATCCGCGACTGGGTGAAGAACAGGCTGTCGATGCATGAATATCCGCGCGAGATCGCTTTCGTCGACAGCCTGCCTTTGACCACCTCGGGCAAGGTGATCCGCCGGCTTCTGCGGGAGAAGGCGGCGGCAGAGGCGCGCGCCGTGTCCGGCGGCTGATGTTCGGCTGAAAGATCAGCGGCCTGCCAGCGCCCGGATCTTTTCACGCAGCAGCCGGGCCATATTTCGGGTATTGCGATAAAGGTGGAGCTGCGCGGCGACCTGACGCACGTCGCGGTCGCGGTTCTGTGCCAGCCCGATCACGAGCGTGCCCATTTCCTCTCGCTCCTGCCACAGGCGGCTCATCACCGGATGATCGGGCACGGCGCAGGAGTCGGAGCGGATGATATTGGCATCGTCGAGATGCCACTCCGTGAGCTCCGCGACAAGCAGCTTGCCCGGAGAGTATTTCGCATAGCGCTCGTCATAGGCGGTCTTCCAGGCATAGGCTTCGCCGGCCATCAGCAGAACGACGATGGTCGCGATCGCCTTACCGTCAAGATCGAGCGTGTGAATGCGGACGCTGTCGGCCTCGGCCAGATTGTTTACCGCTTCCCTCGCGAAAGCGGCGCGGAACCGGTCCATGATCATGGCGCTGCGTTCGCGGCCTTTCCAGCCGGACGCTTCGAGGACCAGGAACTCCTCCATGCGCAGGCGGATCTCATCGGGTTGGCGCGCGACATTGTAGGCCAGCGATCCCTGCTTCGCGAGATTGTTCCACTGCCGCTTCAGCTCCCTCAGGCGCTGGGGGCCCGCGGCCTCGCGCAAATAGGTGGGGCCGTCCAGCAGGCTTTCGAGCATCGGCCGGCTGAATGTATCCGTCACCGTCAGCGGCAGGTTTTCGCCGATCGCAACGGCACGGGCAAGCTGCGCAAATTTGCCGTTCAACCTGATATCGGGAAGCACGAGCACCGGCGGCAGGCCGGCGGAAGGCGCGGCCAGCGCTTCGTAAAGATTGCTGATCGTCTCGGCCGCGTCTTCGGCATCGAGGAGGGGCGTGCCCAGCGGCCCGAATGGATTGGACCACGCGCGAATAATGGTCGCGCCGATCGAAAAACCCGGCTTCTCTATCGAGAACGGCATGAGAAAGCGGATTCGGCTTCTCTGTTCGCTTTGGTCGCGGATGACCGCAAGCCGGATCACCCGGTCCTCGAGGCGCGGCATGGCCGGCGCGAGAAAGCGCCCGGTAAAGAAGACGTTCTGCTCGATGGCGCGATTGGAGAGAAAGTCGAGCTCGCGCTGCAGGTCGTATCCCGCTCTCGCCGGATAGACCGCGAGGTGCCGTCCGGGCCTTCCGACCATCAATGTCCGCTCGGACTGCAACGTATCGGGACCGGATTGCGCGAGGCTGCCAAGCAGGCGGTTGGCGCTGCCGTTCACGTCTGCGGGGAGGACATTGCCGATCATGGCTCAAATCGCCTCGTTCTTGTTGTTCATCGTCCCCGCGCCGGCAACGGCCAGCAGGGGAAAGCCGAAAGTGCGCCTTACGGCGAAATGCAGGATGGCTGCCTCCACGAACATCGCGCCGGCAGTGGCGGCAGCTGCGCCCGTCAGGCCGAAGACCGGGATGAGTGTCACGTTCAAGGCGATGTTGACTCCGAGCGCTGCCGCATAGAGCAGGACGCAGAGCTTTTGCCGCCCCGCCATCGTGAGCAGCGTTTCGGCGGGTCCGACAAAGGCCTTGGCGAGAATTCCCGTCAGCAGGATCGCCATCAAGGGGGCGCCAGCCGTGAACGCCGGGCCAAACAGCGAAAGCAGGATGTTGCCGGCTGCGAGTACGCAGCCGCCGATCGCCAGGGACGGCCAGAAGGACCAGCGCGCGCTTTCGACGGCGATTTCAGCCAGCTGCCTGCGATCGCCCGCGGCCATTGCAGCAGAGAAACGCGGACCTGCTGCCGCCTTGACGGCGAACATCACGAAATGGACGAGCGCCATGGTCTTGGCCGCCGCAAAATAAACCGCCACATCGTCGGGTTTCAGATAGAGGCCCACAATGACGACGTCGGAATTGGTGAGCAGGAACCCGAAACCGTCGACCAGAAAAATGGGAAGGGAGACGCTGAGCCACCGCCCGAGTTCGATCTTCATCGGCCCGCGCACGTAATGGCGGCGGAGCCGCCATGCCATCGTCACGAATTGTCCGAGCGTGGTGACATAGGCCGCCCCCAGCGCAGCGCCCATGGCTGTCGTCGCATTGCGCGGAAGCCCGGCGGCGATCGCGATGACCATGAAACCGAGGATCAGCAGCGGCCGCACGAGATAGGTCGGGCTCATCGCGACGATGGGCCAGCTATGCGCCCGCGCGGTGCCGTCCAGTACGTCGCCGAGCGCGATCATCGGCAGAGTGAACAGGCCGAGATAGAGAGGAATCACATAGTAACTTTCGATGGCGGAGCCGAAGAGCCAGAGGCCGGCTCCGCCGACTGCGGCGAGAACGGTCGCGGAAAGCATCGCAAAGACCCGCGCCGTCGTGGTCAGACCGCGGATGTTCGCGAGCGCGGCGGTGGTATGGTATTCCGGCAGGAAGCGGATCACGGTCGCATGGAAACCGAGGCAGGACAGGTTTCCGAAGAGGACGACCAGCACCCAGACGAAAATGAAGATGCCGTATTCGAACTCGCCGACGAGGCGCGCAAGGACGATTTGCGAGACGAAGGCGATGGCTGCGCTGACTATACGGATCAGAAAGGCGATGAGCGCCACGCGCTGTGCACGGTTCCTGGGATCGTCCCCCGCAAGAAGCGACGCGAGGCCGTGCAAAAGAAGAGGCAGGCGATATCTCAGCGCCGACGGCAGCATTCGTCCGGCCGATTGACATACCGCCATGAACACGAGGACACCCTGACATTACGCAATACTGGGCTTCACTTCTGTCAGATCAGCGTTAACAAAGGGTTCAGCACCCTCGTTTGAGGGCGTGGAAGCCGGGCTTTTGCCCGACTTCCTCTTCAATCATGCCTGGGCGTGCCTTCTGGACTGCAACTGCCGGCGCGCGATCAGCACGACACCGGCCATTGTCGAGGCATAGACCACGAGCGGCCACACGCTGTCGCCGGGCAGTCCGATCACGAGCAGTGTTCCCGCCGTCCCGACGATGAGGCTTTGGACGCAGAAATAGACTGCGACCGCCGAACCCGCCATGTATCCGAACTCTTCGAGCGCGCCGTTTGCAGTCACCGATACGGTGAAGACGATGCCGACCGCCATGACCCACATCGACGTGACGAACGTCCAGGGCGAAGGGGTGCCGAAGCTTTGCCCGGCGGCCAGGAGCGCCGCCCCGAGAAGCAACATGCACATGCCCCGCAGGAGGCTGCCCGAAGTTCCCCATCGGGAGACGAACCGCCTGGCAAAGCGCGCCGTGATGATCATCACGATTGCTACAGTTGCAAAGGCGAGGCTGAACTGCAGCTCCGAATATCCTGCCCTGTCGATCAGAACGCGCGGAGAGGTGGAAAAGAACACGAAAAACGTGCCCATGGCGGCGCTGAAGCCGAGGGTATAGGTCCAGAAGGCGAGGCTGCGGAAAAGGGGCCCGAACGTGCGCCGCGGCAGCGCGGCCGCCGAAGGGCGGGATTCATGCCAGCGAGGCAGTGCCTGCACCAGCGCCATTACGGCAAATGCACCGAGCGTAACGAAGATCGAGCGCCATCCGAACCTCTCCGCCAGCATGGCGCCGGCTATCGGTCCCAGAGCGGGAACGAATGCCAGAATGGAACTGAACAGGCTGTAGATAACCGTGCTTTCCGGGCGGTCGGCATAGACGTCCCGGATCGTCGCAAAGGTGGCCACCAGGGCCGCAGATGCGCCAACCGCCTGCAGGAAGCGGAAGGCGACGAATGGTATGGCGCTGGAGGATGCCGCAAGGCAGAACGACGCCGCGGCGAACAGCATCGCTCCGCCGATCAGGACCGGCCGCCGTCCGATGCGATCGGAGACGGGCCCGAAGACGATCTGGCCGAGGCCGAGCAACACCATATAGAGGCTCAGCGTGAGCTGGACCACGGCAGGACTGGTCCCGAGAATACCGGGCATCGCCGGAACGATCGGGAGGTAGATATCCATGGCCAGCGAGGCGAGGATATCGAAGGGCGCCATCAGCAGCAGCGCTGCCGGCAGCGAATAGCGCCAGACATGAGGTTTTGTAGGCATGGAAAGACATCCGCTCAAATGAGGAACATTCGGCGGCGGTCTGCCTTCGGCACGGGGGTCGGCTCGACAGACGCCGCAACAACAAGGAAAAGCGTTGTTGCGGCTTACTTGTCCGAGGACTTTTGAGCTCCCATGCTACGGCTCCATGCGCATCTTGAGATGAGGCAAGTTGCCTGCCATGTCAGTGGCAGGCAGACAATCGTTCGCGCGCCCGACCGGACGCGCAGCCCCGCGGGTCAGGCTTCGTAAATGCCGTGGCAATGCTTGTATTTCTTGCCCGAGCCGCACGGGCAGGCTTCGTTGCGTGCGACTTTGCCCCAGGTTGAAGGGTCGGCCGGATCGCGGTTCGCAGGCGCGACCGCCAGCAGCGTCTCCCCGGCCTGCGCGAAGTCGTCCTCGCCGGTCAGCGGATCGATGTGGTGCGCCTGCATCGGTGGCAGCGGCTGCGGTTCCTCGGGCGCCTCGCGGACCAGCTCGACCCGCATCAGCTGTGCCGTGACCGCCTGACGCAGATTGCCGAGCAGGGCTTGGAACAGCTCGAAAGCCTCGGACTTGTATTCCTGCAGCGGATCGCGCTGGGCGTAGCCGCGGAAGCCGATGACCGACCGCAGGTGGTCGAGGTTGACGATATGCTCGCGCCAGAGATGATCGAGCGTCTGGAGGACGACGGAGCGCTCGACATATTGCATGATTTCGGGGCCGAAACGCTCGGCGCGCTCGGCAGCCGCCTTGTCCACTGCGGCAGTGATGCGCTCGCGGATATCGTCCTCGGCGATGCCTTCTTCGGCGACCCATTCGGCGATCGGCAGGTCGAGATTGAAATACTGCTGGACGTCGGCCTTCAGTCCCTCGGCATCCCATTTTTCGGCATAGGCCCGCTCCGGAATGCGTTTGGCGACGATTTCCTCGATCACTTCGTTGCGCATGTCGGTCACCGTATCGGTGACGCTCTCCGCGTCCATCAGTTCGATGCGCTGCTCGAAAATGACCTTGCGCTGGTCGTTGAGCACATCGTCGTATTTCAGGAGATTCTTGCGGATGTCGAAGTTGCGCGCCTCGACCTTCTTCTGGGCGCGTTCGAGCGCCTTGTTGATCCAGGGATGGACGATTGCCTCGCCTTCCTTCAGGCCGAGCTTCTGCAGCATTCCGTCCATGCGGTCGGATCCGAAGATGCGCATCAGATCGTCCTGAAGCGACAGGTAGAACTTGGAGCGGCCCGGGTCGCCCTGGCGGCCCGAGCGGCCACGCAACTGGTTGTCGATGCGGCGGCTTTCGTGCCGTTCGGTGGCAAGAACGTAGAGCCCGCCGGCGGCGAGCGCCTTTTCCTTGAGCTTCTGAACCTCTTCCCGGATCGCCTTTTCGCGCGCTTCGCGCTCCGGGCCGGGCTCTACATCGGCCAGCTCCTGCTGGATGCGCATGTCGGGGTTGCCGCCGAGCTGGATGTCGGTGCCGCGGCCGGCCATGTTGGTGGCGATCGTGACCGCGCCGGGGACGCCGGCCTGCGCGACGATATAGGCTTCCTGCTCGTGGTAGCGGGCGTTCAGCACCTGGAACTTGGAGAAGCCGCTCTTCTTCAGCATATCGGCGAGAAGTTCGGATTTCTCGATGGAGGTGGTGCCGACGAGCATCGGCTGGCCGCGCTCATGTGCGGATTTGATCTCGTCGATGATCGCCTTGAATTTTTCGCCGACGGTGCGATAGACCTCATCGTCCTCGTCGACGCGCTTGATCGGCAGGTTGGTCGGCACCTCGAGAACTTCGAGGCCGTAGATGTTGCCGAATTCCTCCGCTTCCGTCGCAGCCGTACCGGTCATGCCGGCAAGCTTGTCGTACATGCGGAAATAGTTCTGGAAGGTGATCGAGGCGAGCGTCTGGTTTTCGGGCTGGATCTGCACCTTTTCCTTGGCTTCGAGCGCCTGGTGCTGGCCTTCGGAGTAGCGGCGGCCGGGCATCATGCGGCCGGTAAACTCGTCGATGATGACGATCTCGCCGTTGCGTACGATGTAATCCTTGTCGCGGGTGAAGAGCTTGTGGGCCTTGAGCGCGTTGTTGACGTGGTGAACGATCGCCACGTTCTCGATGTCGTAGAGCGACTCGCCCTTCAGCAGGCCGGCCTCGCGCAGCATGTTCTCGAGCTTCTCGGTGCCTTCTTCCGAAAAATTGGCCGAGCGCTGCTTCTCGTCGATTTCATAGTCTTCCGGCGACAGGCGCGGAATGAACTCATTGATGGTGTTGTAGAGATCGGAGCGGTCGTCGAGCGGGCCGGAGATGATCAGCGGGGTGCGCGCCTCGTCCACCAGGATCGAGTCGACCTCGTCGACGATGGCGAAGAAGTGGCCGCGCTGCACCATCTGGGAGCGCTCGTACTTCATGTTGTCGCGCAGATAGTCGAAGCCGAGCTCGTTGTTCGTCGCATAGGTGACGTCGCAGGCATAGGCGTCGCGGCGCTGTTCGTCGGAGAGACCGTGGACAATGACGCCGGTGGTCATGCCGAGGAAGCCGTAGATGCGGCCCATCATGCCCGCGTCGCGCTGGGCGAGGTAGTCGTTGACGGTGACCACATGCACGCCCTTGCCGGCGAGCGCGTTGAGATAGACGGGAAGGGTGGCGACGAGCGTCTTGCCTTCACCGGTCTTCATTTCCGCGATGGCGCGCTCGTGCAGGATCATGCCGCCGATCAGCTGGACGTCGAAGGGGCGCAGCCCGAGGACGCGGAGCGCAGCCTCGCGCACGACCGCAAAGGCCGGCACGAGAATGTCGTCCAGGGTCTTGCCGCCGGCGAGCTCACTGCGAAATTCCGCCGTCTTCGCCGCCAGGGCCTCGTCGCTCAGCGCCTTCATTTCGGCTTCGAGAGCATTGATGGCGTCCACCCGGCCCTTGTAGCCGCGGACGCGGCGATCGTTGGCGGAACCAAACAACTTGCGGGCAAAGCCGCCGAGACTGACCATGCAAATGGTCCTTTCCTTATTTGTCGCCTGGGGTTTCAGGCGAGCGGTCGAAAAACCGCGTCACGCCGCGAAACGCCCGGAAACTGTTCTGGACGCGAGGTTGCGTGACAGATAAGAGGGGGGTCGGATTATGTCAACGCACTTGCACGGCCGGACGGCTACAGAACCGCCACATTCTGGTTGTTGTGCAGCCCCTGGGGCCGGAGCCAATCGCGCTGGCGGCCAATGGTGAAAGGTTAGAAACATGTCTAGATACAAGACCCTTGCGGCCGCGGCACTGGTCGCGGTGATCGCGGCGGGTGTCGCCCGCGCCGAAGGGACCGACCCGGTCATTGCCAAAGTCGGGGACCAGGAAATCCACCAGTCGGAACTTGATCTCGCAATCACGAGCCTCGATCCGCAGCTCCAGCGGATGCCTGACGAGCAGAAGCGCGCAGCAGCACTATCGGCCGTCATCGACGTGAAGCTTCTTTTGAAGGACGCCGAGAAGGAAGGGCTTCAGAACGACGAAGCGTTCAAGCAGCGCGTCGCATTCCTGACCGAACGCGAGTTGCACAACGCCTTCTTCAAGAAGCACGTGGTCGATGCCGTAACGGCGGAAGATGTGAAGGCGCGCTACGACAAGGAAGTCGCAGCGATTCCGCCGCAGGAAGAGGTCAAGGCCCGCCATATCCTCGTCAAGACCGAAGACGAGGCGAAGGACGTCATCAAGGAACTCGACGCGGGCAAGAACTTCGCCGACCTTGCCAAGGCCAAGTCCACCGACCCGAACAAAGAAGAGGGCGGCGATCTCGGCTACTTCACCAAGGGCCGCATGGTACCTGAATTCGAGACGGCCGCCTTCGCGCTGGAAAAAGGCGCCTATACGAAGACACCGGTGAAGACGCAGTTCGGCTTCCATGTGATCCTCATCGAGGACAAGCGTCCCCAGGCTCCGCCGACGCTCGAACAGGTCGAGCCGCAGGTTCGCCAGCTCGTCATGCGTGACAAGTACCTCGAGCTTCTGAATTCCGCCAAGGAGAGCACTGCCGTCGAAATCTCCGATCCGGCGCTCAAGAAGGCCTATGACGAGGCCGGCAAGCCGCAGGAAACCAAGTAATTACGGCTGCGCGGCCTCTTAGGGAGGCGCGCCCCCGCGCGGAGGCTGAGGTCGCTCGCATTTGCTCCGCTCCGCCTTCAAAGATCCGGATGCCCGACGGCTGAATGCCGTTCGGGCATTTCGCACAACGTTCGAGGCTTCTGAAAAGCAGGTTCAATCCATGTCCGGTTCCGTCTCTCCGCTTGCTCCGAAAACCTTTGCCGAAATGCCGGCCCTTCGCGGCGTACGCATGGCGACCGCTGCCGCAGGGATCAAGTACAAGAACCGGACTGACGTGCTGATGATGCTCTTCGACCGGCCGGCATCCGTGGCCGGCGTGTTCACGCGGTCGAAGTGCCCCTCAGCTCCGGTCGACCATTGCCGGCAGAACCTGCCGGGCGGCATTGCGCGCGCCGTCGTCGTCAACTCCGGCAATGCCAACGCGTTCACCGGCAAGAAGGGCCGGGAGGCGACCAGGCTCACGGCCGAGGCAGCGGCAAAGGCCGTTGGCTGCAGCGAGGCGGAGGTCTTCCTGGCGTCGACGGGCGTCATCGGCGAGCCGCTCGACGCCACCAAGTTCGCCGGTGTTCTGGATAAACTTGCCGCGTCCGCCACCCAGGACTTCTGGTTCGAAGCGGCCAAAGCGATCATGACGACCGATACCTATCCGAAGGTTGCCACCCGCAGCGCCGAGATCGGCGGTGTCAGGGTCACGATCAACGGGATCGCCAAGGGCGCCGGGATGATCGCGCCCGACATGGCAACCATGCTCTCCTTCGTCGTCACCGATGCGGACATTGCGCCGGCGGCACTTCAGGCACTGCTTCAGGCAGGCGTCGAACCCACCTTCAATTCGGTGACGGTCGACAGCGACACGTCCACCTCCGACACGCTGATGATGTTTGCGACCGGTGCGGCGGCGGACGACGGCCAGGCTAAGGTCGAGGACGCGGCCGACCCGCGTCTCGACGGGTTCCGTGCCGCGCTCGACGATCTGCTGCGTGATCTGGCGCTGCAGGTCGTGCGCGACGGCGAGGGCGCGCGCAAGATGGTCGAGGTGACGGTCGAGGGCGCGGAAAACGATGCCGCCGCCAAACGCATCGCGCTTTCGATAGCCAATTCGCCGCTCGTCAAAACGGCGGTTGCGGGCGAGGACGCCAATTGGGGACGCGTCGTCATGGCCGTCGGCAAGTCGGGAGAGATGGCCGAGCGCGACCGGCTGGCGATCTGGTTCGGCGATATCCGAGTCGCAGTCGAGGGCGAGCGCGATCCGGCCTATTCGGAAGCGGCCGCGACTGCGGTCATGCAGGGCGAGACCATTCCGATCCGCGTCGATATCGGTCTGGGTTCGGGCCGCGCCACGGTCTATACCTGCGACCTGACCAAGGAATATGTCGAAATCAACGGCGATTACAGAAGCTGACACGGTTGAGGCGTTGAGAGCGGTTGCGGCCGGACGGCCGCGCGCTCTTCCCGGCCCCGCAGCATTCAAGGCTATGGACATGACAACGAACGGCAGAGAGCCGCCCGGCAACGGGGCGGGGAACGGGGAAACGGTCGCGGTCGATTTACCGAGCGTGCGGCGTCTGGAGGCCGTCGGTTTTCGCGCCTGGCCGGCCTCGTCGGTGCAATATGACGGCAGCTGGCTTATCCGTCTGACGGCGGGGCACCCTTCCAAGCGCCTGAATTCCGTCAACCCGCTGGATCCGTCCGACTATCGCGACATAGCCATCCGCCTGGAGAAGGCGCGCCGGCTTTTTGCGCAATCCGGGCGCACCCTTACGGTTCGTCAGACGCCGCTTACGCCGCCGAAGATGATCGACCATATGGATGGCGAGGGCTGGACGTCGTTCGCGCACAGCCTGGTCCTGACGCTCGACCTGGCGGATCGCGATTTCAGCGAAGGCATCGACCATCTTCCGATCAAGGATATCGGCCGTTTCGTGGATGCCCGCATCCTGATCGGCGGGGATCCTCCGGAAGCCAAGCAGGCGCTGACCGGGATCATCAACGCCATCAAGCCCGAGTGCGGCCTGTTCCTGTTCGAGGACCGTAAGACCGGGCCGACGGCGGTGTCGCTCGTCGTCCACGACAATGATCTTGCCGGGATCATGCAGTTCGCGGTTTCCGAAGCGGTGCGCCGACGCGGCGTCGGCAGCGCTCTCCTCGACGCCTCGCTCCGTTGGGCACGTCTCAAGGGCGCAAAGAAGGCCTGGTTGCAGGTGGAGGCCGACAACCAGGCTGCGATCGAGCTCTATCGCAAGGCCGGTTTCACCGAGGTCTACCGCTATCTCTATCGAACGCCGAAGGTCTGACGGACATGCAGGGTAGGAAGATCGTGCTCGTTGCCGCCTGCGCGCTCGTCGATTCCGATGGACGCGTTCTGCTGGCGCAACGCCCGGAAGGCAAGCCTCTCGCGGGCCTGTGGGAGTTCCCGGGCGGTAAGGTCGAGAGTGGCGAGACCCCGGAGGAGACGTTGATCCGCGAGCTCGAAGAGGAGCTCGGCATCCGCACCAAAATCGCCTGCCTCGCGCCGCTCACATTCGCGAGCCACGGCTACGACGACTTTCACCTCCTGATGCCGCTTTACATCTGCCGCCGCTACGAGGGGTTTGCCGAAGGCCGCGAAGGCCAAGCTATCAAGTGGGTGCGCCCGAAGGCGTTGCGCGACTACGCCATGCCGCCCGCCGACGAGCCGCTGATCCCGTTCCTGATGGATTTGCTCTAAGAGCACTTGCGGGAAAAGTGTGTAACGGCTTTCCGTGCGGACGTGCGTAGCTTCGAAGTTGGAGCGTCAAGAACCCCGCTGTTGGTGCGCAATCCCGCGAAATTCGATAATTCGTTAATCGAACGTTTATCACCCTTGGGCAAGATGGGGTCAGTTCCGGCGCGCGTCACCTCGACGGCGCCGTTTTCGGGCAGGTGTGGTCAGGACGAGGCTTTGGGAAGGGTGCTTCGCCCGCCGCTCTTTACGTGTTGCATGAGGCTGGGATGGTGGACGAGGATTTCTGGAGGACGGTTCAGGACAAGGATCTGGTGACGAGCCAGTCCCGCCGGACAGGCGTGCTCAATCTGTCGCTGCTGTTCGGCACGGCGGTCATCGCGCTGACGCTCATCCTGACGCCGATGCTGTCGTCCAAGGGCGACAAGCGAATGCTTGCGAACACGCCGATCGACTACGACAACATCTCGACGGGCTCCATACCCTCGGGCGGTACGGCCAAGCGCTACACCGTTCGGCGCAGCGTGCTTCAGGAGATGCCGGGTGCCGTCTGCATGATCGACGCCGATGGCAGCAGGAGTGGATGCTGATCGCTGCGGAGCGCCGAAAGGCACTGCTTGCGGTTGACCTGTGGCGAGGCGACGCCTCGTTTGCCGTTGAAACGTTGCGTGCTTGCGTTGAAGCGCCGAAACGCCTCAACCTTTTGAAACGACGCACTTCGGACGGAAACCGTTATACGCTTTTCCGGCAAGTGCTCTGAGCGGCTGGAGGACCAATGGAGACGCTGAGAAGCCTGTTTCGAGACCGCGACGGCGCTACGGCGGTTGAATACGGACTCCTGGCCGCGCTGATCTCGGTCGGCCTTCTCATCGGCCTGCAGAATTTCTCCGGCGCACTGCTCGGCATGCTGAGCTTCGTCACCAACACGATCGAGGCAGCCTGGACCTAGAGCATTTCAACGTGTTCATAGAAACACTCCAACCATTTGATCCAACGCACTTCCGGACGGAAGCGTTACGCACTTTTCCTGGAGGTTGCTCTAAGAGCTCAGATCACGGCTCGCCTTCATCCTTGAGTTTGTGCTCGCTCGCGCCAAGCGCGTCGGACAATCTCTGCTTCGCCGAGCCGGGTTTGAGCGGCTTCTGCTGACTCTCGTGCGGCGCCCAGCCCGAAAGATAAATGATCGAAAAGGTCGCGCGGATGCGCCCGTCCGGATCGGAGAAGCGCTGCGCGTAGATTTCTGCGGCTCTGAGAAAGAAGCGCCGCGGCATCGGCTTGCGGTTGCGCGACGCCAGCGGGTTCGTCATGCCCATTGCGCGCAAGTCGCGGATGAGGCCGAAGAGCGAATCGTAGCGGACGGTGTACGTCTCGGTATCCGCCACCGGCAGGGCAAAGCCCGCCCGCTGCAGAAGGGCTCCCATGTCGCGCACGTCGGCGAAGGGGATTACCCGTGGGCTCGCCCCGCCCGTCAGTTCCGCCTCGGCTGCGAGAAGCGCCTCCCGCAGTTCCTGCAGCGTGCCGCTGCCGGGTATTGCGGCAAGGAACAACCCGTCGGGCTTCAGCACGCGGCGCGCCTGGATGAAGACGCCGGGCGTATCGTTGGTAAGATGGAGCGACAGTGGCGACACGAGGAGACTGAGCGACGCCGGGTCGGCCGGGATACGCTCCAGAGGTGCTTCCGTCACCGGCTCGTCGACCGAACCGAAGGCGCTGTCGGTTTCCACCCGCTCGATCGCGCCGACCTTGCCGGTCGTGGAAAGGCTGCGTGCGGCGGCACCCGTATAGCCGTGCAGCTCCATGGCCGTTTCGAACTGCCGTTCGACGACGCTTACGCGCTCGGCAAGTTCCTGTGCGACGATGTCGAGCAGGAAGCCCGCCTTCTCGTCGCCCTGGCGCAGTGCGCGCCGGCGGTGCGCCTCGACGAGGCTCTGGTCAAAGATGATTTCCACGACAGTCTCTCCGAAATCGCGGGGTGCGACAGAAACCCTACAGCGCCGCGTGTCTTGTCGGACGCGCAGAGGCCGCGGCAACGCTTTAAAACTTGCTGCCCCCTTCGTCCTCTGCTCAGTTAGGGTCTAACGCGACAGACAGCAACACGAATCAAGTCAAGCGCATGAAACGGGGCGGGCAGGAAAACCAGGCGATGGATTGGGCGGGCATGCTCCGCCGGATTGCGGCCCAGGCGGTCGATCTCGTCTTTCCGCCCGTCTGCTCGGGATGCGGCCGGCTGACCGGCCATGCCCATGCCGTCTGCGCTTCCTGCTGGGCAGGCATGCCGCTCATCGAGCGGCCCTATTGCGAGGTTCTGGGCTTGCCCTTCGCCTATGATCCTGGCGAGGGCGCGGTTTCGCCCGAGGCCATCGCCAATCCTCCGGTCTTCGACAGGCTGCGCTCGGTGGCCATTCACGAAGGAATCGTCCGCGATCTCGTGCATGGCTTGAAATACCGTGATCGCACCGACCTTGCGCCCATGATGGCCGAGTGGATGATCCGCGCCGGCGACGGTGCCGTGGCAGCGGCGGACATGATCGTGCCGGTTCCGCTCCATGCGCTCCGCCTCTGGAGGCGCAAGTTCAATCAGGCGGCGGAGCTTGCACGCGTCATTGCCGAACGTTCCGCAAGAGCCTATCGACCGGAGGTCCTTCGCCGCACCAAGCGCACGAGCCGCCAGGTCGGGCTTGGCGCCAGGGCACGCGAGGAGAATGTCCGCGGCGCCTTCGCAGTCCCCGAAGGCGCGAAGCGGGAGCTCGCGGGCAAGCGCATCGTTCTCGTAGACGACGTCTATACGACCGGCGCGACCGTTGCCGCTGCGACACGCGCGCTGAAGCGTGCGGGCGCCGGAGACGTCACGGTTTTGACCTTTGCAAGGGCCATGTCCGGTCCTATATGACAAGAAATGTCCGGCGATCGATGCCGGTGAAGGAGCAGTTGGAGACCATGGCTTCGGTCGTCATTTATACGCGTCAGTTCTGCGGCTATTGCACGAGGGCGAAGAAACTTCTGGAAAGCAAAGGTGTCGACTTCACCGAGTATGACGCCACTTATGCGCCTGAACTTCGCCAGGAGATGATGGAAAAATCCAGGGGCGGCAGAACGTTCCCGCAAATCATCATCAATGATGTTCCCGTCGGCGGCTGCGACGAGTTGCATGCGCTCGATCGCGCCGGCAAGCTCGACGATATGCTCGCGGCCTGAAGTGGCATGTCACGACTGTCCTGCCCATCCGAAAAAGAGATGAGTGCTGCGATGCCGGATCGTTCTGATCCAGAGTTCCGCTTGGGAGAAAGAAAGCGATGACCTTCAAGGCAGCCGCCGTCCAGATGTGCTCCGGTGTCGATCCCGCAAGAAATGCGGAGACGATGGCGAAGCTGGTGCGCGAAGCCGCTTCGCGGGGTGCAACCTATGTCCAGACGCCGGAGATGACCGGAGCGGTCCAGCGCGACCGGACGGGTTTGCGGTCGGTGTTGAAGGATGGGGAGAACGACGTCGTCATTCGCGAGGCATCCCGACTTGCCCGCGAGCTCGGCCTCTACCTGCATGTCGGCTCGACGCCGATCGCGCGCGCGGATGGAAAGATTGCCAATCGCGGCTTCCTGTTCGGGCCTGACGGCGCGAAGATCTGTGACTACGACAAGATCCACATGTTCGACGTGGATCTGGAGAATGGCGAGAGCTGGCGCGAGAGCGCCGCCTATCATCCGGGTCATACCGCGCGTATCGCGGATCTCCCCTTCGGCAAACTCGGCTTTTCGATCTGCTACGATATCCGTTTCCCCGAGCTGTTTCGTCAGCAGGCCGTGGCCGGAGCCGAGATCATGACGGTGCCGGCTGCGTTCACGCGCCAGACCGGCGAAGCGCATTGGGAAATCCTGTTACGCGCTCGGGCCATCGAAAACGGGCTCTTCGTTATTGCCGCCGCTCAAGCGGGCACGCACGAGGATGGCCGGGAAACCTTCGGCCACTCGATGATCATCGATCCCTGGGGCAGGGTGCTGGCCGAAGCCGCTCCGACCGGCGAGGAAATCATCGTCGCCGAGATCGATGTGGCGGCGGTGCACGCGGCGCGCGAGAAGATTCCCAACCTCAGGAATGCGCGCAGCTTCGTGTTGGATGAGGTGGTTCCGGCGGGAAAAGGAGGCGCTGCAGCGTGATCCACTACAATCTTGCCTGTGACGAGGGCCACGACTTCGAAGGCTGGTTCTCCTCGAGCGACGATTTCGACCGGCAGGTCGAGCGGCGCCTGGTCGCCTGCCCCAGTTGCGGTTCCGTTTCCGTCAGCAAGAAACTGATGGCGCCCGCCGTCTCAACGGCGCGCAAGAAGGAGGCGCGCCGCGAACTGGTGATGGATCAGGCGCAGAAGGAAGCAGTCGCCAAGCTCAAGGAACTGGTGAAATCGATCCGCGAGAACGCGGAAGACGTCGGTGAGCGCTTCCCGGACGAGGCGCGCAAGATTCATTACGGCGAAGCCGACCAGCGCGGGCTGATCGGCAAGGCGACGGCGGAAGAGGCGATTGCCCTGATCGAGGAGGGAATCGAGATCGCCCCACTGCCGGTGCTGCCGGACGACACGAACTGACGATAACAGGGCTCAGATCGGCCGTTTCGCCACGATCATGTAATTGACGTCCATATCCTTCGACAGGTTCCACTGGTTGGCCAGGGGATTGAAGAAGACGCCGGTGCGGTCGGCAATCTCCATGCCGCTTGCGGCGAGAGGCTTTTCGAGCTCCTCCGGCCGCACGAGCTTTTCATATTGGTGGGTACCGCGCGGCAGCCAGCGCAACACGTTTTCGGCCGCGAAGATCGCGAGTGCTGCCGCTTTCAGCGTGCGGTTGATGGTTGCGACGAACATCAGGCCGCCCGGGCGCACCATATGCGCGCAGGTGGTCATGAAGAATTCGACGTCCGCGACATGCTCGACCACCTCCATGTTCAAAACGACGTCGAAGCTCTCGCCGGCTTCGGCAAGGGCCTCCGCCGTTACGGCGCGATAATCGACGCTGACGCCGCTGCCGGCCGCATGCGTTTTGGCGATGCCTATGTTCTTTTCCGAGGCGTCGGCCCCCACGACGTCCGCTCCCATCCGGGCCATCGGCTCGGAAAGAAGCCCGCCGCCGCAGCCGATATCGAGGACTCGCAGCCCTTCGAGCGGCTGCCGGCTCTTCGGATCGCGGCCGAAATGCTCCGAGACCTTGTCACGGATATAGGCGAGGCGCACGGGATTGAATTTGTGCAGCGGGCGGAACTTGCCGGTCGGATCCCACCATTCGGCCGCCATGGCCGAGAAGCGGTCCACCTCGCTCTGGTCGATCGTCGTGCGCGCCGTCTCGCTCATGAGAGCCTCCTTGCCTCGTTCTTCGGTGCCGCGCGTCCTCATCGGGCGCGCAAAGCTCGCTGTAGCTCATCGATCCGATGCTGAAGTCGGACGATCGGCGGGGGATGTCAAGGGCCTGAGGCTCGCACCCGGCGAGCGTCGAGACTCCAGGCGCCTGCCGGCGAAAACGAGATAGAGATAGATGAAGCTGAAGAGAATTGCGGCGCTGCCCATATTGTTGGCGGGCCACATGTTCATCGGCGCATGAAAGCCCCAATAGGCGACGGCCATCATGCCCGACAGGATGAAGGCCGCCGCGCGGGTGAAGAGCCCGACGAGCACCAAAGCGCCGCCGACGAGTTCCAGGATGCCGGCCACCAGGAGGATCGGCTTCATTTCCGGCGGCGGCAACGGATGGGTCGATGCCGGAACGTTGAAGAGCAGCACCATGCCGGCATGAACGAAGAGCAGAGCGGTCACGATCCTGAGCAGGGCGAGCGCCTGCGGCGCATAGATGGAAAGACGGTTCTCCATAGCCTCCTCCTTCGC
The DNA here is from genome assembly GCF_052044265.1 of Sinorhizobium sp. 22678. NCBI lineage: Bacteria > Pseudomonadati > Pseudomonadota > Alphaproteobacteria > Hyphomicrobiales > Rhizobiaceae > Sinorhizobium > Sinorhizobium sp. 22678. Next base: position 13,108 of record NZ_JBQEMS010000002.1, on the reverse strand, counting down.
CGATCACGCCAATTCCGGCCGGTAATGCAGGATGACGACACCGGACTTCAGAGGACGGACATGAGTAAGCTCGAGCTTCTGCCGCTCGGCAACGTTTTGAAAGAGGGGTGTGCCCTTGCCCAGCAGCACCGGATTGATGCCGAGACGGTATTCATCGACGAGCCCTTGAGCGATCAGCGTCGAAGCGAAATCGGCGCTGCCGAAGATGAAGATTGCGCCGCCTTCGCGTTCTTTCAGGCGCCTGACCTCGTCGGCGGCCTCGCCGGAAACAAGGGTCGTGTTGTTCCAGTCGGCACTTCTGAGCGTCCTGGAGAAGACGTATTTCTCGACGCCGTTCATGAAGGCGGCGATATGATCCTCCGACGAGGGCCAATAGGCGGCCATGAGTTCGTAGGTGGTGCGGCCGAAGAGCAGCGTGCCGGCCTCGAACTGCGTCTCGCGGATATAGGCGTCGAGTTCGTCTTCGAAAACGAACCAGCCGATGTCATGCCCCGGCGCCTCGAAAAACCCGTCGACACTGACCATGTCCCACATGATGACTTTGCGCATTGTCCTTCCTCCCATTGGGCGGCCACCGCCCTGCGTCTGAAGTGAGATTGACAGAACCAGTATCGAAATGCAAGTGGTTTTGAATCGACATCGGTTCCCCCTGGCCCAGAGTCATGCTCTTGGCCACCGCTTTGACGGCCATTGCACGCAGCCCGCTGATCCGCTAAGAGACGCCGCGACTTTCCGCTCCCCGAGGCGGTGACTGGCCGATGTCCGAGAAGTCTCCTTCAAGCTTTTTGATCGTCAGGCGCCGGCGGGGGCGTTTTCCTGTCGCGTCTACGGCGACGCGCGTCTTCTTGGACGCTCCAAGGTCGCTGCATCGGGCGCGCAAACATGGTGGTACGGTAGAGGCGAAATGGCACGCATCGTGATGAAATTCGGCGGGACCTCCGTCGCAGATTTGAACCGCATCCACAATGTCGCGCGCCATGTGAAACGCGAGGTCGATGCCGGCCACGAGGTTGCTGTCGTCGTTTCCGCCATGTCCGGCAAGACCAACGAGCTGGTCGGCTGGGTCGAAAACATGCCGAAGGTCGCGGGCTCGAACGCCCCCTTCTACGATGCGCGCGAATATGACGCGGTCGTCGCCTCAGGCGAACAGGTGACCTCCGGCCTGCTCGCGATCGCGCTGCAGTCGATGGGCATCAACGCCCGCTCTTGGCAGGGCTGGCAGTTGCCGATCAAGACCGATAACGCCCATGGTGCGGCCCGCATTCTCGAAATTGACGGCGCCGACGTCATCCGACGCATGGGCGAGGGTCAGGTGGCGGTCGTCGCCGGCTTCCAGGGTCTCGGTCCGGACAACCGCCTGGCGACGCTCGGCCGCGGCGGCTCGGACACCTCCGCCGTCGCGATCGCAGCCGCCGTCAAGGCCGATCGCTGCGACATCTACACCGACGTCGACGGCGTCTACACGACGGACCCGCGCATCGAGCCGAAGGCCCGGCGTTTGAAGAAGATCGCTTTCGAGGAAATGCTGGAAATGGCGTCTCTCGGCGCCAAGGTGCTGCAGGTACGCTCGGTCGAGCTCGCCATGGTGCACAAGGTACGCACATTCGTGCGTTCTTCTTTCGAAGACCCCGATGCGCCGGGCATGGGTGATCTCATGAACCCGCCCGGAACGCTGATTTGTGATGAGGATGAGATCGTGGAACAGGAAGTCGTAACCGGCATCGCCTATGCCAAGGATGAAGCACAGATCTCGCTGCGCCGCCTGGCCGACCGGCCGGGCGTTTCCGCCGCGATCTTCGGGCCGCTTGCGGAAGCCCATATCAATGTCGACATGATCGTCCAGAACATTTCGGAAGACGGCTCGAAGACCGACATGACCTTCACCGTGCCGTCCGGCGACGTCGACAAGGCCCTCAGGGTTCTGGGGGATAACAAGGAAAAGATCGGCTATGACGTCATTCAGTCGGAGTCGGGCCTCGTCAAGGTCTCGGTGATCGGCATCGGCATGCGCAGCCATGCGGGCGTCGCCGCTTCCGCGTTTCGGGCACTTGCTGACAAGGGGATCAACATCAAGGCGATCACCACCTCCGAAATCAAGATCTCCATCCTGATCGACGGACCTTACGCCGAATTGGCCGTTCGCACTTTGCATTCCGTCTACGGTCTGGATAAGAGTTAAACGGCAGGCATTTGATTTGGGATTCGCGACCCGGCGCCGCGCGTCTGAAAAGACACGGAAGACGTCGCTGTAGTGATTGGAACTGCTGCATGAACTTGTCCTCGGATCGATTTCGCTTCGAGGATGCATGCAGAGGCCGCGGCGTCCCGCATGGGCCCGACGTTTATTCTTATTCAGGAGACCCCACGCGATGAGAGACCTTTCCGCAGGTCCGCGCGTTCTCCTCAAGCGGTTGCGCGAGCTCATGGCGGAACCGCTCGAGCCGCAGGAGCGCCTTGACCGGATCGTGCGCCAGATAGCGCAGAACATGGTTGCGGAAGTGTGCTCGGTTTACGTGCTGCGCTCCGATGGCGTGCTCGAACTTTACGCGACCGAAGGTCTGAACAAGACGGCGGTGCACCTGGCGCAACTGAAGATGGGACAGGGTCTCGTCGGCACGATCGCGGCTTCGGCGCGGCCGCTCAATCTCTCCGATGCCCAGTCGCACCCGGCCTTCACCTACCTGCCCGAGACGGGCGAAGAGATTTATCACTCTTTCCTCGGCGTTCCGATCCTGCGCACCGGCCGCGCGCTCGGCGTCCTCGTCGTGCAGAACAAGGCGCAGCGCAACTATCGCGAGGACGAGGTCGAGGCGCTGGAAACGACCGCCATGGTGCTCGCCGAGATGGTTGCGACTGGCGAGCTCAAGAAGATCACCAAGCCCGGGCTCGAGCTCGATCTGTCCCGCCCGGTGACGATCGAGGGCAACAGCTACGGCGAAGGCATAGGGCTCGGATATGTCGTCCTGCATGAGCCTCGCATCGTCGTCACCAATCTGCTCAACGAGGACACGGAGCAGGAACTGCAGCGGCTTGCGGAAGCGCTCGGGTCGCTGCGCATCTCCATCGACGACATGCTGTCGCGCCGCGACGTCTCGATGGAGGGCGAGCACCGCGCGGTTCTCGAGACCTACCGCATGTTCGCCCACGACCGCGGCTGGGTGAGAAAGCTCGAGGAGGCGATCCGCAACGGCCTGACGGCGGAAGCGGCGGTGGAGCGGGTGCAGAGCGAGACCAAGGCGCGGATGATCCGGCTGACCGATCCGTATCTGCGCGAGCGGATGCACGATTTCGACGATCTTGCGAACCGGCTGTTGCGCCAGCTTTCGGGTTATGGCGCCAAGCTTTCGGCTGCCGATTTCCCGAATGACGCGATCGTCGTCGCGCGCGCCATGGGCGCTGCGGAGTTGCTCGACTATCCGCGCGAGAACGTGCGCGGTCTCGTGCTGGAGGAGGGGGCGGTCACCAGCCATGTGGTCATCGTCGCCCGCGCCATGGGCATTCCGGTGGTCGGCCAGGCGGCAGGGGCAGTGGCGCTCGCCGAAAACCGCGATGCGATCATCGTCGACGGCGACGATGCGAAGGTGCATCTGCGGCCGATGGCCGATCTGCAGCGCGCTTACGAGGAGAAAGTGCGCTTCCGTGCGCGCAGACAGGCGCAGTTCCGCGCTCTCCGCGATGTCGAACCCCTGACGAAGGACGGCAAGCGCATTACGTTGCAGATGAATGCCGGGCTGCTGGTCGACTTGCCCCATCTGAACGAGGCTGGTGCCGAAGGTATCGGTCTCTTCCGGACCGAACTGCAATTCATGATCGCTTCGACCATGCCCAAGGCCGAGGAGCAGGAAGCTTTCTACCGCAACGTCATGAAGCAGACGGCGGGGAAGCCGGTCACCTTCCGGACGCTGGATATCGGCGGCGACAAGGTCGTTCCCTATTTCCGTGCCGCGGAAGAGGAGAACCCGGCGCTCGGCTGGCGCGCCATCAGGCTGTCGCTCGATCGGCCGGGTCTCCTGCGTACCCAGTTCCGGGCAATGCTGAGAGCGACGGTCGGCGCCGAGCTCAAGATGATGCTGCCGATGGTAACGGAAGTCGCGGAGCTGAAGAGCGCGCGAGAACTCCTGCAGAAGGAGATCGAGCGCCAATCGAAGCTCGGCGAACAACTGCCGCGCAAGCTGCAGTTCGGGGCGATGCTGGAAGTGCCGGCGCTGCTTTGGCAGCTCGACGAACTGATGGCCGAAGTGGATTTCGTTTCGGTCGGCTCGAACGATCTCTTCCAGTTCGCCATGGCGGTCGACCGCGGTAATGCCCGTGTTTCCGAACGTTTCGACATTCTCGGCCGGCCGTTCCTGCGGATTCTCCGGGAGATCGTGCGGGCCGGCGAGCGCAACAACACGCCCGTGACGCTTTGCGGCGAGATGGCAAGCAAACCGCTTTCGGCCATGGCGCTGCTCGGGCTCGGCTTCCGGTCGGTTTCGATGTCGCCGACGGCTGTCGGGCCGGTCAAGGCAATGCTCCTGGCGCTGGATGCCGGCAGGCTCAACGAACTCCTTGAGGCGGCGCTCGACGACGTCAAGTCCGACACGTCGATCCGCCAGCTCCTGGTCGATTTCGCTGCGGCGAACGGCATACCGGTTTAGATTGAACAAGAGGGCTCTCGTCTCCGTCCGGACGCGGTCCGGGCGAGGCGAGTGCATTTGGAGTGAGATTTGGCAAAGCTTCCCGTTGAAAAGATGCGCGAACTGGAGCGGCGGTTCGGCGAAATCGAGGCGCGCATGTCCGCCGGCCCGTCGGCCGACGTTTACGTGAAGCTGGCCTCGGAATATTCCGAGCTACAGCCGGTCGTGTCGAAGATTCGCGCCTATGAAAAGGCGACGGCCGAGCTTGCCGACATCGCAGCGATGCTTGCCGACCGGGCGACCGACAAGGAGATGCGCGACCTCGCGGAGATGGAAAAGCCCGAAGTCGAAGAGAAGATCGAAGCGCTTGAGCAGGAAATCCAGATCCTGCTCCTGCCGAAGGATGCGGCCGACGAAAAGAGCGCGATCCTCGAAATCCGGGCCGGTACGGGTGGCTCGGAAGCCGCCCTCTTCGCCGGCGATCTCTTCCGCATGTACGAGCGATACGCGGCGGGCAAGGGCTGGCGAGTCGAAGTGCTGTCCGCGAGCGAGGGCGAGGCCGGCGGCTACAAGGAAATCATCGCAACGGTATCGGGACGCGGTGTCTTCTCGCGGTTGAAATTCGAGTCCGGCGTCCACCGGGTGCAGCGCGTGCCGGAGACGGAAGCCAGCGGCCGGATCCATACGTCGGCCGCGACGGTCGCGGTGTTGCCGGAGGCCGAAGAGATCGACATCGAGGTCCGCCCGGAGGATATCCGCGTCGATACGATGCGTTCCTCGGGAGCAGGCGGACAGCACGTCAACACGACCGATTCGGCCGTGCGCATAACCCATATTCCGACCGGCATCGTCGTCACCAGTTCGGAAAAGTCGCAGCATCAGAACCGTGCCAAGGCGATGCAGGTGCTGCGCTCCCGGCTCTATGACATGGAACGGCAGCGCGCCGACAGCGAGCGTTCGGCCGACCGCAGGAGCCAGGTAGGTTCCGGCGATCGTTCCGAGCGCATACGCACCTACAATTTCCCGCAGGGACGCCTGACCGACCACCGCATCAATCTCACGCTCTACAAGCTCGATCGAATGATGGAAGGTGAGATCGACGACGTGGTGGATGCGCTGCTCGCCGACCATCAGGCAAGCCAGCTCGCGCTGCTCGGCGAAAGGCAGAACTGAGTTTCAATGGCCCAAACCCTCGACAGCCTCCTAGCCGAGAGCCGCGACAGGCTGAAGGCCGCCGGCCTCGAATCGGCGGGGCTCGATGCACGCCACCTGATCTCCGGCCTGCTCGACCTTGCGCTGGCCGCGCTCCTGACGCGCGGAAGAGAGCTCGTCAGCGACGAGGATGCGGCTCGCATTCGTGCCGCAGTCGAGCGCCGCGCGGCGCATGAGCCGGTCTACCGGATTCTCGGCGAGCGGGAATTCTTCGGCATGAAGCTCAAGCTCTCGAAAGAGACGCTGGAGCCGCGTCCTGACACCGAGACCCTGGTCGACTGCCTGGTTCCCCATGCGCGGCGAATCGCTTCAAGCAAGGGGAGTTGTCGCATCGTCGACCTTGGAACGGGCACGGGTGCGATTTGTCTCGCTCTTCTCGCAGCGGTACTTGACGCGCACGGTCTCGGTACCGATATATCGGAAGACGCGCTGGCGACAGCACTTGAAAATGCGCGCAGGAATGGCTTGGCGGCACGCTTCGGAGCCGTTCGGAGCAATTGGTTCGAGGCGGTGGATGGGCGGTTCGATATCATCGTCTCAAATCCGCCTTATATCCGGTCCAATGTAATACCGGAGCTTGAACCGGAAGTGAGATACCACGATCCGGTCGCCGCACTTGATGGCGGAGAGGATGGGCTTGATGCCTATCGTGCCATTGCTTCTCACGCTGGTCGCCATCTCGAAACAGACGGCGTAATAGGCTTGGAAATCGGTTTCGATCAAAAACGAGCGGTAACGGCGCTATTCGAAGCGCAGGGCTTTCGTTTGCTATCTGCCGCGAAGGACCTCGGCGGCAACGATCGGGTCCTGATGTTCCAGCAGGATATTGAGCGCAGCAATAACCGTTGAAAAAATGCTGCACTCGCACTTCTCTTTTCCGGAAGAGCAAAGAAAGGGCTTGGAATCCCGAAGGAAGCGGGCTAGTTTCACCCCGCGCACTGGGCAGAAGGTCATGGACCAAGGATTCGTTCCAGTATGACCTGGCCACGGGGATTGCTCTCAAGAAAGAGTTGCTAGGGTTCGACAGTGCCTTGTGCGGGTACCTGTTAATTTAACGTTGACCGGCGCCGAGATCGCGAAGAGGCGATCTGTCATGGCGCATGTTTTCTCAGGTGCGGACTTTCCGCACCGAGAGCGGAACCACATGATCATCATTATCAAGAAAATTCAGGTGAATGGACTATGAGGCCAGGACAGCAAAACAAGCGCGGCCGTGGGCGGAATAACAACAACAGCGGAAACAACAACAACAACAATCGCAAGGGATCCAATCCCTTGACGCGGACCTACGACAGCTCCGGCCCGGATGTGAAGATTCGTGGTACCGCACAGCACATCGCCGAAAAATATGCGGCCCTTGCTCGCGACGCGCAGAGCTCCGGCGACCGCGTGATCGCTGAGAACTATCTGCAGCATGCCGAGCATTACAACCGCATCATCGCGGCTGCGCAGGCTCAGATGCAGGACCGGTTCCAGCGCGACGAACGCCAGGACTATCAGGAACGTGACTCGTCCGATCGCGATCAGGACGATCTGGATCAGGGCTATGCAGAGGAAATGCCGGCCGCTCCGGCGGCCGCAGCGGCTCCGGCCAACGAGCCTCAGCCGGTCATCGACGGTTCGGGTCCTCAGCCGGTGATCGAGGGCATGCCCGCCGAAGTCGCCATGGAAGAGGAAGCGCAGGGATCGGCCGGTCGCTCGGCCTCCCGTCGCCGCAGCACGAGCCGGCCTCGCCGGCAGCCGCGCCGCGGCGCGCAGGAAGAGGCAGGGGGCGATGCGCAACCCGAAACCGACGGCAGCACCCCGGCGCTCGCCGCCTCGGAATAACCCTTCCGCAGCGATTCTCTTAAAGGCCAAGCCCGTAACGGCTGGGCTTTTTGCTTTCGCAAGATCTCGACGCGTGCCGCATCCACTGCGAGCACATTCGCACGCGATTGTCTCCGCTGCCTCCATTTGCCGCCCTTTAATTCCGAAGAACGCTGCACCATATTTCGCTTCGAAGGCTTGCCGAATGCGGGAGCCTGATCCTGAAACGCCGGCCAGTGCCACGATGATGGGCTCGCCGGGCTATGGAGGTAGAGAATGGATATCGAAAAATATTCGGAACGCGTCCGCGGTTTCCTGCAGTCGGCGCAGACCTATGCACTGGCCGAAGGGCACCAGCAATTCACGCCGGAGCACGTCCTCAAAGTATTGCTCGACGACGATCAGGGCATGGCGGCTTCGCTTATCGAGCGCGCCGGCGGCAATGCGCGCGAAGCCAAGGTTGGTACGGCCGCAGCTTTGGCGAAGCTTCCGAAGGTGACCGGCGGCAACGGCTCCGTCTATCTGTCGCAGCCGCTCGCCAAGGTGTTCACCGCAGCGGAAGAGGCCGCCAAGAGGGCCGGCGACAGCTTCGTAACCGTCGAACGCCTGCTTCTGGCACTGGCGATCGAAAGCTCGGCCGCGACGGCGTCGATCCTCTCCAAGGCCGGCGTCACGCCGACGAAGCTCAACCAGGTCATCAACGAAATCCGCAAGGGCCGCACCGCCGACAGCGCCAATGCCGAACAGGGTTTCGATTCGCTCAAGAAGTACGCGCGAGATCTGACCGCCGAGGCGAGGGAAGGCAAGCTCGATCCGGTGATCGGCCGGGACGACGAGATCCGCCGAACGATCCAGGTGCTCTCGCGCCGGACGAAGAACAATCCCGTGCTGATCGGCGAGCCGGGCGTCGGCAAGACCGCGATCGCGGAAGGCCTGGCGCTGAGAATCGTCAACGGCGATGTGCCTGAAAGCCTGAAGGACAAGCGCCTGATGGCGCTCGACATGGGCGCGTTGATCGCCGGTGCGAAGTTCCGCGGTGAATTCGAAGAGCGGCTCAAGGCCGTGCTGAACGAAGTGCGCTCGGAAGGTGGCGAGATCATCCTCTTCATCGATGAAATGCATACGCTGGTCGGTGCAGGCAAGGCGGACGGGGCTATGGATGCCTCGAACCTCCTGAAGCCCGCGCTCGCCCGCGGCGAGCTGCACTGCGTCGGCGCGACGACGCTCGACGAATACCGCAAGCACGTCGAGAAGGACGCGGCCCTTGCCCGCCGGTTCCAGCCGGTCATGGTCGAGGAGCCGACGGTCGAGGATACGATCTCGATCCTGCGCGGCCTGAAGGAAAAATACGAGCAGCATCACAAGGTGCGGATCTCCGATTCCGCGCTGGTTGCCGCCGCGGCCCTTTCCAACCGCTACATCACCGATCGTTTCCTTCCCGACAAGGCGATCGACCTCATGGACGAGGCAGCCTCGCGCCTCAGGATGCAGGTCGATTCGAAGCCTGAGGAACTCGACGAACTCGACAGGCGCGTCATTCAGCTGAAGATCGAACGGGAAGCCTTGAAAAAGGAGACAGACGTTTCTTCCAAGGATCGCCTTGCCAAGCTCGAACTCGATCTGTCTTCGCTCGAAGAGGAGGCAGCGGCATTGACGGCGCGCTGGCAGGCCGAGAAGCAGAAGCTCGGGCAGGCAGCCGATCTCAAGAAGCAGCTCGACGAAGCGCGCAACGAGCTGCAGATCGCGCAGCGCAACGGCGAGTTCCAGCGGGCAGGGGAGCTTGCCTACGGCGTGATCCCGAATCTCGAAAAGGAACTGACGGAAGCGGAAAGCCAGGATGGCGCCAGCGCCAACCCGATGGTGCAGGAAGTCGTGACCCCCGACAACATCGCCCACATCGTATCTCGATGGACCGGCATTCCGGTCGACAAGATGCTGGAAGGCGAGCGCGACAAGCTGCTCAGGATGGAAGACGAGCTGGCGAAATGGGTCGTCGGTCAGGGTGATGCCGTGCAGGCCGTCTCGCGGGCGGTTCGCCGTTCGCGCGCAGGGCTTCAGGATCCGAACCGGCCGATCGGCTCCTTCATCTTCCTGGGTCCGACAGGGGTCGGCAAGACGGAGCTCACCAAGGCGCTTGCCCGCTTCCTCTTCGACGACGAGACCGCGCTGATGCGGATCGACATGTCCGAGTACATGGAGAAGCATTCGGTCGCCCGCCTGATCGGCGCGCCTCCCGGCTATGTCGGTTATGAGGAGGGTGGGGCGCTGACGGAATCCGTCCGCCGCCGGCCCTATCAGGTCGTGCTGTTCGACGAGATCGAGAAGGCGCATCCGGATGTCTTCAACGTTCTGCTGCAGGTGCTTGACGATGGGCGTCTGACCGACGGTCAGGGGCGCACGGTCGACTTCAAGAACACGATGATCATCATGACCTCGAACCTCGGTGCGGAATACCTGACCGCACTCGGCGAAAACGAAGACAGCGATGCGGTTCGCGATCAGGTCATGGAAGTGGTGAGAGCCGCTTTCCGTCCGGAATTCCTGAACCGCGTCGACGAGATCATCCTGTTCCACCGGCTGCGCCGTTCGGAGATGGGCGCGATCGTCGACATTCAGCTCGAAAGGCTGCGCAAGCTCCTCGCGGATCGCAAGATCACGCTCGAGCTCGAGGACGATGCACGCGTTTTCCTGGCGGACAGGGGCTACGATCCGGCCTACGGCGCTCGCCCCCTGAAGCGGGCGATCCAGAAATACGTGCAGGATCCGCTGGCCGAAAAAGTGCTGCAGGGCGAGTTCCCGGATGGCTCGGTGATCAAGGTCGTTGCCGGTTCAGACCGTCTGAACTTCAAGCGCGGGGCGGGGGCGAACCAGGAAGCCGCGTAAGCCTCGCATTCCGACAGCCACGAAGGCCGCCCTCCGGGCGGCCTTTTTGTTGCGAGTTCGCGATACCGTCGATGGGTCGACTACTTGCTTGCGACCTCGTTCGCATCGTCGCCGAGAAGCTCGTCGATGCGTTCGCGTTCCTTCTCGAACTTCGCCAGCGCCTCGCCCCCGAGCGATTTTCCTCCCGGCAGCCGGATACGCAATGGATCCACCTTGTTGCCGTTGACGATAAGTTCGTAGTGGAGGTGCGGGCCGGTGGAGAGGCCGGTCGTTCCGACCCAGCCGATCACCTGACCCTGGACGACCTTCGTTCCCGGCTTGACGCTTTTGGCGATCGCGCTCTGGTGATTGTAGGAGGACACATAGCCGTTGGCGTGGCGGATCAGCGTCTGGTTGCCGTAGCCGCCGGAGTCCCAGCCGGCCTTCTGCACGACGCCGTTTCCGGCCGCGATGATCGGAGTGCCGCGCGGAGCGGACCAGTCGACGCCGGTGTGCATGCGCGAGAAGCCGAGGATCGGGTGGCGGCGCATGCCGAAGCCGGAGCGGAAATGGCCGTTCGGAACGGGATTGCGCAGCAGGAACTGGCGAATGCTCTTGCCGTCCTTGTCGAAATAATCGATCGAATTGTCGTCCGGATCCTGGAAGCGGTAGAACCGCGTCTCGGCGTCGCCGAATTTGGCGTTGACGTAGAGCAGTTCCGAATCTTCCGTTGCCCTGCCGCTTTCATCGGCGACCGAGAAGAAGGCTTCGAGCGAATCCGTCGGCTTCAGCTGAGCCTGGAAGTCGACATTGCTCGCCAAAAGCTTGACGACCAGCGCGATCATGTCGGCGTTCATGCCGTAGGAAAGGGCCGCACGGTAGATGCCGTCGTAGACCCTCGGCAGGTCGTGGCCGCTGGAAATCACCGGCCTGCCGGTATCGTCGAAGGCAGCCGCTACCGCTTCGAGCTTCGCCGGCTCGGCGCCGGGAATGAAACGGCCGCGGTCGTCCACTGCCATGGTCAGCACGTGCCGGCTATGGGAATAGATCGTGGCACGGACGATCTTTGCTTCTTCGCCCTTCTGAATGATGCCGATGCGCAGCACGTCGCCAGGGCCGAGTTCCTTGGCGCCGAGCGCCTTTTCGAGATAGCCGGCCGCGTCTTCGGCCTGGGCCTTGGCATATCCCGCATTGATCATCGCCGTGGCAATGGGTATGGCGCGGCGCACCGGTATGATGTCATCGGCGTATTCGACGCTTTGCTTCGTGATGTTCTCATAGGAGGAAACGCTCATGTTCTCCTCGACGACGCGCGCGGCGAGGCCCTGCATCAGGTCGAGGTTGTCGGCGTCGGAAGCGAAGCGTTGCGGGTCGACATAGAAGAGCGAGGCGACCTGGGTATTGCCTTCAGTCAGCACCGAGCCGTTGGTGCGGACGTTCTCCTCGACCTCGTCGAGCGACATCGAGGGCCCGAGTGCGAAGCCGCCGCCGTTCAGCGGAAAATCCACGGTCTTCAATGCCACCTCGGACTCGACGTCGGAGCCGTAGATCGTTCCGGTCTTCACCGGCGGCGCTTCGGCATCCGCCTCATCCGTGGAGAAGATCGCCAGCGGGTCGAAGTCGGGATAGGATTCGGACGTCTGGTGGTTGGCCGCAAGCGCCATCTTGACATGCACGAAGGGCTGGCGGCGCACCACCTCCTTCTCGCCGTCATGGATCATGGTCGAGACTTCCATCACGGTCTTGTCGGCTGGCTTGGCGACGATGTTGGGGGAAAGAACGCGATCTCCCCGTTTGGCGGCGCCGACCGGCGCCGACGGATCGAGCGCGGCAAAGGCTTCCGCCGGAATCGCCAGTTGCTGCCGCCCGTCGAGGGCCGCAAAGAGCGCCACGCCCATCAGAAGACTTGAGGTAATGCCGGTCAAGAACGTGCCCGAGAGCCAGCGCATCGAGATCTCGCGCCGGTCCGGTGCGCGACGGCCGTCCGCTAGGATCGGCGGGTGGTCGCCAAGCGAACGAAGCATGTTCTTATCGCTGCTCATGCAGGCTGGAGGCCCCCTAAATGCTCTTGCCGTATGCTTATCGTCGATACGTTGCGCGAAGATGTGCATCTTCCGTTTACGGAAGTCAAATCGCAGCGCAGGGCTGGCCCCGACGCGGCGCCTCCGGAACGAAGCGGCGATGTTCTGGGTTAGATCGGTCGATTGTGAAGAAGTAAGGGCGAAATTATGTATCCACAGCCCGAGGGACGAGCTCCAAAAAGAATCTGCGCCCCGCAAAACCCTGCTTCGCCGGGCTTTGTCAGAAAACTGTCATTTTTTTTGAAGAACCCTGTTGACGTGTCGGAGGGTGGGGGTCTATAAGCCCGATCACTGACGAGGGCGGCGGCGCTGCTGGCGACGATGTCCTTCGCTCTAGGGTTTCCAAGATTGGCGGATGCTGATTGTCGGGACTGGGCCTTGCAGGTTTTGGTCTTGTTGGAACGTTGACGGGATGTGTTTCTCGTCTGTTTTTTGACAATTGAATATAGAGAAAGAGAAACGTGGGCGGCGGAGCTTGCGGGACCTGGAGCGATCCTGGTTCTGGAAAGAGACTTTGGCGGTCACGTTTTG
>NZ_JBQEMS010000001.1:654899-672399 GCF_052044265.1 Sinorhizobium sp. 22678 | reverse complement strand
GAAGATGGGGCTGTAGCTCAGCTGGGAGAGCACCTGCTTTGCAAGCAGGGGGTCAGCGGTTCGATCCCGCTCAGCTCCACCATTTTTGGAACTGGGGCGCCGGACGACCGGCGACGGCCTTTGGCCTTGCGAAGCGTTGCTTCGTTGGAGTGCCGAAGCTGTGGGTTGGATATCCTTGGAGAAAATAGGTTTGCATCGTCTCTATGATGAGATGGATGCCTGTTCTGCTTACATTGTGAAGAGAAGATATGTCTGGAAGCTTCCAGGTGTTTTGAGCGGTCGAAAGATCGTTTCGAGACGTCCGAGCCCAGTCCCGAAGAAGCCATGGATGGTCTAGCCGACCGGAAGTGGAAGAGGGTCTGGAGGTAGGAAGGAAGTCTTGTCGTCAGGGCATGGTCGTTGTTGGGGTGTTCTTCGGAGCGCGCCTCTGACGGTCGTGTCGGATTGGTGTTGCCTGACCGCGCATCACCGGACAGATCTCGAGAAGCTGGTCTTAAGATATGGCCTCGAAGTCGCTCGGCGTGACTTTTGTGAGGACCATATCGAACACGTCGATGGCATCATGAGATGATCCGATTGTAAAAGGTAATCGGATCTCTGGGCGGCATTTGCGGCACATTCAGTTGTGCCCGGATGGCCAGGTTTGGCTGCCCTGCGAGGCGACAAGCCGAGTGGGTAAGCTTAGCCAAACCCAGATAGTGATGAGCATTGGCAATGAGAACGATCAAGTGAAAGAAGGGCATTTGGTGGATGCCTTGGCATGCACAGGCGATGAAGGACGTGATACGCTGCGAAAAGCCGTGGGGAGCTGCGAATGAGCTTTGATCCATGGATCTCCGAATGGGGCAACCCACCTTAGATGCTTGGAAAATCATTTTGGTTGGCATCTGGTATCGAAGCCTTGAGGCTTCGCAAGGCCAGAGGCCGTCGCCGGTTATCCGGCGTCAAGAAACCAAAGTGGTTTCCAAGCATTGTTGAAAGGTATCTTATCCTGAATTCAATAGGGATAAGAAGCGAACGCAGGGAACTGAAACATCTAAGTACCTGCAGGAAAGGACATCAACCGAGACTCCGCAAGTAGTGGCGAGCGAACGCGGACCAGGCCAGTGGCAATGAGGAATGAAGTGGAAGGATCTGGAAAGGTCTGCCGCAGTGGGTGACAGCCCCGTACACGTATAACACTCATTGTCCTTGAGTAAGGCGGGACACGTGAAATCCTGTCTGAACATGGGGAGACCACTCTCCAAGCCTAAGTACTCGTGCATGACCGATAGCGAACAAGTACCGTGAGGGAAAGGTGAAAAGCACCCCGACAAGGGGAGTGAAATAGAACCTGAAACCGGATGCCTACAAACAGTCGGAGCCCGCAAGGGTGACGGCGTACCTTTTGTATAATGGGTCAACGACTTAGTGTGACATGCAAGCTTAAGCCGGTAGGTGTAGGCGTAGCGAAAGCGAGTCTGAACAGGGCGTTTAGTATGTCGCATTAGACCCGAAACCGAGTGATCTAGCCATGAGCAGGTTGAAGGTTGGGTAACACCAACTGGAGGACCGAACCCGCATCTGTTGCAATAGATTGGGATGACTTGTGGCTAGGGGTGAAAGGCCAATCAAACTCGGAAATAGCTGGTTCTCCGCGAAAACTATTTAGGTAGTGCGTCGACCGAATACCCTCGGGGGTAGAGCACTGGATGGGCTATGGGGACTCACCGTCTTACTGATCCTAACCAAACTCCGAATACCGAGGAGTACTAGTCGGCAGACACACGGCGGGTGCTAACGTCCGTCGTGAAAAGGGCAACAACCCTGACCTCCAGCTAAGGTCCCCAAGTCATGGCTAAGTGGGAAAGGATGTGAGGATCCCAAAACAACCAGGATGTTGGCTTAGAAGCAGCCATCATTTAAAGAAAGCGTAACAGCTCACTGGTCTAAATAAGGGTCTTTGCGCCGAAAATGTAACGGGGCTGAAGCCATGCACCGAAGCTGAGGCTTATACACTTAGGTGTATAGGGGTAGCGGAGCGTTCCGTAAGCCAGTGAAGGGATACCCGTGAGGGGTCCTGGAGGTATCGGAAGTGCGAATGTTGACATGAGTAACGATAAAGAGGGTGAGAGACCCTCTCGCCGAAAGACCAAGGGTTCCTGCTTAAAGTTAATCTGAGCAGGGTTAGCCGGCCCCTAAGACGAGGCGGACACGCGTAGTCGATGGGAACCACGTTAATATTCGTGGGCCTGGTGGTAGTGACGGATTGCTCAACTTGTCCGGACTTATTGGATTGTCCGGGCGGGGACGCGGTTCCAGGAAATAGCTCCACCGTATAGACCGTACCCGAAACCGACACAGGTGGTCAGGTAGAGTATACCAAGGCGCTTGAGAGAACTATGTTGAAGGAACTCGGCAAATTGCACGCGTAACTTCGGAAGAAGCGTGACCCTTTTCTACGCAAGTAGGATGGGGTGGCACAGACCAGGGGGTAGCGACTGTTTATCAAAAACACAGGGCTCTGCGAAGTCGCAAGACGACGTATAGGGTCTGACGCCTGCCCGGTGCTGGAAGGTTAAGAGGAGGGGTGCAAGCTCTGAATCGAAGCCCCAGTAAACGGCGGCCGTAACTATAACGGTCCTAAGGTAGCGAAATTCCTTGTCGGGTAAGTTCCGACCTGCACGAATGGCGTAACGACTTCCCCGCTGTCTCCAACATAGACTCAGTGAAATTGAATTCCCCGTGAAGATGCGGGGTTCCTGCGGTCAGACGGAAAGACCCCGTGCACCTTTACTATAGCTTTACACTGGCATTCGTGTCGGCATGTGTAGGATAGGTGGTAGGCTTTGAAGCGGGGACGCCAGTTCTCGTGGAGCCATCCTTGAAATACCACCCTTATCGTCATGGATGTCTAACCGCGGTCCGTCATCCGGATCCGGGACAGTGTATGGTGGGTAGTTTGACTGGGGCGGTCGCCTCCGAAAGAGTAACGGAGGCGCGCGATGGTGGGCTCAGAGCGGTCGGAAATCGCTCGTCGAGTGCAATGGCATAAGCCCGCCTGACTGCGAGACTGACAAGTCGAGCAGAGACGAAAGTCGGTCATAGTGATCCGGTGGTCCCGCGTGGAAGGGCCATCGCTCAACGGATAAAAGGTACGCCGGGGATAACAGGCTGATGACCCCCAAGAGTCCATATCGACGGGGTTGTTTGGCACCTCGATGTCGGCTCATCGCATCCTGGGGCTGGAGCAGGTCCCAAGGGTTTGGCTGTTCGCCAATTAAAGCGGTACGTGAGCTGGGTTCAGAACGTCGTGAGACAGTTCGGTCCCTATCTGCCGTGGGTGTAGGAATATTGACAGGATCTGTCCCTAGTACGAGAGGACCGGGATGGACATATCTCTGGTGGACCTGTTGTCCTGCCAAGGGCATAGCAGGGTAGCTATATATGGAAGGGATAACCGCTGAAGGCATCTAAGCGGGAAACCCACCTGAAAACGAGTATTCCCTTGAGAACCGTGGAAGACGACCACGTTGATAGGCCGGGTGTGGAAGTGCGGCAACGCATGAAGCTTACCGGTACTAATCGTTCGATCGGCTTGATCGTTCCCATTGCTTATGCTCATCAAAGATGAGCTTTTAGCCCTCACGGCGATCCGCTCACGTGGATGCCTCCGGGAGGGCGCGCCAAAAGGTGCGACGGCCTTTGGCCTTGCGGAGCAAACGCTCCGATATACGCCCAAAGCACCGTCAATGACGTGTTCAAAAGAAGTCGAGCGTTAAACCGCCCGCTTCACCAGCTTCTCAATTCGGTTTGCGCCCATAAGGCGCAAATCTTGCGCTTTGCCGACCTGGTGGTTCTGGCGGGGTGGCTGCACCCGTTCCCATTCCGAACACGGCCGTGAAACGCCCCAGCGCCGATGGTACTTCGTCTTAAGACGCGGGAGAGTAGGTCGCTGCCAGGTCTGCAAATCGCAAGAGAAACAAACCGATCATCTTCTCTCATACGGCCGAAACAAACCGGCCAACAAACCGACCTTTGCTACGCAAAACTCGGACGGAATAACGAGATTTTGCTGCGCAAAACTCGGATAACGCGGGGTGGAGCAGCCCGGTAGCTCGTCAGGCTCATAACCTGAAGGCCGCAGGTTCAAATCCTGCCCCCGCAACCAAACACATATACATACGCATACACACGAAAAGGCCCGCATCTGCGGGCCTTTTCGCGTTTGGGGGGAGGTCGAGCACGATTTCCTCTCACTGGATCAGAACTGCCAATCGGCCGGAACCCAGGCATAGCCGGCGTCCGTCTTGAGCATTCGGCCAAGGCCCGGGAACGGATAGTGGAAGCCGAGCACGAGGAGCCGGTCTGCCGCCGCCATGTCGAAGATGCGGCGGCGGGATGCGAGTGCGGTGTCCTTGTCGCGATCTGGCCCGGGCAACCAGGGCCGGTCGACATTGACGATCGGGTGGTAGGCGAGATCGGCCGTCAGTAGGAGCTGATCGTTCCCGGATTGAACAAGGAAGTTCGCCATGCCCGGCGTGTGGCCGGATGCTGGAAGCGTGGTCAGCCCGGTAACGATCTCCGCGCCGGCTTCGTACAACTCGATTCCCTTGGTGACGGGTTCAACGCTCCGCTTGATAGCCGCTGCGAAATTGCGGCGAAAGTCCTCGGGCACCGGCATGTAGGAAAGATCCGGAACGTTACGGACGAAGAAGTCCCAATCGGCATGAGGCGCAAAGACGGCAGCCCGCGGAAATGCCTTGCCGCCCTCCGCTGTTCGAAGGTTGCCGACATGGTCCGGGTGCGTGTGCGAGACCACCACAACGTCTATGTCCTCCGGCCGTAAACCAACCGCGGCCAGGTTCTCGAAGATGCGACCGCCTTGCGGACCCATGGTTTGCCCGGCTCCGGCTTCGAGAAGGATCCGCTTGCCATTCGTCTCGAGAAGAAGCGTGTTGAGATTCAGCGTCAGCCGGTCGGTCGGCAGGAAGGCGCGCCTCAGAACGTCCTGCAGCTCTGCCTCTGGCGCATTGCTGGCGTAGATGCGGGGAGGGCCGCCGATCAGCCCGTCGCTCAGCACGGTCGCCGAGATGTCGCCGACGCGGAAGCGGTAATAGCCGGCATTTCCCCCCTGAGGCGGAAGCGACGCGGCGGGGGCTGCCCGCGCAGAGGCCGCCATCCCGGTCGGCACGATCATTCCCGTGACCGCCGATGCGGCTGTCAGCATGATCTTCCTACGATTCAGAGTAACTTCACTCATACTTATGATCCCGTTCGAGTAACTGATCTCAGGTGCTGCATCTGGTGCGGCCGTCTGGCGACTTTGCTCTCTAGGGATGACACAGGTCGGACGTGAGGATAAGCTAATCAAAACCGATCAGCTTATTAAGCAGGGCTTTGCAATGCGGCCACTACGGCTCGACAGCTTGGAGATCTTTGAGGACGTCGTGCGCTCTGGTGGCTTTAGAGCCGCCGCGCTTGGCAGGGGTGTATCGTCGTCCGCCATCAGTCAATCGATCAGCGTGCTCGAAGAGGCGCTGGGAATCCGGCTTCTGAACCGAACGACACGCAGCGTCGCGCCTACTGAAGCGGGCGAGCGGCTTCTCGAGCGGCTAAGGCCCGCTCTTTACGAAATCAGAACAGCGGTCGACGACCTCAATCAGCTTCGCGAGCGCCCATCAGGCACCGTGCGGATCAACGCACCGGGACCGGCCGCCGACCACGTTCTGTGCCCTCTGACCTTTGAGTTCATGAAAATTTATCCCGACGTCAATGTCGAGATCGTCAGCGATGCTGCGATCATCGATATCGTGGAGCAAGGTTTCGACGCCGGGGTGCGCTTCGGGAACCAGCTCGCCCAGGACATGATCGCCATGCCCCTCGGTCCGGCCTTGCGATATGCGATCGTGGCCTCGCCTGACTATCTTCGCAAATGCGGCCGACCCGGCTCACCAGGCGATCTCTTACAGCACGACTGTATTCGCCGCCGCTTCCCCGGCGGGACCATGGTGACGTGGAAATTTGCGCGTGACGGCGACGAAGTGGAAATCACCCCGAAAGGTCGGTTGACATTGAGTTCAGCGCATCAGGAGCTCCAGGCCGCGCTCGCGGGATCGGGAATCGCTCACCTGTTCGAGGATTATGTCCGTGACGATGTCGAACAAGGCAGACTTATTGAGTTGCTCTGCGACTGGAAGCAGAAGCTGCCGAGTTGGTATCTGTATTATCCGAGCCGGCGACATACGAGCGCGGCCGTGCGGGCTTTCCTCGAATTCATCCGCAATCAGAGATGGTATCCCGATCGCAAGGAAAGATGAAAGCAGCCCCGCAACAAGAAACATAAGAGCCGCAAAAGGCCTTTTCGGCGCCGGGTAAGGAGCGGCGAGCTCACCTCGAAAAAATGTCAGCGATGGTCGGTTCTCTAAAGCCTGTTGAGATTCGGGCCGCCCGCCGCCGCTTGTTTGATTTCCTCGTTCCTGTGATGCGCACAAGCATCTGACAGGATTACCTTTGCGCTATGAGTTATAGTGCGGTACATTACCTCCGCGGTGGAGATGAGGAATGATCGTTGGTTTTCGGGATGATTGGTTGCGGGCCTTTTTCGTGGACGATGCCCATTCTCGCAACATCCCGTCGGATATTGAGGTCCGGTTGTTCCGCAAACTCCAGATGATCGATGATGCCGCGACAGATCAGGACTTACGTGTGCCGCCCAGCAATTCCTTCGAGAAACTGCGCGGCAATCTGGCGGGTTTCCATTCGATCCGTGTGAACCAGCAATGGCGGCTGATCTTCCGCTGGGATGGCGAACGCGGCGAGGCGGACGGGATTTACCTGGACGATCACAGCTACCGATGAGAGCGAGGCAGATATGCTGACGACCAAGCGCAAGCCGGCGACTGTCGGCGAGATTTTGACTGAGGAATTCATGGAGCCGATGGGTCTGACGCAGGGCGCATTAGCCGAGGCGATGGGCGTGCAACGCAAGCACGTCAACGAGTTGTGCGGGAACCGCAGGAACGTGACCGCCGCAACCGCACTCATCCTTGCCCGCGTTTTTGGCAACAGCCCGGACTTCTGGCTCAACGTGCAGCGTCGCAACGATCTTTGGGAGGTAATGAACACGCCCAAGGAACGCGAGCGTGTCGAGCGAGCGCGACCGTTGAAGCACGCGGCATGAGCTGCATTATGGGAACCGCACTCGTCACGGGGATCCAGCCAGACCAAGTCTTTGGGCGGGAAAGGCTCTTCCGCGCCGCGGACGCGGCGCTGCTGGATCCCTGTGACGAGCACAGGGATGAGGGTAGAGAGGGTGCGACCCCTCGGCGCGGTTCATGACCCGTGAAGATAGCGAGGCGGCGCGGAAGGTCGCGGGTCACGCCCGTATACAGCGTCCCGCTTCGCTTCGATGCGAGAATGTAGACGTAACCTTTCATTGCGTCGCAGGTTGACCATTCCCTTGCACAACCACAAGTCAAGGTTGTAGTGGCGGCACTTCCCCGGTCCCTCATTCCTGTGCTTGTCACAGGAATCCAGCCAGGCCAAGTCCTTGGGCTGGAAAGGCTCTTCCGCGCCGCAGACGCGGCGCTGCTGGATCCCTGTGACGGAGCACAGGGATGAGGAAAAAGGAGAGGGTGCAGTCCTCCGAAAACTTTCCTACAGCGCCGCGCGTCCTATGATACGCGCACCTGGAAGTGCCTTAAGCGCAAACCTTGTGACTGGCCGCGGTTTTGATTCGGGGATAGGCGTAAGTGTTGAGCTTGGAAGTCGTATAACCTGCGCCAAGCAGCGCTTCGGCCATCTTTACTGCAGCAGTCACTCCATCGATTACCGGCACTCCCGTCGCTCTCTGGAGGCGGGCACACAAGGATGACATTCCCGCACAGCCAAGGACGATCGCTTCGGCACCATCCTCGGCTTTGGCAATCTCGATTTCCTTGAGCAGCAGCCGCTCGGCTTTTTGCGGATCTTCCTCGAGGGCAAGGACCGGAAGATCGATAGCACGGACTTTCCGGCAATGACGCTCGGCGCCGTAATCGCTGACCAGATCCTCGATGATCGGAACCGAGCGCGGAAGCGTCGTGATGACGGAGAAGCGACGGCTGATCGTCATGGCCACCTGTACCGCAGCCTGGCAAATACCGATCACGGGGCCTTTGGCGACTTCGCGCGCGGCATGCAGTCCGGGGTCGTCGAAACACGCTATGACATAGGCGTCGACGCCCTGCGCTTCCCCCTGGCGGATCTCCGCCAGCATTCCCGGAACCGACATGGCTTCATCTGCACCACCTTCAATACTGGCCGGGGTATCGGTCGGATTGGAGGCGGAGACGTGCGTATGGGCATGTTTGACCAGCAAGGCGCTTTCGAGCGCTTGCGCGGTCATGGAGGCTGTAGAATTGGGATTGATGAGATGAATATGCATGATGAAATTCTCGGTTGCCTCTCATTGACGCCTATTTCTTTTTGACGAAATCGGCGATCGGCGGGGCCTTCAAAACGAACTGGCGGTCTGACGTGATGTAATTGTCGGCATGAAGCCGGGCGATCGGCTGGTAACGTTCCGGGTCCACATAATGACCGTCGGCGTCGAGGCAGTCGCGGCGCACATGCATGTGCACCACCTCGCCCAGTACGAGGGTGCGGCGGGGATAGTCGATCAGGCGCTCGACGCGGCACTCGAAAATGCACGGCGCCTCCTCGGCATAGGCAACATCGATCTTGCGGCACCGGGCGGCTTTCAATCCGGCCATTTCGAGCTCGTCGACCTCGCTGTCGAAGCCAAGGCCGCAGATCAACATCTGTTGAGACAACGCCATATCGACCATGCTGATGGCAAATTCACCGGAGCGGCGAATATTGACCATCGTGTCCTTCGGCTCGCCGGTTAAACGCGGCTGGATGCCCAGGACGACGATGGCCGGATCATGTGAAAACACGTTGAAGAAACTCATCGGCGCAGCATTGTTATGTCCGCTCTCGGAGCGGGTCGTCACGAGCGCGATCGGGCGCGGGCCGATGAAATTCGTCAGCAGCCGATAGCGGCTTTGCGGCTCAATTTCTTCGAAGTCGAATTCCATCGCGGTCCCAAAATGTCGGTCTTATGATCTACAATAAGCTTTCATATTGTAGACAATATTGCAAGCCATTTGAATCCGCGAGTTGACTTTTTCACGCGCTTGGCGATTGTCTGTTTCAGCAAGGAGAACAGGGTATGCGCGAACAAGCCGCGATGTCGGTCGAGCAGATTGTCGAAAGGGTATGGCTTTCCATCGCTGAACGGCGATTGCGTCCTGGCGTGCAACTCAAAGAAGAACAGCTGGCCTCGATTTTTCACGTCAGTCGCGCACGTGTTCGTCAGGCGTTGACCGTTCTCGCACGCGACGGCCTCGTAACGATCATTCCCAATCGCGGTGCTTTTGTTTGCAAGCCATCCGTGGAAGAGGCGCGCGACGTGTTTTTCGTTCGCCAGGCGGTGGAGAGATGCGTCGTGGAGCGGCTCTGCAGTTCGATGTCGAAGGATAGCGTGAAGCGGCTGCGGGATCATGTCAAGAATGAGCGGATCGCCAATGCCGAAGACAGCACCACGGATATCATCAAGCTTTCCGGCGGCTTCCATCTTTTGCTGGCCGAACTGACCGGGTCGGACTTCCTGTTTACGACAATGCGCGACCTTATCGCCCGCAGTTCGCTGATTACGGCCGTTTACCGGAACACCACGCGCTTCAATTGCGGCCCCGACGAACATGCCGACATCGTCAAGGCGATTGCGGCGAAAGAAGCCCAAAGAGCCGTCCATCTCATGTCGCATCATCTGGAACATGTGGAATCCGAGCTCGACTTGAGCGAGATACGCGACTTTTCGCACGATCTGCGCGCAGCACTGGCTTGAAACGGCGGAACGCCGGCATTGTGATCTATTCCAAGACGTTAAGGCGCGGGACGCGGGCGGAAAACCGCACAGACTTTTCCTCATCCCGCTTCAGGTAAACGTTCCGCGATCACGTCCTCTGCCAGATGACAGGCTACCCGGGTGCCGTTTTGCAAGACCCGCACCGTAGGCACTTCCTTGGAGCAGCGCGCCGTGGCGATCGGGCAACGCGGGTGGAAGGCGCAACCGGAAGGCGGTTTCAGCGGGCTCGGCACTTCGCCGCTGGCCGGCTCGCGGTTGCGGTTCGGTGCCTCGATGTTCGGAATCGTCTGCAGCAGGAGCCGCGTGTAGGGATGGCGCGGCTGAGCGAACAACTCTTCCGTGTCGCCTTCCTCGACGATACGGCCCAGATACATCACCGCAATGCGGTCTGACATTTGGCGAACGACGCTCAAGTCATGGCTGATGAAGAGATAGGTAAGCCCCAACTCGTCCTGCAAACGGCGCATCAGGTTCAGCACCTGCGCCTGCACCGACACGTCGAGCGCCGAGGTCGGCTCGTCGCAGACCAGAAATTCGGGTTCGCTCGCCAGCGCGCGGGCGATCGAGATACGCTGGCGCTGTCCGCCTGAAAATTCGTGCGGGAACTTTTCGCCATCGGATGGCGAGAGCCCGACAATGCCCAGAAGCTCTTCGACGCGCTCCGTCACCTCGGCCGCGGTCTTGCGCAGCTTCAGTTCGCGCAGCGGTTCGGCGATGATGTTCTTCACCCGCCAGCGCGGATTGAGCGAAGCGTAAGGGTCCTGAAAGATCATCTGCGCCGAAAGCTGCGCGCCGCTCCTGCCGGGCGCAAAGCGCATTTCGCCGCTCGTCGGACGATGCAGGCCGGTGACGAGGCGCGCAACGGTGGATTTTCCGCAACCGCTCTCGCCGACAATGCTGAGACAGCCGCCGGCGGGAACGGTAAAGCTGATATCGTTCACGGCCTGCAGATACTGTCGGGGCTTGCGCTCCACTACCCTGTTGAGCCAGGGAGCGGACACGTCGAATGTCTTGACCAGCCGGTCGACGGTCAGAGCCGGGGTCTTTTGCAACGGTTTGGTCATGCGGTGCCTCCTGCGCTCAGCCAGCAGGCGCTTGCACTCTGGCCGGCAAAAACGAGTTCCGGGCGTTCGCGCCGGCAGCGCGGGCCTGCCATCTTGCAGCGCGGATTGAAGGCGCAGCCCTCGGGTATCGCGTCCAGACGCGGCATGGAGCCGTCGATCTGGTTGAGTCTCTCGACACGCGCGCCGAGCGACGGAATCGAAGCCATCAGGCCCTGCGTATAGGGATGGCGCGGCTGGTGCAGCACCTGTTCGACAGCCCCGATCTCGATCAGCCTTCCGGCATACATGACCGCGATGCGGTCGGCAGCTTCCGCGATCACGCCCATGTCGTGCGTGACGAGCATGACGGCGGCCTGCTTCTCCTTGCACAATTTGCGCAGGAGCGAGATGATCTGCGCCTGGATCGACACGTCGAGCGCCGTTGTCGGTTCGTCGGCGATGACGAGTTTCGGCGAGGCTGCAAGCGCCAGCGCAATCACGACACGCTGGCGCATGCCGCCCGAGAACTGATGCGGATACTGATTGACCCGCTCCTCCGGCGAGGGAATGCCGACATCGCGCAGCAATTGCACGGCGCGGGCGCGGGCTTCGGCCTTGCCGAGACCGAGGTGCCGGCGAATGGTTTCGACGAGCTGTGCGCCAACCGAAAACAGCGGATTGAGCGAGGTAAGCGGATCCTGGAAAATCGCACCGATCTCTCGGCCGCGGATTTTTTCCATGGCGCGATCATCGAGCGTATCGATGCGACGCTTGCCGAGCCAGACCTCGCCGCCGGCGATATGGCCCGGCGCTTCGAGCAGGCCTTGAATGGCGAGCCCGGTCATGGACTTGCCTGCGCCGGACTCGCCGACGACGCCGAGAATCTCACCCGGCCGGATCGACAGGCTGACGTCCGACAGCGCGGTCACCGTGCCGCGACGGCCCGGAAAATCCACACGCAGATTGCGAACTTCAATGACTGGCTCCTGGATGTCACCCATTTGCGTCCCCCTCTATCGGATAGCTGGGCGGGAAGATTGCGGCGACCGGAGGATTGTTCCAGCTCCGCTCGGGATATTTGGCGATCAGCCCGTCATATTGAGCCTGCGCCTG
This sequence comes from Sinorhizobium sp. 22678, assembly GCF_052044265.1. NCBI lineage: Bacteria > Pseudomonadati > Pseudomonadota > Alphaproteobacteria > Hyphomicrobiales > Rhizobiaceae > Sinorhizobium > Sinorhizobium sp. 22678. The sequence continues at coordinate 660,348 of NZ_JBQEMS010000001.1, read as the reverse complement.
AATGCGCGCCTCTTGCATGTCGAAGCCGGCGAGCTGGCAGTCCAGCATGGAGACGCGGCCATCGACGAAGACCGCATGCGTGATCTTGCCAGACCCCCCGGTGACGATCGTGGTGATCGGATCGATGGACGGAGCCATGACGGTGTCGTCGAGGCGGAAGACCGCGATATCTGCACGGGCCCCCGGTGACAGATGGCCGAGATCGGAACGGCCCAGTGCCTTTGCGCCGCCAATCGTCGCCGCATCGAACAGGTCGGCAGAACGCAGGCGGTCGGGTGCGCCGTCGGCGATGCGGCCCGTGATAAGGCCCGTAAGCAGGTTCATCAGCATGTCCGGCGGTGTCGTATCCGTCCCCATGGCAATATTGATCCCGCGCCTGACGCAGGCGGAGAAGGAGTTGAGGATGGAGCCGCCACGGCCCGAAACCAGCGGACAATGGACGATGGAAACGCCGTTCGCCGCGTAAAGACCGAGATCCTCGTCCGTGGCGTTGGTGGCATGCGGCGCGATGAGGCGGTCGCTCAACAGACCGTGCTTTGCAAGCCAGCTCGGTGCGGTCGAGCCGTGCAGCATCCGCACCGTCTCCACTTCCATCGCGCCCTGTGCCATGTGCAGCCGGAATTTGCAGCCGAGATCGCGGGCGGCGGCATCGGTGCGCTGCAAAAGCTTGATCGTCGAGGTCTCGACACGGTCCGGCGCCAGCATGCCGCGCACCAGATCGCCATGGCTGCCATTCTGGCGTTCAATATAGGAAATGGCGTCGTTCAGACCCTGAAAGCCGCGCTCCTCATCGAAGACCGGCACCATCTTGCCCGGTGCTTCCAGCACCATGCCGCCCGAACGGTAGGCGGGGCTGAGATAGACACGCAGACCCAGTTCGCCGGCGGCTTGCGCAGCCGCATCGAACTCGGCGACCGTTTCACCCCATTCACGGTAAAACAGCGACGCAATGGGAGCGGCAGTGGTGATGCCGTTCAACAGCAGCTGGCCGAAAGCGAACCGCTTCTGAAAGGCCAGCGCCTCCTGCGTGTACATTTCATAAGGACCAGCTTCGACATAGGAACGCGGCCAGACGCGGCCCTTTGCCCAACCGGGATGATTGTCGATGCCGAGGATCGTCGTATCGAGATCCGACAGTGCGTCGAGATCGATCAGTCCAGGGCTGATCAAGGCATCGCCGAAGTCGATTCGGCGGGCCACTTCGCCGGGGAAACGGTGCCCGACGAATAGGATCTCGCCGTTCTCGAAAACGACCTCGCCATTGCGCAGAAGCCGGTGGCTGCCGTCTTTATGTCCGACCACCCAGCCGGCGGTGATCAGTGTGCGCCCATCCGGACGACGGCCGAGCGGAAGAGTATCGAATGTCTCGCTCATTACGGCATCTCCACCACAGCGACGCCCTGACGGGCCGTGACGCGACCGCCCTTGACGACCAGCGGACGCGGAGCGACGTCCACCACCGCATGCGCCAGCGTTTCACCGGTCAGCAGGGTGAAATCGGCATTGCAACCGACCTCGAGGCCGTAATTTTCCAGGCGCATGACATCCGCACCGCCCTGCGAGACGATGTGCAGCACATGTTCCAGATCGTGATCCGAGCGCACGCCGTTCTTCATCCCGATGACCTTGGCGCGATCGAGCATGTCCGGCTGACCCCACGGACCCCAGGTGTCACGGATGCCGTCACAGCCGCCGCCGATGCGCACGCCCGCTTCCTTCAGGCGCTTGATCGACGGCACTGTGGCCGAAGGCGCACCTGTCGTGAGGATGGCGACATCCAGAATGGCGAGCTGTTCGATCAGCTGGCCGACGCGCAGATAATCGTTCATGCCGAGCGCAAAGGCATGGCTGATCGCCACCTTGCCTTCCATGCCGTTGGCGCGGATGCGCTCGAAGATGAGTTCCATGGTGAAGGCGCCGAGATCGCCCGTCTCATGCAGGTGAATGTCGATCGGCACGCCATGCTTTGTGGCGAGCGCGAACAGAATGTCGAGCTGTCCCTTCGGATCGCGGTCGATGCCGCACGGATCGATGCCGCCCAGCACTTCGCAGCCCTGACGCAGCGCCTCGTCGAGCAGCTCCTTCGTGCCGGGCATGACCATCAGGCCCGACTGCGGGAACGCGACCATTTCGATGTCGATGACGCCCTTGAGTTTTTCGCGCGTTTGCCAGACGCCCTCCACCAGCGACAGGCCGTGGACCGGATCTATGTCGACATGGCTGCGGATATGGGTTGCGCCATGAGCCGCCAGACCGATCGCATGGCGCATCGACTGACGATGCGGATCTATGCCGATGTCAAGACGGTGCTCGCGCTCGAAATCGATGCGCTCGCGCAGGATCGCGGCGCGGTTGTTGACATGCCACGGCATGCCCCAGGTGGTCTTGTCGAGATGGGTATGCGCATCGATCAGGCCGGGCGCGACGATGGCGTTGCCGCCGTCTTCCACGGCCATTCCCGGTTCAGCCTCAAAACGCCCGAAACCGGCAATCTTTCCGTCCCTGATCAGGACATCGCAGGATTCTCCTGCCATCGGCCGGACATTGCGGAGCAAAAGGTCGTTCATAAGGCTTACCTCAGTTTCGGATTGAGAGCATCACGCAGCCAGTCGCCGAGCATGTTGACGGCCACGACCAGCAGGCAGAGCTGAATGACTGGGAAGAGCACGATCCACCAGGATCCGGAAAACAGGAACTGATTGCCGATGCGGATCAGCGTTCCCAGAGACGGCTGGCTCGGCGGCATGCCGATGCCGAGGAACGAAAGCGTGGCTTCGGTGAGGATCGCCATGCCGAAGTTGAGCGTGGCCGCCACCATGATTGGCGTCAGCGTGTTGGGCAGGATATGATTGGCCATGATGCGCCGGGCAGGGACGCCGATCAGCCGCGCCGCCGACACGTAGTCCTTTCCGGCTTCGACGATGGCCTGCGCGCGAACCGTGCGGGCATATTGCACCCAGGCGGATAGGGCGATGGCGAGGATGAGCACCGCAGACGCCCCGACCTCTCGCAGGCTGACGGGCAGCATCTGACGCACGACCGTCGAGACGAGAATGGCGACGAGGATGGTCGGAATGGACAGCGTGATGTCGCCGAAGCGCATCAGCAGATTGTCGATGAACCCGCCGAAGTAGCCGGCGATCAGCCCCGCGCTCATGCCGATCAGCAGGGAGAGCGCCACCGAGGCGATGCCGATGACGATGGAAATGCGCGTCCCGTAGAGAATGGCCGACAGCAAGTCGCGGCCCTGCGTGTCGGTGCCGAGAAGATAGGGCCATTCTCCGCCTTCCTCCCATACCGGCGGCAGTTCGGCCTTCCACATGTCGAGCGCTGCGCCGTCATAGGGGTTCTGCGGTGCGATCAGCGGTGCGAACAGTGCCGTCAGGATCAGGATCGCCAGCAACGCGGCGCTGAACATCGCCGTCTTGCTATGGGTGAACGACCACCACAAATCGCTTTGGCGGATACGCTGGAAAAGCGATGGACGGGTGACGGGCGGAGTTTGAGAAGTCTGGATACTCATCGGTCTTGGCCCCACAGTCGGTTCAACGGGCGTTTCAGCGGGCTGTACGCAAGCGGGGATCGATTACCGCATAGGCAATGTCCACCAGCGTGTTGAGCACGACGAAGATGAAGGAAATGATGCAGAGATAGGCCGCCATCACCGGAATATCGAGGAAGGTCACGGCCTGGATGAAGAGCATGCCCATGCCTGGCCACTGGAACACGGTTTCGGTGATGAGCGCGAAGGCAATCAGCGAACCGACATTCATCGCGGTCATGGTCACGACCGGCATCAGGCAGTTGCGCAGCGCATGGCGGAAATAGATGCGCCAGCGCGGAATGCCTCGGGCGCGGGCAAATTTCACGTAATCAGATCGCAGCACTTCCAGCATTTCAGCGCGGACAAGACGCATGACCAGCGTGACCTGATAAAGCGACAGAGCGACGGACGGCAGCAGGATCGCCGCGCGGCCCGAAGGCGTCAGGAGCCCCGTCGACCAGAAGCCAAGCTGCACGACATCGCCGCGACCGAAAGCCGGGAGCCAGCCGAACGTAACCGAGAAGACGAGGATCAGCAGGATGCCGACGACGAAGCTCGGCAGCGAGACCCCGACAATGGAGATAAACTGCAGGCCCTCCGTATACCATTTGCCGCGCTTGATCGCGGTCAGCACGCCGAGGGGCAGGCCGAGCAGCAGGGAGATCAGCGTGGCAACCAGCACCAGCTCCAGGGTCGCCGGAAAGCGTTCGGCGATCAGGCTCAGCACGTCCTGGCCGTTGCGGTAGGAGATGCCGAAATTGCCCTGCGCGGCGTTGACCACGAACCGGGTATATTGTGTCATCAGGCCATCGTTGAGGCCCAGCCGTTCGCGCAGATTATCGCGGTCGGTCTGCGTCATCTGCTCGTTGGCCATCATCTCGACGGGATCGCCCGCCAGCCGGAAAATCAGAAAGGCCAGCAAAGCGACGGCCAACATCACCATGACGGCGTTTGCCAGGCGCTTTATGATAAAAACCAGCATAGGAATTCCTCGGTCACAGGACGCTCCGGGAGTCCGTCCCGGAGCGTCGTGGATGAATTATTCGGCAAACTGCGTCAGCCAGTGGCGCGGCTTGTTGTCCGGCAGCTGCACGATCTTTTCGATCTTGTTCGACATGACCCAGGCCATCGGCTGCTGGTGCAAGGGCAGCATCACGATCTCGTCCTTCACCATTTGCAGCGCCTTGCTTTGCAGCGTCAGGCGCTTGGTGCGGTCCATTTCGGTCGACGCCTGCACGATCAGCTTATCGATCTCCGGATAGCTCCAGCCGCCCCAGTTGAAGACGCCGGCATTGGCCGTCTTCGTCTGAATCATCTGGAGAAGGATCGAATAGCTGTCGAGCATCGGTTCCGTGGCCCAGCCGATCAGATAGACGTCGGCCTTGCCGCTCGTACGCTTCGGCGCCTGTGCGGCGGTGGGGGCAATGTCGAGCTGCGGTTTGAAGCCTGCGCGGCTCAGCAGGTTCACCAGCCCCTGGCAAAGCTCTTCCTCGTTCACATAGGCGTCGGTCGTGCAAACCAGCGTGAACGGATAGTCCGAAGCGCCAGCCTCGGCCAGAAGCTTCTTCGAGAGGGCAGGATCGAATGCCAGCGTCGTGTCCAGCTCGGGAGCGTAACCCGGAATTTCCGGCGCGACCACCGCGCCTGCCGTGCGCGACTTTCCGCGCATGACGCGCTGCTGGATCAGATCCCGGTCGAGCGCATGGGCAAAAGCCTGACGCACGCGCAGGTCGTTGAACTTGTTCTCCGAACCGTTCGCGAGTTCCGGCTTGCGGTTGAAGCCGACCATGACGGTACGCAGATCGGTGCGCTCCATGACCTTCAGGTCGGGCTGCGCCTGCAGCCGCGGCAGATCCTGCGACGGTGCGTTTTCCGTGAAGTTGACTTCGCCGGAAAGGAGCGCGG